>CAXMNF010000035.1:0-12491 GCA_964194645.1 uncultured Gammaproteobacteria bacterium
CTCACCGACAAGTGCGACAGCTGCGTGGTGCTGCAGATCTGCGGCTCGTGTCATGACGACGCCAACGATCCCGGGTTCGAGTTCGAGGTGCTCGACAAGATCGACCTGATCCGCCACGGCTTCCGCGACCGACCGGCGCCGGGCTCGGCCGAATGAGCCAGACCGCCCGCGACCTGCTCATCTGCCGGCTGCGCGAAACCCTGGTCGCCCTCTCCCAAGACGGCGTCGACTACCTGCCGCGCGCCACTGCACCCAGACCTGCCGACGCGCCGGTCGCGGCCGCCGCGCAGCCGCCCTCCCCGTCTGGAGTCAAGGCAACGCCGTCTGGAGTCAAGGCAACGCCGTCCGGAGCCAAGGCCGCGGCGCTGGCGGCGGTGCGCACCGAGCTCGGCGACTGCCAGCGCTGCGGGCTCTGCAAGCAGCGCAAGAACATCGTGTTCGGCGAGGGGAGTCCCGAGGCCCGCGTGGTCTTCGTGGGCGAGGGGCCAGGCGCCGACGAGGACCGCAGCGGCCGGCCCTTCGTGGGACGAGCCGGCGAGTTGCTGACGCGCATGATCGAAGGGCTGGAGTGGCGCCGCGAAGACGTCTACATCTGCAACATCGTGAAGTGCCGCCCGCCGGGCAACCGCGACCCGCGGCTCGACGAAGTCGCCACCTGCCGCCCGTTTCTGGAGCAGCAGCTCTCGGTGATCCAGCCGAAGGTGATCGTCACCCTGGGCAAGCCCGCCACGTCGACCCTGCTGGGGCGCAACGTCGCGATCACCAAGCTGCGCGGAATCTGGCAGGAGTGGAACGGCGTTCCGCTGATGCCGACCCTGCATCCGGCCTACGTGCTGCGCCAGTACACCCGCGAGACGCGCCAGGCGGTGTGGGACGACCTGCGCGCCGTGCGCGAGCGTGTCGGGCAGGACTAGCGCGACGCGTCTCGTCCGCCTGCTGCTGGCCTGCGCGCTGTCGGCCGCGCCTGCCCGTGCGCCGCTGGCTCAGGAGCTGCGCGCCGGCTTCGGGGTGTCCGCTTTGCCCGCTCCGGAGAACGGACCGCTGGCCGGCTACGGCGGCCTGCGCGACCGCCGGGCGCAGGAGCTGGCAGATCCGCCGCAAGCGCGCGCACTGGTGCTCGACCAGGGGGAACTGCGCGTGGCGCTGGTCGCGCTCGACCTGGTGATCATGCGCCCTGCCCTGCGCGACGCCCTGCTCGCGCCCGGGCAGGCGCTCGGCGTGGACTCACTGGTGCTGGTCGCCACGCACACCCACTCGGGTCCCGGGGGCTACATGCCGGGCTTCCTCGCAGAGCGCGTCACCGCCGGCGGGCACGTTCCGGGCACGAGCGAGGCGCTCGTGGACGCGGCCCGCGCGGCACTCGAGAAGGCCGTCGCCGATCTCGCTCCGGTGCGAGCCGCCAGCGGATCCGGCGCGCTCACGCTCGCCGTCAACCGGCGGCGGCGCGACGGACCCGCGGAGACCGAGCTCCCGGTGCTCCTGCTCGAGCCCGACGCAGGGGATCCGATCGTGCTCTTTGCCTACGGCATGCACCCGACGGTGCGCTCGCGCAGCAGCCGCAGCTATTCAGCCGACTACGTGGGTGCGGCGCGCGCGCGGCTGGAACGCGCCGGCTGGCGCGCGCTGTTCCTTCCGGGGCCACTCGGCGACCAGGGACCGAGCAGCGGGCTGGGCGAGATCGGCTCTGGCGACCTCGCGCTCGAGGCGCGCCAGACCACCGAAGTCGGCGATGCTCTGGCCTCAGCCGTGGAGAGCCAGGCCGCGACGCTCCAGCCGCGAGCCGCTGCCCGGCTTGGCGTTCTGGAGCGCTGGATCGAGCCACCGCCGGTGCGCCTGCGGCGCTTCTGCGCCCTCTGGTGGCTGGCCCCGTTCACGCGCAGAAGCCTCGCCGGCTTCCTGTCGGAAAGCGCGCCGCTCCACGCGCTGCGCGTCGGCAACGCCCGACTGGTCGCGCTGCCCGCCGAACCGGCCGCGGCGCTGGGCTCTGCGATCCGCGCGCTGGCGCCGGACGGCAGCGTACCGTTCGTGGTCGCCCACGCCAATGATTGGCTCGGCTACGCGGTGTCGAGCGAGGACTACCGGCGAGGCGGCTACGAGCCGTGCCTGTCGTTCCACGGACCGGACCTCGGCCCCTGGCTGGTCGAGCGCGCCGCCGAGACGCTCGCGGCGCTGGAGGAGCGCACGGCGCTGCAGGAGCAGACAGGGTTGCGGGAGCAGGACGATGAGTGACCCCGTGCTGTGCGGCGTGATCCTGCACCCGGCCGGCCACACCTTGTCGCCGCTGCTGCACGAAACGGCCTACTCAGCGCTCGGACTCGATGCGCACTACGAGGTGTTCGACGTGCCGCCGCGAGACTTCGCGCGCGAGCTCGAGGCGCTGCGCGCGCGCCGCGTGCGCCAACTCTCGGTCTCGCTGCCACACAAGGAGGCGGCGCTGGCCCTGTCCGAACGGGTCTCGCCGGCGGCACGCGCGATCGGCGCGTGCAACACGCTGACGCTCGAGGACGGCGCCTGGCGCGCCGACAACACCGACTGGATCGGCGTGCAGCGCACACTCGAACCGCTCGGTCCCTGGCAGGGCCGGCGCGCCACGGTACTGGGCGCGGGCGGCGCGGCGCGCGCCGTCGTGTACGCGCTGCACGCGCTGGGGCTCGAGGTTCGGGTGCTGAATCGCACGGCCGAACGCGCCGAGCAGCTGACCGCGGAGCTGGGCGGCCGGGTCGGCGGACTGGACGAGCCCTACGACCTGCTGGTGAACGCGACCTCGCTCGGCATGGCGCCGAACGTCGAGCAGACCCCAGCCCCGGCCGATGCCCTGCGCCCCGGCAGCACCGTGTTCGACCTGGTCTACCGGCCGCTCGAGACGCGCCTCCTGCGCGAGGCGCGAGCCGCCGGCTGCCCCACGCAGGACGGACTGGACATGCTGGTGCACCAGGCGGTGGAGCAGTTGCGGCTGTGGAGCGGCCAGACCGCAGACGCGGCGCTGCTGCGCCGGACCGCGGACGCCGCGCTTGCCGCCGAAGCGCGCTAGAGCCCCAACAGGCCGGCCACGCGCTCGCGGTGCAGGGGGGCGTCGCCGAAGGTCACCTCGAGCGCCTTGGCGCGCTTGTAGTACAGGTGGCAGTCGTACTCCCAGGTGAAGCCGACCCCGCCGTGGATCTGGATGTTCTCGGCGCTGCACTCGCGGTACGCATCGCTCGTGTAGGCCTTGGCCATGGCGGCGGCGAGCGGCGCGTCCTCGGTCTCCTGGGCCGCACTCCAGGCCGCCCAGTACGTGATCGACTTGAACGACTCCACGGCGATCAGCATGTCTGCGCACTTGTGCTTGATCGCCTGGTGAACGCCGATCGGCTTGCCGAACTGCACGCGCTGCTTCGCATGAGCCACCGCGTCCTCGAGCACCTTCTCGGTGCCGCCCAGCGCCTCCGCGGCCAGCGCCACCAGGGCTCGATCGCGCAGCCACTGCCAGGCGTCCCAGCCGCCGTGCTCGGCACCCAGCAACTCGGCACGCGCATCGTCGAAGTGCAGCTCGGCCAGGCGGCGCGTCTGGTCGATCGACTGCAGCGTCACACATTCGACGCCGGGATCCGAGGCCTCGACGCGGAGCAGCGAGAACGCGCCGGGTCCGCCGGTCCGCGCCAGCACGATCAGGCTGTCCGCGTTCTGTCCGTCCGGCACGAAGAGCTTGGTGCCCCGCACCCGGTAGTCCGCGCCGTGCCGCGTGGCGCTGGCCTGCAGCAGCTCGGGATCCTCGCTGCCCGGCGCCTCGGTAACCACGAGCGTGAGCAGGTGCGCGCCGCTCGCCACCGCCGGCAGCAGGTCCTTCTGCTGGGTGTCGCTGCCCGCGCGCAGCAGCGCGAGCGTGCCGAGCAGGTTGCCGAAGAACGGCGACGGCGTGAGCGCGCGGCCCAGCTCTTCGAGCACGACCACCAGCTCGACCATGCCGAGGCCCGCGCCGCCCAGCGACTCGGGAACCAGCAGACCGAGCCAGCCAAGCTCCGCCATGCGCTGCCAGAGTTCCTGGGACGAGCCCGCCGGATCATCGAGCAACTCGCGCACGCGGGTCATGGGGCATTCGGCCGCGAGGAACTCGCGTGCCGTGCTGCGCAGGAACTCCTGCTCTTCCGTGAATCCGAAGTTCATGCTCGCGCAGCCTCTCGGAGCGAAGCAGTCTAGTCCGCTCCCTGTAGAGCGGTCAAACCCATCCGTAGCCCTTTCGACATGCGTAAGACCGTGGCATAGGTAACCGACCGGCATGACCCGCGTAGACAAAACCAGATGAGCGCCAAGGTCGAAGCCAAGGCCGTCCACAAGCGGTTCGGCGAGCACGTGGCGCTGCGTGACTTTACACTCGAGGTCGAGCCGGGCGAGGTGTTTGGCCTGATCGGCCCGAACGGCGCCGGCAAGACCACCTTTCTGCGCATCCTCGCCGGCTACCGGTTGCCAACCTCGGGTGACGTGCGCGTGGACGGCGTCTCGGTCGTGCACGAACGCACGCGAGTGCAGGAGCGGCTCGGCTACGTGTGCGAGCAACCGAAGCTCTACGCGGACCACACGGTGCTGGCCTTCCTGCGACTGATGGGCCGGCTGCGCGGGCTGTCCGGCGGCAGGCTGGCCCAGGCCGTGGAACGCGGGGTGGAGCGCTTCGCGCTGGGCGAGGTGCGAAGCCGCCGGATCGGCGTGCTGTCGAAGGGCTTCCGCCAGCGCGTGTCGCTCGCACAGGCGCTCCTCCACGACCCTCCGCTCCTGGTGATCGACGAGCCGACGGTCGGCCTGGACCCGCGTCAGCAGCTCGAGCTGCGCGGGATCATCCGCTCGTTCGGGGGCGATCACACGGTACTGCTCTGCACGCACCAGCTGAGCGAGGCCGAGGCGATCTGCAACCGCGTGGCGCTGCTCGAGCGCGGTGAGCTCGTGCGGGTGACGACCGCCGAGCAGATCCGGAGCGGACCTGGCCTCGAGGAGCTGTTCCTCGACTCCACCCTCCAGGCCGCGACCGGGGAGGAGTCCCGATGACGCTGCGGCTCGCGGCTCTCTTCGCGAAGGAGCTGCGCTCGCTCTTCGCGTCGCCCATCGCATATGTGGTGCTCACGGCCTACGTGGCACTCTCCGGGGTGTACTTCTTCCAGCACCTGCTCAACTACAACCGGCTGCTGTTCGTCTTTCAGGGTGAGAAGCTCGGCAGCTCCGGTTTCGACAGCGGCACGATCCCGCTGCAGGTAAACAGCCTGAACGAGCTGTTCATCCCGGCGGCCAACGATTTCAGCCTGTTCCTGCTGGCGGTGCTCCCGCTGGTCACCATGCGCGTGTTCTGCGAGGAGCGCACCCAGGGAACCGACGAGCTGCTGCTCACCACACCGCTGCGCACCTGGGAAGTCGTGCTGGCCAAGCACGCGACCACCTATTTCTTCGTGATGATCATGATCGCGGCGAGCGCCATCTATCCCGCGATCGTGGTGACGCGCAGCCAGCTCGGGCTGGAGCACCTGCTGGCCCTCTACCTGGGACAGCTGTCCTATGGGGTAGCCATCGCAGCCATCGGCCTGGCCTGCTCCTCGCTCACGCACAGCCAGCTCGTCGCAGCGATGATCGCCTACGCGATCCCCTTCGCCCTGCTCGACTTCGCCTGGCTGGAGCCGCAGCTCTCGGAGTCGGCCGCGGCGCTGCTGCGCGAGGTCGCCTTGCTGGGCCACCTGCAGAGCTTCACGCGCGGCGTGATCGAGCTGCGCCACATCGTGTACTTCGCAGGAGGGACCCTGCTGGGCCTGGTCGTATCCATGGCATCGCTCGAGCTGGCGCGGGCGCGCTGATGCGCTTCCTGGCGGCCGGGGGAATGGTGATGCTGCTCTCGGGCATCGGCGCGTACTACGCAGTCGGCCAGGTATCGCTCTTCTCGACCGCGAACCTGCTGCTCGGCGCTGCCTTGCTGCTCGCGGCCGGCGTGCTCGAGGCGCGCCGCTTCCGCGGCTTCAGCGGCAGGCTCGCCCGCAGCCTGGCGCTCCGCTGGGGAGCCGTGTTGGCCGCGACGTTCGGCTTGGTAGTGCTGGCCAACCTGCTGGCGTTCCGCTCCGGCCTGACGCTCGACCTGACCGTGGCGCGCCAGTATACGCTCTCCGAGCAGAGCCTGACGCTCTGCGCCGAGCTGGCCGACGCTGAACGGCCCGAGCGCGTCGAGCTGCTGCTCTTCGACGACGCCCTGCTGGCCGACGACGTGCGCCTGCTGGTTGCCGCGTATCGGGCAGCGTGTCCCATCGAGACTCGCGAGCTCAGCAGCGCCGACGCGCCTCCGGCGGCGGCCGCTCTGCTCCAGACCTACGACACCGCGCTCGTCGTGTGCCGTGCCCAGCGCTGCGAGCACGTCGGGTATCCCTCCGAGCAGAACATCACGAGCGCGCTCCTGCGCGTGGTGGGCGAGGAGCTGGGCCCGCTCGTGTACTTCGACGTGGGTCACGGCGAAGCCGACCTGGCCAGCGAACGCGATCACGGCTTCTCGGCGCTGACCAGCGCGCTGCGCAACGAGGGCATGCGGCCGCGCGCCTTCGTCGGTGCTGCAAGTCAGGACGTCCCCGACGACGCGGCCGTGCTGGTGCTGGGCTCGCCTGAGCGCAACCTGCTGCCGGCCGAACTCGACGCGCTGGACCGCTACCTGCAGCGCGGTGGCCGACTGCTCGTGATGCTCGAGCCGCGCGCGCGCACCAACCTGGTGGAGCTGCTGGAGCGCTGGGGCTTTTCCCTGCCCGACGCCGTGCTCGCCGACCGCCAGTCCAGCCCGCTGCTCGAGGAGCCGCAACCGCTGGCGCTGGTCGTGAACCGCTTCGGCAGCAGCCATCGAGTCACGAGCAAGATGAGCAGCCGCACCATGGTGCTGCTGCCGACCAGCCGGCCGGTCCTGGCCGTGCGCAAGCCGCAGGCCGACGATGACCTGGCCGAGCTGGTCTACACGAGCCCGCAGGCCTGGGCCGAGAGCGACGTGGAGGCGGCCCTGTCCGGACGCGAGATCCGGCCCGACCCGGGCGAGCTGGCCGGTGGCGAGCTGCCGATCGCGGCGGCGGGACGCTACCCGCGGCCCGGCGGAGAGGCCCGGATCGTGGTGATCGGCGACCGCGACTTCGCCTCGAATCGCTGGATCCGCTCGCTCTACAACCAGGATCTGCTGCTGAATGCGGTGCTCTGGCTGGCGGAACAGGACACGCGCGTCACCATCCGCCCCAAGGCCTGGACGCCCGATACGCAGCCGCTGCCTCTGGGAACCACTCTCTCCTACTTCTACTCGCTGGCCCTGGCCCTGCCGGAGCTGCTATTGCTGCTCGGCATCCACGCCTGGTACCGGCAGACTTCCTGAAGCTCCGGGGGGCGAGGCGCGTCACAGGCGGTAGACTGGGGCCCGCATTGGATCAGGTGTCGGCGGCATCGCGCCGAGACGAAGGGGCGACCAGACACGCAACGCCCCGCACGCAAGGAGGATTTCGCATCATGATGACTCGAATGACTGGAGCCCTGGCCGGGCTGCTGGCCCTGGGATTGATCGCCTGCCTGCCCGCCTCGAAGGAAGACATCGAGGAGGTCAAGGCGCAGCAGGCCGAGATCCTGGCGCAGCTGGCCGAGATCAAGAAGGCCGCGCCGGCAGCGCGGAGGGGACCGCCGGCAGAGGACTACAACAAGGTCCACAAGATCGCCGTGGACAACGCGCCCAGCCTGGGCAACCCCAACGCCCCGATCACGGTCGTGGAGTACTCGGACTTCCAGTGCCCGTACTGTGCCCGGACCGCGCCGGACGTGAAGCAGATCTACGAGAAGTACCCGGACAAGGTACGGGTGGTCTACAAGCACTTCCCGCTCGGCTTCCACGCGGCGGCCAAGCCCGCTGCGATCGCGTCGGTCGCAGCCGAGGACCAAGGCAAGTTCTGGGAGTTCCACGACGTGATCTTCGAGGCAACCGCCAAGCGCCAGCTGTCCGGCTCCGACGAGGACATGATCAAGTACGCGGAGCAGGCGGGCCTGGACGTGGAGCGCTTCAAGAAGGACCTGGCCAGCAAGAAGGCGGAGTACGAGAAGACCGTCGACGCCCACTACAAAGAGGGCCAGCGCGTGGGCGTGCGCGGCACGCCAACGCTCTACATCAACGGCAAGAAGATGAAGAACCGCAGCGTCGATGGCATGAGCCAGGAGATCGATCAGCTCCTGAAGAAGCTCGGGAGCTAGCCAACCGGTCGCTGCGCCGGGGGACCCGGTCTCCTGGCGCAGCGGATCGGCAGGATCAGAGCGCCTCCTGGAGGCGCCCCAGGAAGTCGCGGATGCGCTGTGCATTCGCACCCAGGTCCGAGCGGCCCATGCGCGAGCGCGAGCGCACGTCTACCCGGCTGCCTTCCGGATCAGGCGTCACGCCGATCACCACGTCGTCGACGAAGCGAAAGATGCGGCTGGTCGCGGCGGCCTCGATGCGCGCCCGATCCGGATCGCTGGCGGTGACCTGCCAGCCGTCCATGCCCTGCGCAACCGCGAGCGCGCGCTCGTAGGTCTCCTGGACCGGGAGTGGCACCTGCAGGGGCTGGATGTCGGCGTAGTGCTCCTGCTGCAGGGAGAGCACCTGTTCGCGGGTCATCGGCATCTGCTCCAGCGCCGCCACGTCCGGCGTGAACTCGAGCATGTCGTCGATGTCCGTGGTCACGTCATGGATTGGGTGATCCTGCCCTCCCGTCGCCAGCACGCCGATTGCCACCACGCCCAGGGTCAAGGCGAGCGGCAGGGCCGCGGCACGGACGGCGGCGCTGCGCCAAGCCCGGCCGGTCGCGCTCGCGAAGGCCGCGGAGCCCGCCAGGACGAGAGTGCACAGCATGCCGAGCCCGACCCCCGCCAGGAACAAGGGGAAGACACCGGGACCCGCACCGAGGTAGGCGGCCAGCGGAACGCCCAGGATCAGCAAAGCGACCACCAGACCGGGAAGCTGCCAAAGCCTGCTCATCTCGAACCCTCCTCTGCGCGGTCGCGCGATTCTACCGCAGCGCGCGAGGGCGCCGGCTCAGGCCGGATTCGGGCGCCCTCCCGGAGGCTCGCGATAGGTGATGAACCCGTGGGATGGGTCGTAGGGCGAGACGCCGCACTGGACGCGGTCTCCCGTGATCACGCGAATGTGGAAGCGCCGCATGCGCCCTGAAAGCTGCGCGGTGATCACGTGGCCGTTGTCCAGCTTGATCTGATAGCGGCCACCGCCGAGGATCTTGTTGACCTCCCCGCTGACCTGAACCAGATCCTTCTTCGACATGTCTCCCCTAGCCCGCAAAAAGGGGGCAGATTATACCCGGCTGCGCAGGTTCCGCCCGATCTTCTTGCGGTTGCGATTGATGTCGCTCAGGTACTCCATGCCGGCGTCCGCCACATCCTGGCCGGCCAACTCGTCGTCCTCGCGCTTGAGCTCGTCCATGTCGACCCAGGCGCCGTATACCTCGCGGGTCCTCTCGGTGATGATGCCGGCCTTCAGCAGGGTCTTGATCAGCACGCGAAAGATGTTGGTGCTCTCGGTCATCGAGGCGCGCCGGTCGGAGTCCGAGAAGGCCTCCATGACGGAGCTGCGCACCCACTGCCAGTCGAGGCCGAACTCCCGGTAGATCTCCTGCTTCTGCTCGGAGTTCACCAGGTTGAAGAGCAGGGTGCGGAAGCAGCTAGCGGCCCAGTCCTCGACCGCCTCGTGCTCCTCGGCGCTGAGCTTGGGAACCGTCTTCTCCGCCCAGATCTTGCCGAACTTGTGGTGGAAGGCCTCGTCCGTCATCACCAGCTGCACGAGCTTGCGCAGCAGCGGGTCGCGCGTAGTGCTGTGGATCGTGGCGAAGGCACCCATCGCCAGGCCCTCGACCAGCATCTGCATGCCGACCAGCTTCTTGTAGATCTCGGGCGAGATCACCACCTCGTCGAGCAGCCCCCCCAGGGTCGGGCCGACTCGCAACGGGGTTCCCCAGCGCTTCTGGATGTAGCGCGCGAAGCCGTTCACGTGGCGCGCTTCCTCGCGCGTCTGGTTCGCGGCGTACTCCTGGGCACCCGCGTCGCGCAGGATCATGCACAGGCTGGCGGAGAGCGACAGGGCGCCCTGCTCGCCGTGCAGGATGCTGGAGAGCATGAAACGGGTGCTCTGGTTCGCGAGCCGCACCTGCTGGCCAGGGTCGAGCTTGTCGGCCACGGCGCAGTTCAGCTCCGGGCTGAACTCGCGGGGCATGATCAGCTCCTCGCGCGGGTCGAACTCGTCGGAGAAGTCGATGTAGGCCGGATCGCCCGGGTCCCAGAAGTGGTCCACCGTGGCCGAGATGATCCCGTCGAAGGCATCGCTGCGCTCGGCGTAGCGGTCCACCTCGATCATGCCGGCGAAGTCGTCGCGGTCCAGCGTGTTGTAAGCGGGGTCGTGCGTGATGTCCATGAAGCCGAGAACCTCCTGTCAATCGCTGCGGGCGTCTACGGCGCTGCGTGCGCGTACGGGGAACACCCCGGAAAGCTCGAACGTGGTGAGCGTGTCGATCAGCTGCTCGCGCCCGGCGCGGGACGGGTCCTCGACCCACCAGGCCAGCACACGGGCCCACATGCCAACGATCGCCTGCGCGGCCACGTCCGGGTCGACCGAGCCGGGCGTGGTGCCCGTGCGCAAGTCGGTGGCGAGGCGCTCGCGGAGGCCCTCGGCCAGGTGGTCGAGCACGTCGGCACCCAGGCCGCGCGCTTCGCTGTCCCGGCCGAACAGGATGCGCACCAGGTCGGCGCGCTGCTCGGCGAACGAGAGCAGCACCTCCGCCTGCATCCGCACCACCTGCTCGACACCCCGCCCGGCCGCGCGGGCTTCCTGGAGCCCCTGGCGCAGCTCTGCGACCGCCTGGAAGACGATCTCGCGGAACAAGGTCTGCTTGTCCGGGAAGTGCAGGTAGAAGGTGCCGGCCGCCACCCCCGCGTCGCTGGCGATGTCGTGGCTGGTCACCTCGTGCAGGCCGCGCTCCGCGAACAAGGCCGTGCCGCTGGCGAGGATTCGCTCGCGGGTCGCCGCGCGGCTGCGCGCGGGGGCTCGATCGCTGGTATTGACGCTCATGTCAGAAGCTGACTGTGGCGTCAGGCGGCTCAGGAGTCAAGCGGAAAGGTGCCGCGGGACCGCCCGCTTGCCCCGCGCGCTGCGACCCCCTACATATCCGTGCGCATGACCCCTCCGCGCGTACTCCTGCTGGCTGGGAGCCCCAGCGATCTGGACCTGGTGCTGTCCTGCCAGGAGACGCTCGACGCCCTGGAGATCTCCAGCGAAATTCGGGTGCAGTCGGCCCATCGCACGCCGGACGCAGTGGCTGACAGCTCCCGGGGCGCGGAGAAGGCCGGTTTCGAGGTGCTGATCGCCTTCGCCGGCATGGCCGCGCACCTGGCGGGCGTAGCGGCCGCCCACACGCGCCTGCCGGTGATCGCGGTGCCGATCAGCTCGGGCTCGTTCGGGGGGATCGACGCCGCCCTGGCCTCGCTGCAGATGCCACCGGGCGTGCCGGTCGCGGCCGTGGCGGTCGATGGCTCGCGCAACGCGGCGCTGCTCGCCGGCCGGATCCTCGGCATCGCCGACCCGGACCTCCGCGACCGGGTCTCGCGGCTCGCCGAGCGCGATCGGGAGCGGTACGCGCCCGAGAAGATCGAGGCCGAGATCGCGAAGCGCAGGCAGAAGCGCGGCGGGGGATGATCGAGCATCCCGCGCTGGCTTGCGCCGCCCTGATCGGCTCGATCTTCCTGCTGACCCGAGGCGCCAAGTGGGTGGTGCTCTCCTCGGCGCGCATCGCGCGCCGCTTCGGCCTGTCCGACCTGGTGATCGGCCTCACGGTGGTCGCGCTGGGCACCTCCGCGCCGGAGTTCGTGGTGACCGTGCTGGCGGCGATCGAGGGCCAGCCGGAGATGGCGGTCGGCAATGTGGTCGGCTCGAACATCTTCAACACGGGGCTGGTGCTGGGTCTGTGCGCGCTGCTCTGGCGGGTTCCCATCGCGGTCGACCTGGTGCGGCGCGACGTGCCGCTGCTGCTGCTCAGCACCGTGGGCTTGCTCCTGCTGCTGCGCGACGGCCGGCTCGACCGGCTCGAGGGACTCTGCCTGTTCGTCGCGCTGGTTCTGTACCTCGCCTGGCTGGTGCGCCGGGGCAGCGTCTCCGGGGTGGTGCTGGAGGAGATCCCACGCGAGCCGGCCCGCGCCCGCGACGGCCTGCTGCTGCTGGGCGGCCTCGCCTTCGTGTGCGCAGGGGCCGAGCTCCTGGTCGAGTCAGCCGTCTACCTGGCGACCGAGCTCGGGGCGTCGGAGTGGTTGATCGGCGTCACGATCGTCGCCGCCGGCACCTCGCTCCCCGAGTTCGCGACCTCGATCATGGCGGGCCGCCACGGACACCGCGGGATCATCCTCGGAAACCTGGTCGGGAGCGACCTGTTCAACCTGCTCGGCGTACTGGGCCTGGCCGGGCTGCTGAGGCCGCTCGATGTGCGGGGCGTGCCTTGGGCGGACCTGTG
>CAXMNF010000036.1:0-3388 GCA_964194645.1 uncultured Gammaproteobacteria bacterium
CGCGCACTTCCGCCACACAGCCCCAGCGCGGGCGATAGGCCCGGCCCCCCTCCACACACGCGCAGTTCAAGGTGCAACCACGTGGAACACGTTGTAGAATGCGACGAAGGGGTGGGAGAGATGGCACGTGTCATCGTGGTCGCGAACCAGAAGGGCGGCGTCGGCAAGACTACGACCGCCGTGAACCTGGGCGCCTCGCTCGCGGCCGCCGAGTGCCCCACCCTGGTGATCGACCTCGACCCGCAGGCGAACGCCACCTCGAGTCTGGGAATTCCGCCGGGTGAGGCGCGACACGACGTGTACGAGGCGTTGGTCGGCGAGGCGGAGCTCGAGGACCTCGTCGTCGGGACCGAGCTGCAGTTCCTGCGGCTGATCCCGGCGACCACCGACCTGGTGGGCGCCGAGGTGGAGCTGGCCGCGATGGAGGGTCGCGAGCGGCGCTTCGCCGACAAGCTCGCCAAGCTTCCGGACCGCTACCGCGTGATCCTGATCGACACGCCACCGTCGTTGGGTCTGCTCACCCTGAACGCGCTGGTCGCGGCCAACTCGGTGTTGGTGCCACTTCAGTGCGAGTACCTGGCTTTGGAAGGGCTGGTTTCGCTCAACCACACGATCGAGTTGGTGCGCGAGCAGCTCAACCCCCAGCTGGAGCTCGAGGGCCTGCTGCTCACCATGTACGACGTGCGCAACAACCTGTCGGCGCAGGTGGTGCGCGAGGCTCGCGAGCACTTCCCCGGCAAGGTCTTCGAGACCGTCATCCCGCGGAACGTGCGCCTCTCCGAGGCGCCGAGCCACGGCAAGCCCGCGCTGCTTTACGACATCAGCTCGCGCGGCGCGATGCGCTACCTGCAGCTCGCCGAGGAGCTCTTGGAAAGGATCGACGATGGCAACACGTAAGGCGAACCGACCGGCCCTCGGCCGTGGGCTCGGCGCGCTGATCCCCAACCCGGCGCCCTCCCCGGTCGCGCGGTCCGAGGCGGCCCCGCGGAGCGTTCCCTCCGGGGACAGCCAGCCGCCGCCCGCGCAGCTCTACATCGCGATCACCCGGATCGCCCCGAACCCGAACCAGCCGCGCAAGGTGTTCCGCGACGCGGAGCTGGCGAGCCTGGCCGCGTCGATCCGCGAGCAGGGCGTGCTCCAGCCGTTGGTTGTCCGCGAGCGCGGCGACGGGTACGAGCTGATCATCGGCGAGCGGCGCTGGCGCGCAGCACAGCTCGCTGGGCTGGACGAGGTGCCGGCCGTCGTGCTCGACGCGACCGACCGCCTGGTGGTGGAGATGGCGCTTGTCGAGAACGTCCAACGCGCCGACCTGAACCCGATGGAGCTCGCGCAGGCCTTCCAGGTACTCACCGAGGACGAGGGAATGACGCAGGAACAGGTCGGCCGCCGGGTCGGTCTCGAGCGCTCGACCGTCGCCAACCACCTGCGGTTGCATGAACTTCCAGCCGTGATCCAGCAGGACCTGATCGACCAGAACCTGACGATGGGTCACGCCAAGGCGATCCTTCAGGCACCTGAGTCACAGCGCGTCATGGTGCGCGACCAGATCGTGCGCGGCGGCTTGCCGGTCCGCGCAGCGGAGGAGCTATCTCGACGCGTGGCGTCATCCAGTGCGTCAAAGCGGCCTCGTCCCGGCCCCAGTCGCGACCCCGACGTGGTCGCCCTCGAGGA
Organism: uncultured Gammaproteobacteria bacterium; assembly: GCA_964194645.1. Lineage (GTDB taxonomy): Bacteria > Myxococcota_A > UBA9160 > SZUA-336 > SZUA-336 > CAXMNF01. The sequence continues at coordinate 1,672 of CAXMNF010000036.1, forward strand.
TCGGTTGCGGCACGAGCTGCGCACCAAGGTGCGGATCGTCGGACGCGGCAGCAAGGGCCGGATCGAGTTGCACTACTTCGGCTCCGCCGAGCTCGAGCGCTTGACCGAGCGGCTCCTGGGAGGCATGGAGTGAGCACCGTGGATCAGCCTCCTCAGACCTTCCTGGATAGCGGCAGCACCTTCGAGGGCCGCGTCGCCTTCACCGGGGTGGTGCGTATCGACGGCCACTTTCGCGGCGACGCCAGCTCCGACGGGACGCTGGTGGTCGGCGAGAGCGGCGTGGTCGAGGCGGACCTGGAGCTCGCCACCCTGGTCGTGCACGGCACGTTCCGGGGCACCGTGTGCGCCAAGGACATGGTCGAGATCGCCGCCACGGCGATCGTCGAGGGCAGCCTCACGACTGCGCGCCTGCGGATCGCGGAGGGGGCGCAGGTGAACGCCGCGATCGAGATGGCGAGCAGCGGGGCGGTCTAGCCCCGCGCGGCGCGAGCGATTTTCGGGCCCGCGATCCGTTGATTTCCGACGCTGAATTGCAATACTCCCGCCGCGCGGGTCCGGGAGATGGGTGCCGAGCAGCGCCGCTCCCCGGCTCCGTTCCTCCCCCGCTACGGATGCGTCCGCAGCGTGCGGCGACCGGCTCCGAACCCGACGGTGAGCGAGGCGGCGACTGCGTGCCGGGCTGGGACAAAAGACAAAACGAGGACGTCCGAGTGGTTCGCAGCAAGCTTCCAGTGATCGTTCCGCTGCTGTGTCTCGGTCCGGCTGCGCCTGCGAGAGCCGCCGGGGGACTCGAGCTGATTCCGGATCCCTTCCTGCTGGTGGTCAACTTCGCGGTCCTGGCGCTGCTGATCTACCCGGTGAACCGCCTGCTCCTGAAGCCGCTCGCAGCGGTTCTGGCCGAGCGCGAGGCCCGCACCTCGGGCGCGCGCGAGCGCGCGGAGCAGCTCTCGGGCGAGTCGCAAGCCCAGCGTGCCGGCCTCGAGGAGCGTGCTCTCGCAGCACGCGCGCAGGCGCAGGCGCGGCGCGTGGCCCTGCTGGCCGAGGCCGAAGCCGAGGAGCGTGCCCTGATCGACGCCGCGCGCGAGGCGGGGCAGCGCGAGCTGGAAGAGGTGCGCGGTTCAATCGCCGAGGAGCTCGCGAGCGCGCGTGACACCCTGGCCGCCGACGCCAAGAAGCTGGCCCGGGAGGCGGCTTCGCAGATCCTGGGGCGCAAGCTGTGATGCGCGCGCTGCCGACCCTGCTGCTCCTGCTGGCGCTTGCCGCGCCGGCGCTCGCCGCGTCCGAGGCTGGCGAGGCGCACGGGCCAAGCTTCGGGATGCTGGCGCTGCACGTGCTGAACTTCGCATTCCTGCTCTGGCTCCTGAACCGCTACGCGCGCCAGCCGCTGCTCGACTATCTGGCGCAACGCAGCCAGGGCATCCGCGAGGAGCTCGACTCGGCGCAGTCTCGGCTCGCTGAGGCCGAGCAGGAACTCGACGCCCTGCGCACCCGATTGGCGGAGTTCGACGGCGAGGCCGAGCGGATCGTGCGCACCGCCGAGCAGGTCGGGCAGTCGGAGAAGCAGCGCGCGCTGGAGCGCGCTCGCGAAACCGCGGCTCGACTGCGCGAGGACGCCCAGCGAGTCGTGCAGCAGGAGATCGCGCGCGCCAGGAGCGAGCTGCGCGCCGAGGCTGCGAACCTGTCCACCCGCCTGGCCGGGGAGCTCTTGCGCGAGAAG
>CAXMNF010000037.1:0-8801 GCA_964194645.1 uncultured Gammaproteobacteria bacterium
GGAGGTGACGGTGTCGCCCAGGCCGCGGCTCATCCCCCTGATCTCGAGCGAGGTCGCCGGTGTGATCAACGTGAAGGGCGAGCCGCTGCCCGCGCTGGACGGCGGTGTGCTGCTGCGCGGCCGGCCGGCTCCCGGCGGGCGGCGCGCACTGGTCCTGCACCGGGACACGCTGCGCGTCGGCCTGATGGTCGACTCGGTCTCGAAGATCGAGGCGCGGCGCGACCTCTCGCGCTGCCAGCCGTCCGAGCCGCCGCCCGGTCCCTGGCCCGTTCCGGATCTGATCCGCTGGCACAGCGCCGATGGCGGAAGAATCGGACTGGTGGATCCCGACGCCCTGCTGGGCCGCGTCGGTGATCTTCTCACGCGACAAACCCGGCACACCCAGGAAGAGAGGGAGTAATGGCCAAACGCGTTCTGATCGTAGATGACGCAGCTTTCATGCGGGAGATGCTGCGCGACATGCTCACCGAGGCGGGCTACGAGGTGATCGCCGAAGCGGTCGACGGCGATCAGGCCGTCACGGCGTTTCGCGAACACTCGCCGGACCTGGTGACGCTCGACATCGTGATGCCGCGCAAGAGCGGCCTCGAAGCGCTGCGCGAGATCGTGGCGCTGGAGCCGTCTGCACGGATCGTGATGTGCAGCGCGCTCGGCCAGGAGGCCCTGGTGATGGAGGCGCTCGAGTCCGGGGCGACGGACTTCATCGTAAAGCCCTTCAAGCCGGACCAGGCCCTGGGCGTGATCGAAAAGGCTCTCAACAAAGAGTAGAGCGGCCCGGTGAACCTCGAGAAGTACAAGGCGCTCTTCGTCGACGAGGCGACCGACCACCTCGCCGAGATGTCTGGCGCGATCTGCGTCCTCGAGTCGCGCGAGGGTGGAGACGCAGCCAGCTCGATCGACACGCTGTTCCGCATGGCGCACTCGATCAAGGGCATGGCGTCCTCACTCGAGTACGAGTCGTTGGCGAGCCTCGCGCACCGGCTCGAGGACTGGCTCGAGCCGCTCCGCGAGGCCGGCCTGCTTCCCGACGCCGGCGTGTCGCTCCTCTACGAAGCGGTTGGCGCCCTCGAAGCCATGGTCGGCGTCGTCGCGGAGACCGGGGTGGCCCCGGCCGCCGACGAGGGCCTGCTCGGGCGCCTTGCGCAGCCCTTGGACCTCGAGGCCGAGGTCGGCGAGCGGCCCCCCGAGCAAAAAAAAAAAGTGCGCCGCTCTCTGGACCGCCGCTGCCGCGCTCGGTCCGCGTGCGCGCCGAGGCGATCGACCGGTTCCTGGCGTCCGTGGGCGAGCTGATGCAGAAGCACGCGCGTCTAGAGGAGCTGCACGGCGCGTCGCCCATCTCGGAGCTGCATGCCGAGTTCGGTGAGGAGCTGCACGGCATGGAGCGCGTGGTTCGCGAGCTGCGCCGCCGCGCGCTCGACATCCGCACCAGCGCCGTGCGGCGCGCCTTCGAGCGGCTGCCGCGCGTGGCGAGTGAGCTGGCGCGGGCGCTCGACAAGCGCGTCGAGGTGGCCCTGGAGGGTGACGAGGTCGAAGTCGACCGCGCCGTGCTCGACCACCTGGATGACGCGCTGCTTCACCTGGTTCGCAACGCCGTAGACCACGGGATCGAGACGCCCGCCAAGCGCGCCCTGGCCGGCAAGGATCCGATCGCCAGCATCCGCCTGTCGGCGGCCCGCGTGGCCGGCCGTCTGCACCTGCGCATCGCCGACGACGGCGCGGGGATCGACGTGGAGGGCGTGCGGCGCCGCGCAGTGGAGACGGGGATGATGCCGGACGCGGTCGCCGAGGATCTCTCGCCCGATCGCATTGCCGAGCTGCTCTTCGAGCCGGGCCTGTCCACCAAGGACCAGGTCAGCGAGATCTCCGGCCGGGGCGTGGGCCTCGACGCGGTGAAGCGCCAGATCGAGGCGCTCGGCGGCAGCATCTCGATCGAGAGCACGCCGGGACAAGGCACCACCTTCGACATCGAACTGCCCCTGATGGTCGCCCTGCAGCGCGTCCTGATCCTCGAGGTGGGGGGCGAGCGCGTGGCCCTGCCCGTGAACCGCGTCGAGTCCGTGCTCGACGTGCGCGACGGGACGATCGAGGGCGTGGGCGGCGAAGCCTTCTTCGTCTGGAACGACGAGCCGATGCCCCTGCTCGACCTGGGCGCCCGGGTGCTCGCGCGGCCTGGGCCTTCGCTGTCGGGCGGCCGGGTGGTCGTGATCGACGATCAGGGCTTCCGCTACGGCCTGCGGGTCGATGGTGTGGCGGCCGACCCCGAGGTGTTCGTGCGCGAGGTGCCGCCGGTGCTGCGCAATGTCAAACCGCTTGCCGGCGTGGCGATCTTGACCGACGGCGAGCCGGTCTTCCTGCTGGAGCCGGGCTTTCTGGTGGGGCAAGGGGCGTGAGCAGCGACGCCGGCGCGACCTACGGCAAGGCGGCGGCCTCGGACGCCCTCGATGCGCTGGCGCGGTTCGCGGAGTGGGGCGAGCCCAAGCGGCCGGTACGTCTGTGCGTCGCCTGCCTGGCGGACTTCGAGGCGCTCGCCGCCCTGGGAGATGGCCTCGCGGTGGTGACCGAGCTTGGCGGGGCGGTGCGCGGACAGGCAGGGCTGCTGTTGTCCGATGCGACGGCCGGCGAGCTGCTGCGGCGCCTGGTCGGCGAGCGGCCCAAGGGCTCGCTCGACGCGCTGGCGCGCTCCGCCCTTTGCGAAGCCGGGAATATCGCGGCGTCCGCGGCGTCGGGTGCGCTCGGACACCTGGCCGGCGGTGTCGTGATCCCCTCGATTCCGCGGCTCGCAGCGCTTCTGGACGACGCGCTCGATCCCGAACTGCTGCCGGAGGGCGGCCGGCGCGCGCGCCACCCCGTGTACCTGGTCGAGACCGAGCTGGGCGAGCCCGGTGCCGAGGTCACGGTGACCTTCGTGTGGGTGCCCGCAGCCTGAGCCGACGCACGGTATCCTGGGCGGGTGACCCGGGAGTACCTCACAGAATTGATTGCGCGCTTCGAACGCGGCGAGCTGGAGCGTGACGCCTTGCTGGAGGAACTCGCGCGCCTGCCGTTTCGCGAGATCCCGGGCGCGCGCATCGACACGCACCGCGCGCTGCGCCAGGGGGTGCCGGAAGTGGTGCTCGGCAGCGGCAAGAGCGCCGCGCAGATCGTGGCGATCGCACGCGCCACCGGTCCAGAGCACGGGAACCTGCTGGTCACCCGCGTGACGCCCGAGCAAGCAGAGCTCGTGCGTCGCGAGCTGCCGGACTTCTCGTACCACGCCGAGGGCCGCGCCTTGGTGCTGCACCGCGCCCCGATCGTTCCACACGGGAAGGGCCCGATCGCCGTGGTGACCGCGGGCAGCTCGGACCTGTCGGTGGCCGAGGAAGCGGCGCTCACGGCCGAGCTGCTGGGCAACAAGGTCGAGCGCCTCTACGACGTGGGCGTGGCGGGCCTGCACCGCCTGCTGGCCTCGATCGACCTGCTGCGCAACGCCCGCGTCCTGATCGTGGTGGCGGGCATGGAGGGGGCGCTGCCCTCTGTGGTGGGCGGGCTGGTGGACCGGCCGGTGATCGCGGTGCCGACCAGCGTCGGCTACGGGGCTGCCTTCGAGGGCCTGGCGGCCTTGCTCGGCATGCTCAACTCCTGCGCCTCGACCGTCACGGTGGTCAACATCGACAACGGCTTCGGGGCCGGCTTCGTCGCCTCGCGGATCAACAGTGACTAGACGCCCGCGCGGCGCGCCGTCCGCCTCCCGCCCGCTCCACCTGGACTGCTTCTCGGGCGCTGCGGGAAACATGATCCTCGGCGCCCTGCTGGAGCTGGGCGCGCCGGCCCGGAGTGTGCGCGAGACGCTCGCCAAGCTCGGCATCGAGGGCCTGCGCATGCGGGTGTCGCGGGTGCGCCGGGGCGCCTTCGCCGCGGCCTACGTGTCGTTCCCGGCGCCCGTGCGCAACGCCGCGGAGCGCCGCTTCTCGGCGATCCGCAAGCTGCTCGAGAGCGCTTCCCTGCCGGACCGCGTGCGGGCGCGCAGCCTCGACGTGTTCACGCGGCTGGCGCGCGCCGAGGCGCGCGTGCACGGCATCGACGTCGAGGACGTGCACTTCCACGAGCTCGGCGCCGCGGACGCGATCGGCGACGTGGTCGGGGTGTGCAGCGCGCTCGAGCTGCTGGGCGTCGACATCGTGACGGCCTCGCCGCTGCCGCTCGGGCGCGGCCAGACCCGGACCGACCACGGGATCATCCCGCTGCCCGCTCCCGCGACCATCGAGCTGCTGCAAGGCGTGCCGACCTATCCGGCCGAGGTGGAGTGGGAGACGGTCACGCCGACCGGAGGGGCGCTGCTGGCCAGCCTGGCCGTTGCCTTCGGCCCCATGCCGCCCATGGTCCTGGACGGACAGGGCTTCGGAGCGGGCGACGACCGCAAGGGCCCCCTGCCGAATGTGCTGCGCGCCTGTCTCGGACGGCCGCTCGACGCGCTGGCTTCCGACGTGGTGAGCGTGCTGGAGACGAACCTCGACGACATGAACCCGGAGCACCTGCCCTATCTGTTGGAGCGACTGCTCGCCGAGGGGGCGCTGGACGCCTCGCTCACGCCGCTTTCCATGAAGAAGGGCCGGCCGGGCCAGTTGCTGCGCGTGATCGCGCGTCCGGCGGATCGCGAGCGGCTCGCGCGGCGCATCCTGCTCGAATCGAGCGCCCTGGGCGTGCGCTTCAGCGAGGTGCCGCGCCTGATCCTGGCCCGCGAGACCGTGGAGGTCGGCACACCCTACGGGAGGATCGCGGTCAAGCGGGCGCGCCTGCCGGATGGGCGGCACGACGTGGCACCCGAGTACGAGGCCTGCGCGAGTGCCGCCCGCAAGCACCGGGTGCCGCTCGCCGAGGTCTATCGCGCCGCCGAGCGCGCGGCCCGCGAGGACTCGTGACGGTCGACCCAGGTCCCTTTTCCTTGGGTCCGGTGGGCGGGAGGGGTGCGGCGGTGCTCTGCCTGCACGGGCTCTCCGGCACCCCGTACGAGGTGCGCGGTCCGGCCGAAAGCCTGGCGGGCGCCGGCTTCGCCTGCCTGGGTCCGCTGCTGCCGGGCCACGGCGAGTCGCCCGAGCTGCTGTCGGGCACCCCGCGCGGCCGCTGGGTCGCCGAGGCGCGCGCTTCGTGGGACCGGCTCCGCGCTACACACGATCGTGTGTATGTGATGGGCCTCTCCATGGGGGGGGTACTGGCGCTCGACCTGTGCGCGGAGCGTCCGGTCGCCGGGGCGCTCGTGATGGCGGCGCCGCTCGACCTCGGCTGGGCCGTGCGCAAGCTGGTCCCAGGCCTGTCGCGGGTGCTGCGCTTCGTACCGAGCCGCTCCGACATCCGCGACCGCGAGGCCCTGGAGCGCCACCCCTCGTTCGACCGCATGCCGCTGCGCGCCGTCGCTGAGTTGATCCGCCTGGGCTCCGAGGTCGAGGCAAAGCTCGCGTCCGTACACGCGCCACTGCGTCTGATCTACAGCCGGGGCGACCGCACGGTGCCGCTCCACAACGCGGCGCGCATCCGTGCGCGCGTCGCCTCGACGGCGAGCGACGTTCACCTACTGGAGGAGTCGGGGCACGTGCTGCCGGTTGACATCGAGCGGCAGCGCGTGGCGGCTCTCGCGCTGGAATTCTTCCGCTCGCTCGAGGCGGCCAGTGGCCATTGACGGGCTTGCAGAACGCGCCCTAGGATCTCTGCCGCGCGCGCCCACCGCGGTGCGGGGAGGATGACAGTCATGGCCGAACTTCCGGGAGCAGCAGTCAAGCGTCTGATCACCAAGAACGGGGGGGAGCTCCGCACCTCGGCATCGGCGGTCCAGCTGGCGGTCGACGCAGCCGAGGACTACATCCGGCGGCTCGCTCAGGAGGCCAGCGCCTCCGCACAGCGGGAGCGCCGCAAGACGATCATGGACAGCGACATCCAGCGCGCGCGCGAGGCCCTGGGCGGCTGACCGGGGCCTCCCCCGTCTGGCCGGGCTAGCGGCTCTGGCGGCGCCGGTTGGCCGTGCGGCGCGCCAGTTCCTCGATCAGGCGGATCCAGTGGGTCTCGCCGTCTCCGTGGAATTGCAGGAAGCGGAGACCTGCGAGCAGGGTCGCTGCGCCCGGTTGGGTCAGGCACATGACGGCCGCGGCGTCCACCTCGATCGTGGGTAGCGGGCGGGGCAGTCGCAGCCGGTAGCGGTCGATCGAGCCGGGGATCAGTTCGCGGCGGGTGCGCAGCGAGATGCCGCCGCGAGCCACCGACTGGGTCAGCTCCCGCTCGTTGCTGGATCCCATCCGGACCTCGGCAGGTAGCCGCAGCCCGTAGCGAACGAAGCGGCGCCAGTCCGTGGCGTCCATCATGTCGGAGAGCAACTCGCCGGCGTCCTCCCAGGACACCGGCTTGACGATATAGGCCGTGGCACCTGCGGCCTGGGCCGCACGCTCGGTCGCGCTGTTGGCCCGATCGTCGACGACGACCACGGGCAGCTTCTCGATCCCGGCCAGTTCCTGCAGGCGGGCCGTGAACTCCAGTCCGTCCACCCGGCGCAAGCGCGCGTCGGCCAGCACCAGGTCGTAGCTGCGCTGGTGGAAAGCATCCAGCGCCCGCGTGGCATCCTGGAAGGTGTCCACCGCGAAGCCGCGGACCGAGAGCGCCGTCTCGATCATCGCCAGCGTGATCGCCTCGTCGTCCAGCACCAGGATGCGTGGCGTCCGTACCAGGTCGGACTTCGCCGTCTCGACCGGCTTGGACGCGGCCGCCGGCTTGCGCGCGTGCTGGCGTGCCAGCCGCACGATCTCGGCCGACAGGCCGAGTTCCAGCTCGGAGGAGTGCTCGAGGCTGCGCAGCGGTCGATGGCGGCGCTCGCGAGGATCCCCCAAGGAGACGTCGGCCAGCGGTCCGCCGCTCGGGATCTGGAGCTCCGACGCCGAGCGCACGTAGGCGGGCGGCATCTGCTCGCTGGCCAGGGGCAGCAGCAGCCGGCCGCCCCGCGCAGCCAGGCGCGGCTCCGCGCCGAGCGACACCAGCCACTCGCGCGCCGCGCGCAGGTCCTTGATGTGGCGCGACCAGGCTCGGCGCAGCAGCGACTCGATGTCCGCCACCGAGCGGCAGCGCGAAATCTCGAGCGCGGGCAGGTCGAAGAACAGGGCCGGCTCGTGGAACTTCAGCTTGTTGTGGCCCAGCGTGTAGAAGCGCGCCGCGGACGTGACCATCGGCTGGTCGAGCGTCTGGAACGGCGTGGCCATGAGCGGCAGCTCGCCGGTCGCGAAGCTCTCGCCCCGTCCGTGCTTGGTGGGCAGGCCGATGTCCGAGAGCCGCGAAACCAGAAAGCGGGTGTGTCGCACCGGGTCGGACAAAGCGCGCGAACCTCCGCACTTCGAATCGTCCCGCGGGGGCCGCAGCTGAAGACAGAGACAGGAACGCCCCCGAAGCGCGCGGCTCCGGGGGCGTGGCTGTTCGTTCAGGCGCGACGGCTGCGGCTACATCATGCCGCCCATGCCACCCATTCCGCCCATGCCGCCGGCAGCGGCTGCGGCGGCGCCCGCGCCCGCGGCGTCCTTGTCCTCGGGCTTGTCGGCGATCATGGCGTGGGTGGTCAGCAGCAGGCCCGCCACGCTCGCCGCGTTCTGGAGCGCCGTGCGCACGACCTTGGTCGGGTCGGGCACTCCCGCCTTGATCATGTCCTCGAAGACCTCCGTGGCGGCGTTGTAGCCGAACGGGCCCTTGCCGGACTTGACCTTGTCCACGATCACCGAGCCCTCCTGGCCCGCGTTCTGGCAGATCATGCGGATCGGCTCTTCGCAGGCGCGGCGCACGATGTTCGCGCCGGCCTGCTGCTCGGGATTGTCGAAGCTGAGCGTCTCGAGGGCCGTCTGCGCGCGGAGCAGGGCGACGCCCCCGCCCGGCACGATACCTTCCTCGGTGGCCGCGCGCGTGGCGTGCAGCGCGTCCTCGACCCGGGCCTTCTTCTCCTTCATCTCGCTCTCGGTGGCGGCTCCGACCTTCACGACGGCGACGCCGCCCGCCAGCTTGGCCAGGCGCTCCTGGAGCTTCTCCTGGTCGTAGTCCGAGGTCGTCGACTCGATCTGGTTGCGGAGCTCGCTGCAGCGCGCCTCGATGTCCTTCTTCTTGCCCGCGCCATCGATCAAGGTCGTGTTGTCCTTGTCGATCGCGATGCGCGCCGTACGGCCGAGGTCGTTCAGCGTGATGTTCTCGAGCTTGATGCCCAGCTCCTCCGCGATCACCTGTCCACCCGAGAGGATGGCCATGTCCTCGAGCATCGCCTTGCGGCGATCGCCGAAGCCCGGCGCCTTCACTGCGCACACATTCAGGGTTCCGCGGATCTTGTTCACCACCAAGGTGGCGAGCGCCTCGCCCTCGATGTCCTCGGCGATGATCAGCAACGGCTTGCCGAGCTTGGCTACCTGCTCGAGCACCGGAAGAAGATCCTTCATGCTCGAGATCTTCTTCTCGTGCAGAAGGATCAACGGATCCTCGAGCGCGACCTCCATGCGCTCCGGGTCGGTCACGAAGTAGGGCGAGAGGTAGCCGCGGTCGAACTGCATGCCCTCGACCACATCGAGCTCCGTGTCGAGCGCCTTGTTCTCTTCCACCGTGATCACGCCTTCGCGGCCCACCCGGTCCATGGCGTCGGCCAGGATCTCACCGATCTCGGTGTCGTTGTTCGCGCTCACGGTTCCGACCTGCGCGATCTCGTTGCGTCCGCGCGTCGGCGTGGAGAGGTCCTTGAGCTTGCCCACGATCGCCTCGACGGCCTTGTCGATGCCGCGCTTCAGCTCGATGGGGCTGTGGCCCGCGGCCACCATCTTCAG
>CAXMNF010000038.1:0-3170 GCA_964194645.1 uncultured Gammaproteobacteria bacterium
GGGCGACGGGATCATGGCTCTGTTCGGCGCGCCCCTCGCCCATGAAGACCACGCGCGCCGCGCTTGCGAGACGGCGCTGCACCTGGCCGCGCGCCTGGAGGCGTTCCAGCGTGAGCTGGCCGAAGCGGGTCTCGAGTTCGGGGTGCGCATGGGGCTGCACTCCGGCGAGGTGGTGGTGGGCAAGATCGGCGACGACCTGCGCATGGACTACACGGCGCAGGGCGCCGCCGTGGCGCTGGCGGCTCGCATCGAGGAGCTGGCGGACCCCGGGCGCATCCTCGTCTCGGAGGACACGGCCGAGCTGGTGCGCGGCCAGTTCGATTGGGCGGAGCTCGGCCCGCAGCCGCTGCGCGGCTTTCCCGAGCCACGCCAGGTCTTCGAGCTGCTGGGCTCGGGCGCCGGGCGCACACGGCTCGAGGTGAGCGCCGCGACGGGTCTGTCGCCGCTGGTCGGCCGTGCGCCCCAGCTCGAGGCGCTCACGGGTTGGCTGGCCGAGGCGCGCGCCGGACAGGGGGCCGTGGTCGAGGTCGTCGGCGAGGCCGGAATGGGCAAGAGCCGCCTGTGTCTGGAGCTGCTCGAGCACTGCGCCCGCGAGGGGGTCCGCGCCAGCGAGGTCGCCTGCCCCTCGCACGGGCACGCGCTGCCGTTCCTGGCCATCCGCCTGCTGTTGCGCGCGTGCTTCGGGATTCGCGAGGGCGATGCTCCCGAGCGGGTGCGGCGCAAGGTCGAGCGGCTGCTGTCCGGCCTGCGCTCCGACTTCACGGCCCAGTTCGGCGCTCTGCTGGTGCTGCTCGAGTTCGAGGGGGACGCCGCCCCGCCGGTCGGTCCCGAGGCGCACAGGCGCGCGCTCGCCGAGTTCGTGCGCAAGCTCGTGCAGGCCTGGAGCGCGACCGAGCCCATCGTGCTCATCATCGACGACGCCCACTGGATCGACGCCGAGAGCCAGGGGCTGGTGGCCGAGATGATCGACGGCTTGGGCTGGACGCGTACCCTGCTGGTGCTCTCGAGCCGCCCACAGGACGGGTTGCCCTGGCCGCAGGTTGCCTACACGCGGCGCATCGACCTGGAGCCGCTCGACGCGCAGCAGACCGACGCGCTGCTCACGACCCTGCTCGGCGCCGACGCCTCACTCGACCCGCTGCGTGCGCGAATCGCAGAGCGCGCCGCGGGGAACCCGTACTTCGCCGAGGAGATCGTGCGCAGCCTGGCCCAGCGCGGCGCCTTGCTGGGCGAGCCGGGTGCCTACCAAGCGATTGCGAGTGATGTTTCGCTCGTGCTGCCGGAGAGCGTGCGCTCGCTGCTCGCCGCGCGCATCGACCAACTCGGAGAGCGCGATAAGCAGGTACTCCAGGTCGGCGCTGCGATCGGCCACTTCCGCGACCGGGAGCTGCTCGCACGGGTCGCGAGCCTGGAAGGCGCCGCGGTCGAGGACTCGCATGGCGCGCTGGTCGCTGCCGGCCTCGTCCGGGACGGCGCCTTCGCGCACCCGCTGACGCGTGAGGTCGCGACGCTCACGCAGCTCACCGTGCACCGTCAGGCAGTGCACGCGGAGCTGGCGCGTGCCCTGGAAGCCCTGCACCCCGACGAGCTGGGCCGCCAGGCCGAGCTGATCGCGCATCACTGGGCTTCCGCGGGGGACGCCCGCCGGGCGCGCCGCTGGAGTCGGCGCGCGGCCCTGCGGGTGTCGAACATCCAGGTGCGCCGATGACATCGCCGAGCCGTGCCGGGACGACCGAGTTCGCGTGCTAGGCTCGCCGCGTGAGCACGCGCGACGAACGCATCGAAATCGCGATGGTCTATCTGCGAGACGGACTGGTGCGCAAGGACGGAGACGCCGTGCGCAAGGTGCTGGCTCGAGACTGCTGGCGCGTCGAGCAGGGCCGCAACACCGGCTCGAGCGGTGACGAGATCGCGAAGGCGTTCGAGCTGCCGATCTTCCAGATCATCAGCGGGCTCGGGCCGCTGCGCTGGGTGGTCGAAGACGAGCAGCTCGTGGCGTTCTACGAGCTCGAGCTGAAGGGTGGCGAACTCGCGCCGGTGCGCATCGCCGAGCGCTTCCTGGTGCGCGACGGGCAGATCCACGAGATCGAGGCGATCTTCCACCAGCCCGGAGCCCCGGACCCGGCCTAGATCCCGTCGGACACGCCGCGCACGAACAGCGGCTCGATCCCGTGGCTGCGCGTGTCGCCGTCGAGCGCTGCGTCTTCGGGCGCGCCGAGCTTCTCAGCCGCGTCCAGGATGTGGGGCAGCAGGGTCGCGTCGCTCGAGGTGTTCAGGAACAGGCCCGGGCGGCGCAGCACGAAGTGTACGGCGTTCTGGATCGCGGCCGGATCCCGCAGTGGCTCGTACCAGCTGAAGCGGGGCGAGGGATCGTCCTCGCGCCAACGGCGCCGCGCCACCGACTTGATGGTCTGCAGCGCGACGCGGCGCTGCGCGCACAGTGAGGCCAGCGCCTCGAAGTCGGCCGCGTACTCCGGCGACTGCATCATCGTCCAGTTGTAGGGCGCGAGTACCGAGTCGAAGGGGAAGCGCTCCAGGCTCTTGCAGTGCATCTCGCAGACCCGCGTGCCGTGGCCCGTCACGCCGATGAAGCGCAGCAGCCCCGCGTCGCGCGCCTCGACCGCCGCCTCGAGTGCGCCCCCGGGACCGAGCGCCTGCTCGTGCTCTTCGGGCTCCACCAGGTTGTGCAGCTGGATCAGGTCCAGGCGGTCGATCTGCAGGCGCTCGAGCGAGCGGTGGATCGAGTCGCGCGCACCGGCGTAGTCCCGCGCACCGGTTTTCGAGGCCACGAAGAACTCGCTGCGGTAGCGGCGCAGCCACGGGGCCAGGCGCAGCTCGGAGTCACCGTAGCTCGCTGCCGTGTCCAGGTGATTCACGCCGTGCTCGAAGAGCGGCTCGAGCAGCCGGTCGGCGCGGTCCTGCTTCATGCCGCCCAGCGCGGCGGCGCCGAACAGCACGCGGCTGCTCTCGTGCCCGGTGCGTCCGAAGGGGGTCTGATCGATCATGGCCGGTCCCTTCCGGGGCCGAGCCCCCGTCCCGTGATGAGCGGCAGGTCGAGCGCCGAGAGCAGCCCCGGCGCGGCGTCGCACACCGCCGGGATCGCGTTCACGAGGCGCGTCGCCGTCACGACCACGCCGCCCACTGCATGGTCCCCGTGCTCGTCCTCGAAC
>CAXMNF010000039.1:0-6471 GCA_964194645.1 uncultured Gammaproteobacteria bacterium
GGCCGCCAGTCGGGACGCTAGGAGGAGCGCATCACGCCGCGGACTCCGGGCAGCTGAGCCCGGAGCCGCGGTTCGATCACCCTGCGCAGCGTCATTTCCGCCGCCGGGCAGCGCTCGCAGGCGCCCTGCAGGGCGACCACGACGGTCCCGTCGTCCTCGACGCTCACCAGCTCCAGATTGCCGCCGTCGGCGAGCAGGCCGGGACGCACGGTGTCCAGACTGGCGCGCACCGCTTGCGCCGTGGGCGGAGCCTCGGGGCTCTCGTTGATCTCGCTCCGGGCTTCTCGTAGCCTGTCGTCCATGTCGGTCCGCCTGTTGCTCTTTGCTGGTCTGCGTGAAGCGGTCGGAAAGAAGGAGCACCTGCTTGAGCTGGACACCCCTGCGCCACTGGCCGAGGTGCTGGCGCGCGTGGAGGCCGAGCTGCCCGAGCTGGCCCGGTATCGCGGCCGCTTGCACGTGTCCCTGAACGAGGAGCACGCCGAGCTCCAGGCCCTGGTGCGCGATGGCGATGAACTCGCCTTGCTCCCGCCCATGAGCGGCGGCGCGCGGCAGGTCTGCGTGCAGGCGGCGCCGCTGTCGATGGATGCGCTGCTGGCGGAGGTGTCGGGACCGGGCTGCGGCGGGATCGTGACCTTCACGGGTGTCGTGCGCGACCACTCGCGCGGCGAGGCGATCGACCACCTGGAGTACGAGGCCTACGTGCCGATGGCGGAGCGCCAGATGGCGGGCATCGTGGCCGAGGCCGAGAAGCGCTGGCCCGACGCGCGGCTCGCGCTCTCGCACCGGATCGGCACGCTCGCCATCGGCGACGCAGCCGTCATGGTCGCGGCTGCCGCGCCGCACCGCGCCGAGGCATTCGAGGCCTGCCGCTTCGCAATCGACACGCTCAAGCAGACCGTGCCGATCTGGAAGAAGGAGTTCTCGGAAGCCGGGACCTACTGGGTCGAGGAGAACCCTTGAGCCAGTCGGGCCCGGGCGACGCGGCGCCCGCCGCGCATCGCGCCTACGCGCCCGAGTCGGTCGCCTGTGTGGTGCTCACGGTGAGCGACAGCCGTGATCTCGACAGCGACGCCTCGGGCAGGTTCATCCAGGAGGCGTTGGAGAGCGCCGGGCACCGGGTCGCCTCGCGCGCGCTGGTGCCGGACGAACCCGAGGCGATTCGCGCCGAGTTGCTGCGCGCGATCGCGAGCTCCGAGGTGGACGCAGTGCTGGTCACGGGGGGCACGGGCGTGTCGCCGCGCGACACCACTGTCGAGACCGTCGCGGCGTTGCTCGACAAGGAGCTCCCGGGCTTCGGCGAGCTGTTCCGGGCGCTGTCCTTCCAGGAGATCGGCGCCGCCAGCATGCTCTCCCGGGCGCTCGCCGGGAGCGCCGGACGGACCGCCGTGTTCGCCATGCCCGGCTCGACGGGGGCGGTGCGCACGGCCCTGGAGCGCCTGATCGTGCCCGAGCTGGCGCACCTGGTCGGACAACTGCGCCGCTAGCGGCGCGGGCCCGCTCTACAGCGCCGAGCGGCCGTTTCCGAGAAGCAGGGGGATGTCCCCCCATTTCCGATGGACGCTCGGCATCGCCTTGCTGGTGCTCGGGACGGCGGTGCTGCTGCCGGGGCGGCTCGCCATCTGGATCGACGAGCACGGCCGGACCACGCTCTCGAACCGGCCGGGTGGGCCGGGGGAGGGGGCGGTGCTGCTCTCGCCGGACGACCTGCGGCTGCGCTGGCAGGGGCAGCTGGTGGGCGAGCCGGTCACCCGGCGGGACTCGAGCGCCGAGGGGGACCGCTTCAGCCGCGAGCTGCTGGCCGCGCGTGACGATGTGTCGCGCGGCGAGATGAAGCTCGGCCTGTCGCGCCTGCGCCGGCTGCACCGCGAGCGTCCCGACCGGCCAGAGCCAGCCTACTTGCTGGCGCAGATCGAGCGGCGCCGCGGCCGGCTGCAGCCCGCCCGCCAGGCGCTCGACTCCGCCCTCAGCCTGGCGGTCGCGATGCCACCCGAGTGGCGGGAGGAGGCCGAGCGGCTGCGCGGCGAGATCGACGCCGAGATTGCCCACGCCGACCGCGCCTACGTGGACGGCGGCGAGATCAACGTAGAGACCACCCGGCACTTCCGCGTGTCCTACGACCACAGCTTCGCCGGTCGCCAGTTCGGCGATCTTGCACTCGAGATGCTGGAGCGGGCGCGTGGGCGCCTGGCCGAGTCGCTGGGGCGGACCATCGAGCGCACGCTCGAGGTGCGGCTCTACACACGCGCCCAGTACCTGGAGTCGTACGAGCACCGCTTCGGCTTCGCGACGGTCGGCTTCTACGACGGCGCGATTCACGTGGTGTCGGCCCGGCATCCGCGCGACGACCTCTTCGCGCTACTGATCCACGAGTACGTGCACGCGATCTTCGAGGATGCGCTGGGCAGCCACGAGCCGTTCTTCTTGAACGAGGGGATCGCGGACCGCGAGGAGGAGCGCGCGCGCGGGCGCACGGAGCTGTCGCGTGGCGAGTGGCGCGAGCTGCTCGACGCGCTGCGCGGCAAGACCTGGCTGCGGCTCGGCAGCCTGGTGCGCGGCTTCGGCGGCCTCGAGGGCCACCGCGCGCTGCTCGCCTACCTGGAGTCGCGCGCGGCGGCGCAGGTGATCGAAGAGCAGCATCCGGGCGCCGTCGCACGCTGGCTGGGGCGCTGCGCTGCGGGCGAGCCCTGGGAACTCGCGCTGGCCGCAGAGACGGGCTGGGACACGATCGGCCTCGAAGCCGCACTGATCGAAGCCGTCCAGAGCCGCTTCCCAAGCGACCCCCTGACCCGCATCCCCATCCCCCCGCCCCCCCTCACCAGGGACGTTCCTGCTTAACTGCCTAACTCAAGGAGTTAAGCAGTTAAGCAGGAACGTCCCCGGCTAGCGTGCGGGGGCCCAGTAGTCGAAGTCGACCAGGTTTTCTTTCAGGTACTCGCGCAGGCGGTCGACCAGTTGTTTTTCTAGCTGACGCACGCGCTCACGGGTCAGCCCGAACTGGTCGCCGAGCTCTTGCAGGGTCTTCGGATCCTCGGCCAGGATGCGCTCGCGCAGGATCGCCAGCTCTCGCTCGTTGGCCTCCTCGCTGAACTTCTCGATGTGGCGACGGAACACGTCGCGCATGTCCGCGTCCGAGACGATCGTCTCGGCGCTCTGGTCGCCAGCCGCGATGAAATCGCCGAAGCTGGCGGCGCCCCCGTCGTCGCGCGCCGGTGCGTCCATCGACAGGTCGGACTGCGCCAGACGCCGCTCGATGTCGACTACTTCGGATTCCTTCACGTCGAGCTTCTCGGCCAGCAGCTTCGGCTCGGGCACGAAGCCGTCGCGCTCCAGCTCGCGCCGGGCGCGATTCAACCGGAAGAAGAGCTTGCGCTCGGCGCGGCTCCCGCCCACCCGCACCATGCGGATGTTGTCGATCAGGTACTTCAGGATGTACGCGCGGATCCAGTAGGCCGAGTAGGTGGAGAGCTTCACGCCCCGGCCCGGGTCGAAACGCTTGACGCCGTGCAGCAGCCCCACGTTTCCCTCCTGGATCAGGTCCAGGAGGTTGGTCCAGACGCGCTTGTACTCCATGGCGATCTTCACGACCAGCCGCAGATTCGAGAGCACCAGCCGCTGGGCGGCCTCGGGATCGGCGTCGTCGCGCACCCGGACCGCCAGCGCGCGCTCCTCTTCCGGGGTCAGCAACGGGTACTGGCCGATCTCGTGGAAGTAGCGCGCGAGCGGGTCGCGCGGGACGAGCGAAGCGTCCCCGGACGGGACCGGGAGGTTCGTCCCCGGCTTCTCCTCCGTGGGCGGCTTCTGGCGGGCCCTGCTCACGGCCCGAGCATAGCGCGCGGGCCCGCAGGGCCGCCGGACAGGGCTACTTCTTCATCGAGCGGATGTGCTTGACGATCGACCAGCGGTCCGCCTCGGGAATCACGGCGCCCCAGGGCGCCATCAACGGGGAGCCGCCCTTCGAGGCCGCGCCGTCCGAGATCACGTCGAAGATGTCCTGGTCCGTGCCGCCGTACTTGAACGAGCCCGCCGTGAAGTCGCGCGGGGCCGGGTTCAGCGTCTTGCCGACCGGGCCCTGGCCGTCGCCGTTCTCGCCGTGGCAGGTGACGCAATAGAGCTTGTAGACCTCGGCGCCCTTGGCGGCGTCCTGGGCCAGCGCACTCGTGGGGCCCGCCAGGGCGGCGAGCAGAACCAGGGTCGAAGCGATGCGGATCATGGGGGACCTCCAATGGAGAACAGGAAACGGCCGGGAGTATTAGTAACCGTCCTCCCCGGTGTCAAAGGCCTTGGACGGCGGTCTCCTGCGGAAGCTTCAACGCCAGCTCCGCAGCAGCTCGAGCAGCAGCCGCACCCCGAAGCCGGTCGCGCCCTTGACCGCGATGTCACTGCCGCTGGCCATTTCGTTGCCGGCGATGTCCAGATGCGCCCAGGGCGTATCGCCCACGAAGTAGGACAGGAGCGCCGCGGCCGAGCTGCTGCCGGCTTCGCGGCCTCCGGTGTTCTTCAGGTCGCCCACGTCGCCACGGATCTGCCGCTTGTGCTCTTCCCAGAGAGGCAGCGGCCAGGCGCGCTCGTGCGCCCGGTCGCCCGCGGCGCGCACCCGGTCGATCAGCTCGTCGTCGTTGCCCAGCACCGCGCAGCAGTGGCTGCCCAGCGCGATCACTTTCGCCCCGGTCAGCGTGGCCAGGTCCACGATCGCGTCGGGCCGGAAGCCGCTGGCGTGGTGCAGTGCGTCGGCAAGCACCACCCGGCCCTCGGCGTCCGTATTCAGGATCTCGAGCGTGATGCCAGCCGCGGTCTTCACCACGTCGCCCGGCAGATATGCCTTGCCGTCCGGCATGTTCTGCGCAGCCGCGACCACGGCTACCACGTGAAGCGGCAACTTCAGCAGGCCGACCGCGCGCATCGCCGCGAGTACGGCCGCGCCGCCCGACATGTCGCCCTTCATCTTGTCCATGTCGCCGGCGGGCTTGATCGAGATACCGCCGCTGTCGAACGTAATGCCCTTGCCGACCAGCGCGATCGTCGGGCGGCGCGGGCCCGGCCTGCCGTGCTGGAGCACGATCAGCCGCGGCGGGTTCGCGCTGCCGCGGCCCACGGCCAGGATCGCGCCCATCTTCTTGCGCTCCAGCTCGCGCGGGGTCAGCACCTGCGCGCGCAGTCCTGCCTCGCGCGCGAACGCGCGGGCGCGGTTGGCCAGCCACGCAGGCGTCGCGACGCTGCCCGGCTCGTTCGACAGATCCCGGGACAGCCGTACCGACTCCGCGATGATCGAGCCGATGCGAGCGCCGTCGCGCAGCGCCGCGAGGGAGCGCGCGTCGCCTGCGAGTAGGCGCACATGCCGCAGACCCGGAGGGCGCTCCTGCAGGGTGCGGTAGCGGTCGAAGCGGTAGCCGCCCAGCAGCGCGCCTTCGGCCAGCGCTTGACCGCTCTCTCGCGCGTCCATTCCGCGCAGGCTCGGCACGACGACCGCCGCGCTGGTCTTCTTGCGCCGTGTGAGCGTCATCACCGCGCGACCGATGGCGTTGCGTACGCTCCCCGCGTCGACCGCGCGCGGCTCGCCCAGGCCCACCAGAACCACGTGCTTGGCGGCGATGCCCTGGGCGGGGAATCCGGTGTGCTCGCCGGTCTTGCCGCCGAAGGCGCCGGCGTCGAGGTAGCCCCGGATGCGCCCGCCAAGGGCGCTGTCCAAGCCCCGCAGTACCCGGGGCACGCGCTGGCCGGCGGGCAGCGGTACGATCAGCGCATCGCACCGCTCCTCGGCTGGATCTCCGCGCCTGACCTGGACCCTCATCCATCCCCTCCGCCCTCTGTTGCGGGGCATCTTAACCCCGAGTAGCTTTCGTCGCCCCTCCCCGCCGCGGGAAACACAATGTTCCATCTCATCCTCAGCGCGAGTCTGGTCGTCCAGATGGTGCTACTGGTCCTCGTGCTGGGGTCGGTCGCATCGTGGGCGGTGATCCTGCTCAAGGTCCGCGAGCTTGGCCGCGCCGAGACCGACACCGAGCTGTTCCTCGACGCCTACGTCGAACGGCCGGTCGACGCCGTCTACGACGTCGCCCGTGAGCACCCGGGCAGTCCGCTGGCCACGATCTTCGCGGCCGGCTACCGGGAGCTGGCGCGCATCGACAAGATGCACGGGAGCGGCGGCCAGGTATCGCTCGGACAGGTCGAGGGTGTGCTCCAGCGCCTGGGCTGGGTGCAGACCTCGGAACGCCACCGGCTGGAGCGCGGCCTGGCCTTCCTGGCCACGGTCGGCAGCTCAGCTCCCTTCATCGGCCTGTTCGGAACGGTGGTCGGGATCATGAACGCCTTCCGGGACATCGGCGCCAGCGGCAGCGCGAGCCTGGCGGTGGTCGCCCCCGGCATCGCCGAAGCGCTGGTCGCGACGGCGGTCGGCCTGTTCGCCGCGATTCCCGCGGTGGTCGCCTACAACTACCAGGGCGCGCGACTCAATCGCCTGCTCGAGAGGCTCGA
>CAXMNF010000040.1:0-2189 GCA_964194645.1 uncultured Gammaproteobacteria bacterium
ACCGACCACGCTCCGCCCGAGCGCATGGGCCAGGCGCTTGGCCTGTTCGGGGTGAGCATGCTGGCCATGAACGCACTCGCACCGGGGACGGCCGAGCTGATCGCGGATCGCAGCGGCTGGGACCAGGTGTTCTGGCTCTCAGCGGCGGCGGCGGCGATTTCGCTCGGCCTGTCGTGGAACCTGCACGAGACGCACAGCGCCGCGCCGGACGGCCAGCTGCCCGGCCTCTTGTCGGTCCTGACGCGGCGCCGCGTGCTCTGGACGTTCGGCATCATCGCCTGCTTCGGCGTTTCCTTCGGGGCGATGTTCACGTTCTCGCAGCCCTTCGCTCTGGCGGTCGGCATCCCGCAGGTGTCGAGCTTCTTCATCGCGTACACGGCCGCGGCGATCTTCGTGCGACTGGCGCTCGGTCCGCTGGCCGACCGCGCGGGCCGCGAACGCGTGGCCTTGCTATCGGGCGTCGCCTACGGACTGGCCGTGCTCGGCATGGCGGCGCTCGCTCCGGGACGGCTCGCCTGGATCGGGCTCGGCTTCGGCACGGCGCACGGTCTGCTGTACCCCTCGCTGAACGCAGTGGCGCTCGAAGACGCCGGACCGCACGAGCGCGGCAAGGTGATGGCGCTGTTCAACGGCTCGTTCAATCTGGGCTGGACGGTCGGCGCGATCGGCCTGGGCGTGCTCGCCGAGCAGGCCGGCTACCCGTGGGTGTTCGTGGTCGCCTCGGCGGTCTCGTTCCTGGGCGCGGGCGTGCTGGCCGCCGGCGGCGCTGGCCGCCGCTAGCGCGCGGTTTCTTCGCGGAGCTTCCGGTAGCTCGACAGGCGACCGGGGTGAAGTTCGCCGGCGTCGATCGCCGCGCGGACCGCGCAGTCGGGCTCCCGGTCGTGCCGGCAATCGCGAAAGCGGCAACCGGCCGCGTGCTCGGCCACGTCCGGGTAGACCTCGTCGAGCAGCTCCGCGGGCACGGGCCCGGTGGCGATCTCGCGCACGCCCGGGGTGTCGACCACTACCGCAGCGTCGGACAGCCGGAACCAGCTGGCGCGCGTGGTCGTGTGGCGTCCCTTGCGCGAGCGCTCGCGCACTTCGGCGGTCGCGAGCGCGAGCTCCGGCTCGAGCGCGTTCACCAGCGACGACTTGCCCACGCCGCTGTGGCCCGCCAGGACCGTGCGCGAGCCCGCCAGGGCCTGGCGCAGCGGCTCGAGGCCGCGTCCCTGGGTCGCCGAGACCGGGAACACCGGCAACACCGCCCGGTAGGCCTCGATCTCGTCGGGCAGCGCGGCACCGGCCAGAAGGTCGATCTTGTTGGCGACCAGCAGAGCATCGAGCCCGCCGACGCGCGCGGCCAGCAGGAAGCGGTCGACCGCTCCCGAGCGGAACGGCGGGTCCGCGACCGCTGCCACGATTGCCAGCCGATCGACGTTCGCCGCGATCACCTGCTCGCGGCGCGGATCCGCGGGCCGGCGGCCCGCCACCGGGAGCAGCCGCGCCAGGCGCGTGCGCCGCGGCAGCACGTCGAGCACTACGGACTTCTCGGCGTCGAAGTGCAGCTCGTCACCGACCGCCAGCGCCAGCTCCGCGTGCGCGTGGCGTCCGAGCAGCGCAAGCTCGCGGACCTCGTCGTCGCACACGACCTCGCAGCCGCCCTTGTACACCGCGATCACGATCCCGAGGCGGCTCATTCGGGTGTGATGTACGTGCTCGTGATTCCGCCGTCCACGGTGAAGCTGGCACCGTTCACGTACGACGACTCATCGCTGGCCAGGAAGAGCGCGGCCTGCGCGATCTCCTCGGCACGCGCGAAGCGGCCCGGAGGTACGTGGACCAGGCGCCGGGCACGGGCGGCCGGCTCGGCAATCAGCT
Organism: uncultured Gammaproteobacteria bacterium; assembly: GCA_964194645.1. Classification (GTDB taxonomy): domain Bacteria; phylum Myxococcota_A; class UBA9160; order SZUA-336; family SZUA-336; genus CAXMNF01. Next base: position 1,858 of record CAXMNF010000040.1, read on the forward strand.
CCTGCAGGAGCGGGGTGTCGACCGGGCCCGGGCACAGCGCATTCGCGCGGATTCCGCGCCGCGCGTAGATCGCCGCGATCTCGCGGGTAAGGGAGAGGACGCCGCCTTTGCTGGCCGTGTATGCCACCTGTGCCGCGGCGGCGCCCATCAGCGCCACGAAGCTCGCGGTGTTGATGATCGATCCGCCGCCGGAGCGCAGCAGCACGGGAAGGCCGTACTTGCAGCCCAGGAACACGCCCTTCAGGTTGACGCGCATCACTTCGTCCCAGGTCTCTTCCGAGGTGTCCTCGGGCGTGCCGTCGTCCGCGGGGAAGATGCCGGCGTTGTTGAAC
>CAXMNF010000041.1:0-2090 GCA_964194645.1 uncultured Gammaproteobacteria bacterium
GCGAGCGCTTCGAGAAGGGCGAGTTCCTGGAGCGGGTCGACGCCGAGTACCAGGCTCTGGGCCTCGATGCGATCGACGCCAGCGGCACGGCCGACCAGGTCGCCGCCGCCCTGCAAGGGCGCATCGCGCCGCTGCTATCCGCGGGCTAGCCCCAGCGGTTTCGCTTGACCGCCGTCCGGCCCGGCGGGATGATGGGCGGAAGAGAAGGAGGGACTGGCATGCGGATCCGAAACTTCTCGATCCTGGCCCTGGCGCTGCTCGTGGTGGGCGCCTGCGGCCCCGGGCCCGAGTCCGGGAGCGCGGACGAGGCGCTGCCCGATGTGGAGTCGCGCTCGCCCGACTCATCCGGCACGTCGATCTCGGGTCTGTACGAGGTGACCGGCACCACCACCGAGCTCGACAGCGGCGACGAGCGCGAGATTTCCGGCACCGTGATCCTGGCGCAGACGGGCGACCGCTACACCTCGACGTTCAATCTGCGCACCATGTTCCCGACGCCGGGGGGGCCGCTGCCGGCCGAGGTGATCGGGGTGGGCGAGGGCGACGTGGACGGCGGCACGCTCTCGGGCAGCGCCGAGACGCAGATCGTCGTGTCGACCGTGCCGGGCGTGGACTCGGCCTTCGCGTTCATGCCGCGCAATGTGAGCGAGCGCATCGTCTCCACGACGCTCGCCGAGGTCAGCCCCGACGGCACCGTGAAGATCGAGATCCAGAGTCGCTCCGTGCCCGGTGGGCCGGCCTACGCGCCCACCAAGACCACCTTGCGCGGCGAACTCGTCTCGACGCCCGAAAGCGTTCAGCCGCTGCGCTAGCGCGCGACGTCTAGCCTTTGATCTGGGAGCGCTCCTCGGCGATCTCGCCGATCAGGGGGAGCTTCCAGCGCTCGCCTTGGTAGGCCTTGACCATCAGGATGATCCAGAGGATCAGCGCGGCAGGCGGGATGATCACCGTGAGCAGCGGGCCGATCAGCGGGATCGCGCGGCCGATCAGCCCGATCACGAACAGGCCGAGGAACGCGACCGTGCTCTGCAGCGCGTGGAAGCGCACGTAGCTGCTGTCCTTCTCGAGCACGAGCAAGGCGATCCCGCTGATGAACGTGCCGAAGTAGGCGAGCGCCCCGGCCAGGTTTTCGTTCAGGCCGGTGGTGGAGCGGCCGCCCTTGTCGGCGGGCTTCGGAGAATGAGAGCTTCCTGCCATCTTGTCGCTCCTCCTCCGCCAGAGACTATCCCCGCACGCCCGGAAGTAAAAGAACAGCGTCTCGTTGCGGGGGTTTGGCTACGCTTCCTTCCGGCGCGTGATGCCGGTCACGGATTTGGCGTTGGCAAAGCCCGAAGTACTCACCGAGCCGTGAAGGGGGGAAGGCCCATGGACTCCACGCAGGTGATGCTCGCGATCGTGGTCGCGCTCGGCCTGCTCTCGACCGCGCTGGCCTTCGGCTAGCCGCCGCCGCTCTCCCGCCCGGACGGCCGCCCGGCCAACAGGCTCTGGCACAGGCGCAGACCCACTCCGGTCGTCAGCGCCGCTGGCAAGAGCCAGGCGAGTGGGGTGTGCGCGCTCTCCAGGTCGTCGAAGCCGGGGATCCCGAATACGCCGTAGCTGGCCAGCACGGCCAGGGCGCCGAAGGCGACGTTCAGCACGAGCCCGGGCCCGAGCGAGCCGGAGCACTCGCGCAGCAGGCCGAACAGCAGGCCGAGCGTCAGGTTGCGCTGCATGTGCCAGGGACCGCCGAGCGCCAGGGCCGCCAGACCCGCGAGCGTGGCGGTGACCACGATGCCGCGCATGCGGCCCAGCCCTGCGACCGCGCGCGGTTGGAGCAGGCCGCGGAAGAACAGCTCCTGGATCGGGGGCAGCACGACGATCGCCACGATCGCCATCTCGACAAGCGCCAGGCCCTGCTCGGGGGTGCCGCCTCCCCTCAGCTCGTCGGGAAGCGGAATGACCATCTGCAACAGGTTGTCGAGCTCGCTCACCAACAGGATCGAAGGAGCCAGGAACAGGGCCGCCAGCCAGGCGCGCCCGGGGGCGAGCACCAGGCCCAGCGCCTGCGCCGGGGGTTCCTGGAGGCGCGTCACGCCGAGCGCGAACATGGC
>CAXMNF010000042.1:0-2843 GCA_964194645.1 uncultured Gammaproteobacteria bacterium
TCCAAGCTGCTCGAGAAGAAGAAGGGGATGAGCTTCCCCTACCTGGAGTTCATCCGCGCCAAGGGACTCTCCTGCGGGATCTATTTGCTCGAAGCCGGCGCCAAGGATCTGCAGGGTCCGCACGACGAGGACGAGATCTACTTCGTGATCGACGGGCGCGCGCGCGTCAGCGTTGGCGGCGAGCAAGCCGACGTTCAAGCCGGCTCGATCATCTACGTGCCCGCGACCTCGGAGCACCGCTTCGTCGAGATCGAGGAGACCATGACCCTGCTCGTGTTCTTCGGCGGTCCCAGCCGAGGCGACTGAGCGAGAGGCAAGGCGCGGCTCCATCAGGGGCGCATGTACCAGCCGCCTGAAACGTTCAAGGTCTCGCCGGTCATGAAGCTCGATTGCTCGGAGCACAGCCAGAACACGGCATTCGCCACGTCTTCGGGCGTGCCGAAGCGGCGCAGTGGCGTCTCCTCGATGGCGCTCTCGAAGCTCTGCGCAAAGCGCTCCACGAACTTCGACCAGATGATGCCCGGCGCGACCGCGTTGCAGCGCACACCGTGCGGACCCGCTTCGAAGGCGATCCCGCGCGTCAGCGCGTGCAGGCCGGCCTTGGCGGCGCCGTAGGGACTCTCGCGGCCGCTCCCGTGCAGGTAGCCGGCCACCGAGGTCACGTTCACGATCGAGCCGCGCTCGCGTTGCTTCATGCCCGGGAGCACGCGGCGCGCCAGGTAGAAGCAGGCGGTCAAGTCCACGTCGAGCACGCGGTCCCAGTCCTCGGGCTGGTACTCGGAGACCGGACCCAGGATGTTGATTGCCGCGTTGTTCACCAGGATGTCGATCGGACCCTGGGCGCGCTCGACCTCGGCGATCACCCGGTCACAGGCCGCGCGGTCCGAGACGTCCAGCACGTAGCCGGCCACGCGGTTGCCGAACTCCTTGGCGAGCGCCTCGCTCACCTCGCGCGTGCGGCGCTCGTGTACGTCGGTCAGCGCCACTGCGGCCCCTTCATGCGCCAGGCGTCGCGCGCAGGCCTGTCCGATCCCCGCACCCGCGGCGCCAGTCACGAGTGCCACCTGTCCTTCCAGCTCGCCCATCCGTTCCTCCCCGGCCGCCGCCTAGAACTCGATCAGCTCGAGCAGGGTGCCGTCGGGATCGCGGAACATCACGAAGCGCTTGGCTCCGACGATGTCGATCTCCTGCGGCTCGTGCAGGAACTCGACGCCCTTGGCCTTGAGCGCCCGATAGTACGCAAGCAGATGTTTCGTACGGATCGCGATCCGCGAGACTCCGGCACGCGTATCGCTTCCCGGCGACTGCGGCTCGACGGGGGGATCGATCCACTGGATCAGCTCGAGCTTCGTCGCGGCTCGTGGATCGTCAGACAGACTGAGTACCGCACCGCGCATCTGCCGTCCGGCATAGCTCATGCCTTCGGACACGTCGTCCGTCGGGCGGTTCCCGAAGACGTGCATCACCTTGAAGCCCACCCGCTGGTAGAACTCCAGCGAGCGCTCGATGTCCGTGACGTTGATGTTGATGTGGACCAGGTTGAGGAGCATCGACCAGCACTCCGGCTGCCTTCCAGTCTGGCAGACCCGCCGCGGCCGGGCCAAGCGGAATCTCCCGCAGGACGAGCCAGCCGCCCGCGCGAGAGGCCGTGATAGACTACGCGGCCAATCCCGAATCGAGGGGACTCACATGCGAAAGGCGGCCGCCACAGCGCTCTGTGTCATTTTGCTCCTGGCCAGCGGAACCGCTCATGCCGAGGGCATGAACAGCCTCTACGCCGCGATCAACGGCATCGTCTATGCCCCGACGGACCCGGTCATGTTCGTGATCTTCCCGCCGGAGGACTACGAGGAGCTGCCCCTGCACCAGGTGACCGGGCGCGTCCTGGGCCTGCCCACCGGCGTGCTGATGATGAGCTACCGGCTGTTCATGGCGGCCGGCGACCTGGTGTTCTTTCCCTTCTGGGTGTTCCCGGTGTTCAGCCCGGAGCCGGAATACTGGACCTTGATCCCCAACGTCGAGTACGAGTAGAAGCCTGGCAGCTGGGGCGATGGCCAAGCCGGAGCGGATCAACGCGCCCGGGCTGGGACGACTGCCGGCCTTCTCACACGCGACGCGCGCGGGCAACACGATCTGGGTGTCCGGCACGCTCGGCACCAAGGAGGGGTCTTTCGAACTGGTCGAGGGCGGCATGGCCGCCCAGACCAGCCAGACCCTGCGCAACATCCAGAGCATCCTGGCGGCCGCCGGCGCGAGCTTCGCGGACGTCTTGAAGATGAACGTCTTCGTGACCGACATGGCGCTCTTCCCGGAGATGAACCGCGCCTACCTGGAGTTCTTTCCGGAAGAGCCACCGGCGCGCATCACGGTCGGCTGCTCGGCGCTGGCACTCGGCGCCCTGGTCGAGATCGACTGCGTGGCGCAGCAGGCCTAGCCCGAGGCTCCTTCCGAAGTGGCAGCGTCCGGCTCGGGCAAGGGCTGCCAGCCGAGCGCGACGAGCATCTCGTGCGCCTCGTCCGCCTCGAGGTCGTGCACCGCGACCGACACCACGTCGTCCTTGCGCGGCTCGTAGCGGCGCGACACTGGCAGGAGTTGGCGCCCGCGGCTCACCAGCAGCAGGGCGAAGCGCTCGCCCGCATTCGGCGGGACGGGCGGTTGCTCGGAATCGCCGTTGCTCCGCGCCACGCCCTTGAACAGCCAGTGCGCGACCGTCACGGCGTCGTGACGCAGGCGCACGTCCCAGCGCTCCAGATCGTGCGCGGTCCGGAACAAGGGCACGATGTCGGCGCCCGGGTCGGTGTCCGAGCGGCGCAGGACGACGTAGCGGTCCGGCACCCGGAACA
>CAXMNF010000043.1:0-14948 GCA_964194645.1 uncultured Gammaproteobacteria bacterium
AGCCGGGAGGTCGCGCTGAAGGTCTGCGAGGACGCCAAGTACATCCCGGGCTAGGAGACGACGTGCCCCAGATCGACTCGCTGCTGCGCTACCTGAAGGACCACGGTGGCTCGGACCTGCACCTGGCGGCGGGCCTCGAGCCGCGCATCCGCAAGTCGGGCCGCTTGGTACCGATCGAGGAGCAGCCCGTGCTCGAGGACGATGGCCTGCGCGCGCTGATCCGCGAGATCGCGGACGAGAAGCAGTGGGACGCCTACGACGGCGAGCACGACCTGGACTTCGCGTACGGGCTCGAAGGCGTGGCCCGCTTCCGCGCCAACTACTTCGTGCAGGAGCGCGGTGCGGGAGCCGTATTCCGCATCATTCCCGAGCAGATCGTTCCGCTCGAGGACCTGAACCTGCCGTCTTCGATCGAGAGCTTCGTGCACCTGGACAAAGGCCTGGTGCTGGTGACCGGCCCAACGGGCTCGGGCAAGTCCACGACCCTGGCGGCGATCATCGACAAGATCAATCGCACCTACGCCAAGCACATCGTCACGCTCGAGGATCCGGTCGAGTTCGTGCACCAGAACAAGAAGTGCGTGTTCTCGCACCGCGAGGTGGGTACGCACACCTCGAGCTTCGCGAATGGGCTGCGCGCCGCGATCCGCCAGGATGCAGATGTGATCCTGGTCGGTGAGATGCGCGACTACGACACGATCTCGCTGGCGATCACCGCTGCCGAGATGGGTCAGCTCGTATTCGGAACCCTGTACACCAATAGCGCGGCCAAGACCATCGACCGCATCATCGACAGCTTCCCCGCCGACGAGCAGGACCAGGCGCGGCTCTCGCTGTCGCAGTCGGTGGCCGGAATCGTGTCGCAGCTGCTGCTACCGACCGCCGATGGCGCGGGGCGGCGCGCGGTGGTCGAGATCCTGGTGCGGACGCCGGCGCTGCCCAACGTGATCCGCGAGGCCAACACCTCGATGCTCGTATCGATCATCCAGTCCGGCAAGAAGCTGGGCATGCAGGCCATGGACGACGCGCTGTTCGATCTGGTCAAGTCCGGCGACGTGCTCGCGCAAGACGCCTTCATGAAGGCGAACGACAAGGCGCGCTTCGAGCCGCTGCTGCCCGCGGAGTAGCGAGCGCCCAAGATCCCTAGCTGCCGGCCTTGGCGAACTCCGGGTGGTAGCGCACCAGCCCCGTGCAGCCCGCGAGCCCGCCCGGCTCGAGCTCTTGCACCATGAAGCTCGGGCCCGACCCGTACTCGCTCGAAATCCCGTACCGCGAGGCTGGCTCGAAGCCGAAGCGCGGGTAGTAGGCGGCGTGCCCCAGCACGAAGACGAGCGGCTCACCGAGCGCGCGGCACGCTTCGAGGCCGGCGCGGATCAGCTGTGAACCGATCCCCTGGTTCTGGCGTTCAGGCAGCACGCCGACCGGGGCCAGCGCGATCGCGCGGCGCGCGCCGCGCCCTCCGCTCACCGTGACCGGGCTGAAGAACACATGGCCCAGCGGAGAGCCGTCGTGCTCGGCGACCAAGGAGATCTGTGGCGACGCGACACGGCGCAGCGCCGCCACCAAGCGGGCCTCGTTGGGCCGGCCGAACGCGTCCTCGTGGATCCGCGCCACTGCGGCGTGGTCGGCCGCGCGCTCCTCTCTCACCCGGATCGCCATCGACCCGGGATCATACCTCGCGCTAGCCGTCGAGCGAGAAGAACCAGTCGAGGGCTTCGCGCTGAAAGTCGCCGGACGGCCAGTGGCGGCCTCGCTCATCCACGCGGAACTCGACGCGGTAGCCGGCCGCCTGCAGGGCGGTGCGCATCGGCACCGCGATCTGCTCGAAGGTAAAGACCGGGTCGTGCGTACCGTACTCGAGCAGGACTTCGGGGCGCGGATCGTCGGGCGTGACGAAGGTGGAGTCGAGCGTCGCGAAGCCCGCCGCCCAGCCCATCACCGCGCGGAACAGGCGCGGGTTCGAGAGCCCGACCGAGAGCGCGTAGCTGGCGCCATCCGAGTAGCCGAGCAGCGCCTGCCGAAAGTGGTCCACGGGATAGCGCCGATAGATCAGGTCGAAGGCGTACTCCAGAAAGTCCAGGTCGGGGCGCCCGCCGCCCGCGATCAGGTCCCAGGTCGGCTCCACCGAGCGCGGGATCAGGAACAGCGCCTGGCGGCCCTCGGGCTCGTCGCGGCAGGCCTTCACGAGCAGCTCGTCCTGGCGTCCGGCTCCGTGCAGGACGGTGATCAGCGGGTAGCGCCGCTGCGGATCGATCTCGTCGGGGGTGAGAAGTACGGCGCGCGCGGGGCCGCGTTCGATCTCGACGAAGCCGAGCGGCGCGGGCTCTTCGCGCGGCTCGACGCTCTTCGCCTGGACGCGCAGCGCCAGGGTTTCCACGTCAGGAACTCTTGCGGCGCAGTCGGCGCAGACCCCGCCAGAGACCGGTCCCCAGCAGAAACAACACGAGCAGTGCGACCAGGCCGGCGTACGCGGCCAGCGCCTCGCTGCGCTCGAACCACGAGAGACGTCGGCCCGACATCCAGCCGACAAAGATGCGCCCGTCTTCAAAGAGCACACTGCGCCCGTGCAGGATGCCACCATCTACCCGGAAGCGACCCGGCGCGACCGGCTCGAGGCGCGCAAACGGGTCGCCGACCAGCAACCGGGCCTGGAGCGCGCCGTCCCGCGGCTCGAGGCGCAGGTTCGAGAGCGGCGCCAGGTACCAGAGCGTTTGGTCCAGCACGTCGTAGATGCGGTACTCCCCGGCCAGATCGTCGAGCGCGGCGGGATCGGCCGAGTAGGCGTTCGGCGGCGGCGGACCGGCGAGCAGCGCGAAGATCGCCTCGGCGATCGCGTTGACCGGCGACGGATCGCTCGCGTTCGTGAGTACCGCGACGGCCAGCCCGTGGTCGGGCAGGATCTCCAGGCGCGAGGAGGCACCGGGCAGGTCGCCGATCCACCACACCATGCGCCGGCCCGGCCGCTCGGAGACGGCGAAGCCCAGCCCGAAACCCTCGTCGAGCTCGGGGTGCGCGCGCGCCTGCACCGTCCACAGCTCGCGCAGCGACTCCGGCCGCAACACGCGTACGCCGTCGAGGGCGCCGCCCGCCAGACACATCAGCGCGAAGCGAGCCAGGTCGCCGACCGTGGTGCGCAGCGATCCGGCGGGCGCCATGGCGGTGAAATTGACCTGCGGGTGCTGCTCGGTGCCGCCGAACGGGTCACCGTGCGCGCCGGCCAGCCGCTGGTCCAGGTCGAAACGCGGGTAGAAGCTCGAGTTCACCAGAGCGAGCGGCGCAAACAGGCGCGCGCGCGCCAGACCCTGGAAGTCCTTGCCCTCGAGGCGCGCCGCCAGGTAGCCCGCCAGAGAGAAGCCCTCGTCTGCGTAGATGATCTTCTCGCCCGGCGGGCGCACCAGCTCGAGCCCGTCGGCGAGGTACGCGTCGAGCGAGAGCGGCGACTCGCCGGGCTCAGCCAGCGCACGCTCGTACGCCACCGGCAGACCCGAGGTGTGGCTAAGCAGCTGGCGCAGGGTGACGCTCACCGGCTCACCACCCGCATCGCGCACCCAGCGCGCCGGAACCAGATATTGGTTCACGGCTGAATCGAGCGTGATCTTGCCGCGTTCCACTTGCTGCATCACCAGCACGGCGGTCACTAGTTTCGACAGCGACGCCGCGGGGTAGACCGTCTCGGTCGTAGCGGGAACCTGTGCCTCCCGGTCGGCCAGGCCCGAGGCGACCTCTGCAACTATTCTGCCCTCGGCCACCACCGCGACCGAGGCGCCCGGCGTGGCGGACTCCGCCAGCGCCTGGTCCACGATCGCCTGCACCTGCGCCTCGAGGTCGGTCGGCAGGGCTGCCTGCGCACCCGGCGCGGGCGCCGCCAGGAGCAGCAGCGTGAGCAGCCCGGGGAGGCTGCGCACTAGCCGCCCCGTTTCTGGAGACGCGCCCACTCGTCGCGCAGGGTGACGGTCCGGTTCCAGACCGGACGCTCGGGTGTCGAGTCCGGGTCCACGCAGAAGTAGCCGAGCCGCTCGAACTGCCAGTGGCTGCCCGCAGCCGCACCGGCCAGGCTCGGCTCGAGCCGACAGTCGGACAGCACCTCGAGCGAGCGCGGGTTCAAGTGGGCCAGGTAGTCCTCGTCGTCGTCGGGACGCGGCTCGCTGAAGAGCGTGTCGTACAGGCGGACCTCGGCGGTCTGCGCGTGTGCGGCCGACACCCAGTGCAGGGTGGCCTTCACCTTGCGCCCGTCCGGGGCGTCGCCGCCGCGCGTCTCGGGATCGTAGCTGCAGCGCACCAGGCTGACCTCGCCATTTGCGTCCTTCTCGAAGCCGGTGCAGGTCACGAAGTAGGCCGCGCGCAGTCGCACCTCCCGGCCCGGCCCGAGCCGGTAGAATTTGCGCGGGGGATCCTCCATGAAGTCCTCGCGCTCGATCCAGAGCTCGCGCGAGAAGGGCACCTGGCGCGTGCCCGCCGCGGGGTCCTCTGGGTTCCTCTGCGCCTCGAACTCCTCGACCTGTTCCTCGGGGTAGTTCTCGATCACCAGGCGCAGCGGGCGCAGCACAGCCATGGCGCGGGGTGCGCTGGCGTTCAGGTCCTCGCGAACGCAGTGCTCCAGGAACGCCAGCTCGGTGGTCGCGTCGCGCCGGCTGACGCCGACGCGCTCGCAGAAGTTCCGCACCGCGGCAGGCGTGTAGCCGCGCCGCCGCAAGCCGGCCAGCGTGGGCATGCGAGGGTCGTCCCAGTCGGACACGTGGCCCTGCTCGACCAGGCTGCGCAGCTTGCGCTTGCTGGTCAGCATGTGGGTCACGGCCGAGCGCGCGAATTCGATCTGCTGCGGGTGGTAGATGTCGAGCTCGTCCAGGATCCAGTCGTACAGCGCCCGGTTGTTCTCGAACTCGAGCGTGCAGAGCGAGTGGGTGATGCCCTCGATCGAATCTGACAGGCAGTGCGCGAAGTCGTACATCGGATAGATCGGCCACTCGCTGTGCGTTCGGTAGTGCGGCTCGCGCGAGATCCGGTAGAACACCGGGTCGCGCAGCACGATGTTGGGCGAAGTCATGTCGATCTTGGCGCGCAAGGTCCGCGTACCCGTCTCGAACTCGCCCGCGCGCATGCGCGCAAAGAGGGCCAGGTTCTCGGCGACCGGCCGGTTGCGCCACGGGCTGTCCTTGCCCGGCTCGGTGAGCGTGCCGCGGTACTCGCGGGTCTCCTCGGGCAACAGGTCGCACACGTAGGCGCGCCCCTTCTCGATCAACTGCACGGCGAAGCCGTAGAGCCGCTCGAAGTAGTCCGAGGCGTAGTAGAGGTGCTCGCCCCAGTCGTAGCCGAGCCAGCGGATGCCGTCCTCGAGCGCCTTCGCGAAACGCTCCTCCTCGCGCAGGGGATTGGTGTCGTCCATGCGCAAGTGGCAGCGGCCACCGTCGTGCTCGGCCGCGATGCCGAAGTTCAGGCAGATCGCGGTGGCGTGGCCGAGATGGGGATAGCCATTGGGCTCGGGCGGCCAGCGGGTCACCACCCGGCCGTCGAAGCGTCCCGTCGCGAGGTCCTCCGCTATGCGCGCGCGGATGAAGTCCCTCGGGGGCGCTGCACCCTCCCCGCTCATCGGCCGCGAATTGTAGCCGATTCCCGGCGAGCTCCCCCGTATACTGGAGCCCCAACCCGGGGGAGGAGATCCGCATGAGAGCACGGCCCGAGGAGGTCGGCATGTCGAGCGAGCGCCTGGCGCGCATCGACACCCACCTGGAGCGCCGCTACCTGGACCAGAAGAAGATCGCGGGCGCGCTGACCCTGGTGTACCGCCGGGGCCGCACGGCCTACCTGTCGCCGTTGGGCATGATGGACCTGGAGCGCGGCAAGCCGATGCGCGAGGACACCCTCTTCCGCATCTACTCGATGAGCAAGCCGATCACCTCGGTGGCGCTGATGACGCTCTACGAGCACGGCCACTTCCAGCTCTCGGACCCGGTCCACAAGCACATCCCCGAGTGGCGGAACCTGCGCGTCTACGCGGGCGGCAACTACCCGCACTTCCTGACCACGCCGACCGAGCGGCCGATGACGATCCGCGACCTGCTCATGCACATGTCGGGGCTGACCTACGGCTTCATGGAGCGCACCAACGTGGACCGCGCCTACCGGCGGCTCGACGTGGGCGGCTCGGCCGCCGGGGGCACCCTTCGGGAGATGATCGAGAAGCTCGCGGAGCTGCCGCTCGAGTTCTCCCCGGGCACGCGCTGGAACTACTCGGTTTCGACCGACGTGCTCGGCTACCTGGTCGAGGTGATCTCGGGCCAGCGCTTCGACGAGTTCCTGGACGAGCACATCCTCGGGCCGCTGGGCATGAAGGACACCGGCTTCGGCGTGCCGTCCGAGAAGTCCGACCGCTTCGCCGCCTGCTACGAGCGCGGCCCCGACAAGCAGCTGCGGCTGCAGGACGACCCGGCGCAGAGCCCCTACACCAAGCCGCGCAGCTTCCTGTCGGGCGGCGGCGGGCTGGTCTCGACGGCCGCGGACTACCTGCGCTTCTGCCGCATGCTGCTCGGCGGTGGCGAGCTGGACGGCGTGCGCATCCTGGGGCGCAAGACGGTCGACCTGATGCGGCAGAACCACCTGCCCGGTGGCCGCGACCTGGGCGAGTTGGCGCTCGGCATGTTCAGCGAGACTATCTACGACGGCGTGGGCTTCGGGCTGGGCTTCTCGGTGCAGCTCGACCAGACGCGCTCGCAGCTGATCGGGTCGCCCGGCGAGTACGCCTGGGGCGGCGCGGCCAGCACGGTGTTCTGGATCGACCCGGTCGAGGATCTGATCGTCATCTTCCTGACGCAGTTCATGCCGTCGCAGACCTTCAACTTCCGGGGCCAGCTCAAGGCCATCATCTACCCGGCACTGGTCGCTTAGCGCGCGTTATCGGCGGGCGGAGCCCGCCTGCGCGCACGCCGCGCTTCGCGCGGCTCGGCGCAGCTCTAGGAGATGCCGAGGCGGGTGAACTGGTCGTCGGGGGCGTCGACGGCCTCGAGCGCGGCGCGCAACAGGTCGAGCGCGTCCTTCTCGGCGGGCGCGCCCGCCAGGTTGCGGCGCTCGCCGGGATCCTCGGCCAGGTCGAACAGGACGTGCTCGTCTGGCGGCGTACCGAGCGACCAGTACGGCAGCCGGTCGCCCGATGTGAAGCGCTGGCGGATCACCGGCACGTCCGAGCCGGGCATGAAGTCGAGCCGGGCGCGCCGGTCCGGCTTGGGCATGCGGTACTTGGGCGCCGCCCAGATCGGCATGGTCGACCAGCGGTTCGACCACATCGACAGCGGGTAGTTCTCGCCGACGGGGCCGCGCGCGTACTTGCGCTGCCCGTCGATCACGTGCACCTGGCGGCCGAAGATGCCGGCCAGGGCCCACTCTCGGATCGAGCTGGCCTCGCCGGCCACGAGCGGCAGGAGCGAGTGGCCGTGTGTGCGATGTTCCGGCTCCACACCGAACAGGTCGGCGAGCGTCGCATAGAGGTCGACGTTGGTGGTCAGCGCATCGCAGGTGCCGGCGGGCCGGCCCGGCCAGTGCACCAGCAAGGGCGTGTGGCCGAGCGTCTCGTAGATCGGCACCGGGGGCTTGCCCCAGATGTCCTGACCGTCGACCGTCTCTTCCCCCAGGTAGTGGCCGTGGTCGGTGCACAGCACCACCAGGGTGTCGTGCGCGAGACCGCGCGCCTCGATCGTGTCGAGAATGCGGCCCAGCCAGTGGTCGATCATCGACAGCTTGGCGCCGTAGCTGGCCCGGATCTGGCGCGCCTCGGGTTCGGACAGCTCGCCGCGCCGCAGCGGACCGACCGCGTAGGGCGGCCAGATGATCTTGGCGCCCTCCCAGTCCGAGTCGTAGCGCGACGCCCAGGGCTCTGGCGTATCGAAGGGCTCGTGCGGATCGAACTCGTCCACGAACAAGAGGAAGCGCTCGTGTTGGCCGGCGTTGTGCTCCAGCCAGTCGGCCGCCGCGGCCATGGTCCTGGGCCCGGGGAAGTCGGCCTCCTCTCGGAACCAGCTGCGGCTCGTATCGTAGGGGCGCGGCAGGATCCCGACCCGCGCTTCGGGGATCAGCGGCGCGCCCACAGGGCTCGGATCCGGCACGAGCTTCCAGGGGTCGCCCTCGTGTCCGCGCAGGTACTCCCAGGCGGAAAACTCTGTGTGGTAGTTCTCGCCGCCCGTCTCGAACAGGTGCGGGTGGTCGCTCACGAGCATGGTCTTGATCCCCGCCTCGCGCAGCGGATAGGTGATCGCCTCCTCCCAAAGCTCGATCGAGCCCCAGGGCTTCCACAGGAAGTCGAGCGCGCCGCACAGGATGTCGTGGCGCGCGGGCATGCAGGGGAGCGAGCCTGAGTAGTGGCGCAGGAAGCGCGTGGACCGCGCGGCGAACGCGTCGAGGTTCGGCGTGTCGAACTCCGCCCCGCCGTAACAGCCGAGCATGCGGCGGTTCAGGCTGTCGAGCAGCACCACCACGGCGTTGCGCGGTCGCTTCATCGCGGCTCAGTGTACCCTGCCGCGCCGCGCCGCATAGCGGCCGAGCAGCGAGAGCATGGTGCGCTCCTCCTGGATGCCGCCGATCGGCCAGCCGTCCAGCAGGAAGGTCGGCACGCCCGAGACCTCGACCTCGGCGGCGAGCGCCGTCTCGGTCGCGAGTGCGTCCAGCCCGCGCGCGCCCGTCGCCGCGGCGAGGTCAATGCCGAGCTCCGCAGCGAGCGCGTCGAGCCATTTCGCGTCGTCCAGGCTGCGGCCGTCGTCGTACACCGCCGGCCAGACGCGCTCGCGCCAGGCGGCCTCATTGGGGCCGCCGCGCAGCGACAGCGCGACGGCCTGCGCTCGGCGCGAGTCCATCCACTGCTCGGGCATGCGCAGCGGCACGCCCAGCTCGCGGGACGCGCGCAGCGCGTTCTCCCGGCGCGGACCGTCGATCGGATCGCTCCGCCGCCAACCGGTGATGCGCACCAGGTCGATCGGCGTCCAGACCAGGCTGATCCCGAGCGCATCGAGTTCGTCGCCCATGCGCTGCATCACCCGGTGCGCCACGTAGCACAGGCTCGACGCGAAATCGTAGTAGACGGGGATCGCGAGCGGATCGGCCATCCGCGCCTCAGCCGATCGAGCAGTCCGCTTGGAAGATCGCGAGTCCGTGCTTCATGCGGCGCCGGGCAGGACGTCGGCGAGGAACGCGTCGAGAGCGCGCGCGAAGTCCGCCGGGTTGTCGCTGTGTACGTTGTGGGTGGCGCGCGGGATCACGACCAGACGGGCGTCGTGCATGGACTTGGTGGCGCGTTCGGCCGCGTCCTGGGCCAGGATCTTGCTCTCCGCGCCGCGCAACAGCAGGGTGGGCGTACGGATCGCACGCAGGTCCTCGGCGAGCGCGGTCCAGCGCGGCTCGGCGTCCGCGGACTGCTCGGGGCGCGGCCGGTGGTCCTGCTTCCAGGTGTAGCGGCCGTCGGGTGTGCGCTTCAGGCTGTGCGTCAGGCTGTAGCGCAGGTGCGCCTCGGCGCGGTGCGGCATGAACGCCTGCGCGCGCGCCAGGAAGGCCTCGAAGCTGTCGAGCGTCTCGGTCGCCCGGCGGAACTGCTCCATCTCGATGATGCCGCTCTTCATCACTTCTGGCGCCACGTCTACGATGCCGAGCGCCGCCAGCCGCTCTGCGTGGCGCGCCGCGTAGCGGATCGAGTTGATGCCTCCCATCGACATGCCGACCAGGACGAGCCGCTCGAAGCCCAGGTGCTCCAGGAATTGGCGGGTGTCCTCGAGCATCAGCTCGCCGTTGTCGAGCTGCAGTTGCTCGTCGCGCGTCCAGCCGCTGTCGCCGTGGCCGCGCTGGTCGAGCGCAACCAGGTGGTAGCGGTCGCGCAAGAGCAAGGCCGCCATGTCCCAGGTGTGCGCGGTGAGCGCACCGCCGTGTAGCAACACGACGTGCGGCAGGTGGTCGTTGCCCCAGTCCAGGTAGTGGAAGTGGATGCCGTTGAGCTCGACGTCCCGATCCTCGGGCTGCACGATCGCCGGCGGCTCGAGACCGGCGGCGCGCGCGGCCGCGGCCATCAGGTCCGCGTAGTCCTGGAGCACTACCACTCCCCGGTGCTTTGCATCGACGCCCAGGGCTCCTGCGCCGGCAGCGCCCCGCCCTTCTGGAGCAGCTCGACGGAGATGCCGTCGGGTGAGCGTACGAAGGCCATGCGCCCGTCGCGCGGTGGCCGGTTGATCGTGACGCCGCCGTCCATCAGGCGCTGGCAGGTCTGGTAGATGTCCTCTACCTCGTAGGCGAGGTGGCCGAAGTTGCGGCCTCCGTCGTAGGGCTCGGGGTCCCAGTTGTGGGTGAGCTCGACCTGTGCACTCTCGTCGCCCGGCGCCGCCAGGAAGACCAGGGTGAAGCGCCCCGCCTCCACATCGACGCGGCGCAGCTCGGAGAGCCCCAGCTTGTTGCAGTAGAAATCGAGCGACGCGTCCAGGTCGGTGATGCGGACCATGGTGTGCAGGTACTTCACGCTGTGCCTCCCCTTGCTACTCGCTGGCCGGACCCTGGAAGCGCGGGGCGCGCTTCTCGCGGTGCGCGGCCACGCCCTCGGCCACGTCCGGCCCGCCAAAGCCGTAGAACTCGAAGGCGAGCGATGCGTCGAAGACCGGGCCCATCATCCGGTACCAGTTGTTGAGCGTGTACTTGGTCCAGCGGATCGCGCTCTGCGCGCCGCTGGCGAGCTGTTCGGCCACCGCGAGCGCGCGCGACTGGAGCTCGTCGGCCTCGACGCAGAGCGACACCAGCCCGATCCGCTCGGCCTCCTCGCCCGAGAGCGTCTCGCAGGTCAGCAGGTGGTACTTGGCCTTGGCCATGCCGCAGAGCAGCGGCCAGCAGATCGCGGCGTGGTCGCCCGCAGCGACCCCCAGCCGCGTGTGCCCGTCGATGATGCGCGCGTCGCGCGCGGCGATCGACACGTCCGCGAGCAGCGCCACCACCAGTCCCGCGCCGACCGCCGGACCGTGGATCGCGGAGACAATCGGCTTCGAGCAGTTCAGCACGTTGTAGACGATGTCGCGCGCCTCGCGCAGCACGCGGGTACGGGCGCCCCAGTCCTGGATCATGTCCTCGACCAGGTCGAAGCTGCCGCCCGCCGAGAAGCCGCGGCCCTCGCCGCGGATGATCGCCACGCGCACCTCGGGATCGCGGTCCACGGCCAGCCACACGTCCGCCAGGTCGCGGTGCATCTGCGCATTCACCGCGTTCAGCCCGGGGGCGTCCAGCACGACGCTCAGCACGTGCGGGCTCGGACGCTCGAAGCGCAGGCTCGGGAAGGCGTCGTAGCGGTCGGCCATCGCCTAGCCCCCGATCTGGTACATCTCGACCTTGCGACGCGCGCCCGCGTCGGCCGGGGAGCGCTCCTCGGAATAGCGGTCGGCGCGCCGGCCCCATACCCCGCGAATGCGCGCCAGCAGCTCCTCGTCGCTGGACCCGTCGCGCAGCGGGGTCTTCAGGTCGGTTCCATTCGCGGCGAACAGGCAGGTAAACAGGCTCCCCTCTGCGGAGAGGCGCGCGCGCGTGCAGTCGCCACAGAACGGCTGGCTGACCGAGGCGATCATGCCGATCTCGCCGGAGCCGTCCGCCCAGCGGTAGCGGCGCGCGACCTCACCCGGGTAGGCCGCATCGAGCGGCTCCAGGTCGCCTTCGGCGCCCAGCCGTTCCAGGATCTGGGCGGCCGGAAGCACCTGCGAGGAATCCCAGTGGTTCAAGGTCCCGACGTCCATGAACTCGATGAAGCGCAGCACGTGCCCGGTGCCGCGGAAGTGCCGCGCCAGCGCGACGATCCCGTCGTCGTTCACGCCGCGCTGCACCACGCAGTTGATCTTGATCGGGGTGAGGCCGGCACGCTCGGCGGCCTCGATCCCCGCCAGCGCCTCGCCCACGGAACCGCGCTTGCCGCTCATCTGCGCGAACACCTCCGGGTCGAGGCTGTCCAGAGACACGGTCACCCGGCCGAGTCCGGCTTTCGCGAGCGCCTCGGCGTGCTGCGGGAGCAGGCTGCCGTTCGTGGTGAGCGCCAGGTCCTGCACCCCTTCGAGCGTCGCGAGCTGCCCGATCAGGCGGGGCAGCTGGGCGCGCGCCAGCGGCTCGCCGCCGGTGATGCGCAGCTTGCGCGCACCGAGCGCCACGAACAGGCGCGCCAGCCGCTGGATCTCCTCGAAGCGCAGGATGTCGGCGCGCGGCAGGAACTGGTAGCGCTCCCCGAAAATCTCCTCGGGCATGCAGTACGGACAGCGGAAGTTGCAGCGGTCCGTGACCGAGATGCGCAGGTCGCGGAGCAGGCGCCCGCGCCGGTCCTGCGGCGAGTCGATCAGGGGGAGCCGAGTCACGCGCGATAGAGTACCGCAACCCATGGGTATGCTGTTCACGGCCGGACACTCGAACCGCAGCGCCGAGGAGCTCGGCGCGCTGCTCCGGGGCGCAGGCGTCACCCTGTTGGTGGATGTGCGGCGTTTTCCCAGCTCGCGGCGCCACCCCTGGTTCGGCCGCGAGGCCCTCCAGGCGTCGCTCGCGGGCCTGGGCATCGGCTATCGCTGGCTAGGCCTTGGACTCGGCGGCCGCCGCGAGGCCCTGCTGCCGCTGGAGCGCTCGCCGAACCGGGCTTGGGACGATCCGGCCTTCCGCAACTATGCCGACGCCCTGAACACACCGGGCTTCCAGACGGAGGCCGCCGAGCTGGAGCGGCTGGCGGGCGAGCTCCCGGTCTGTGTGCTCTGCGCGGAGCGCGACTGGCGCCACTGCCACCGGCAGATCCTGGCGGACTGGCTCGTGGCGCGCGGCTGGGAGGTCGTGCACCTGCTCGACCCGCAGACCCGGGAGCCGCACCGGCTCTCGCCGACCGCACACGTCGCGGGCGGGCGACTCAGCTACCCGACGCTCCTCTAGCGTACTAGAGGCCGCGCCTCCGGAACTCCGCGATCACCGGCAGCTTCTCCAGCCAGGGCGACGCGTCCGCCCGCATCGGGTCCACCTCACTCTGCTCGCCCACGAAGCCCTCGGGGATCTGCGTATGTAGCGACGGCGGGTCTTCGGTCTCGTCCAGATAGTGGTACTCGTATCCGGGCACGCACAGGTCCTCAGCGTGCTCCACGTCGATCGTGCGCACGCCGAAGCTCGAGAGCTCGCTGGTAAGGGTCTGGGGAGGAACGATCCACACCAGGCGCGGCGCGGCCATGAACTGGTACTGGATCAGGCGGTTCACGGACAGGATGCGCAGCTTGCGTACCGGCCCCCCGTAGAGGCGGCTCTTGATCCCGCTCTCCTCGAGGGGACCCCGCGCCAGGTCGGGCTCGAAGCCGGCCGCAAAGTGCAGCGAAGCCGGGTCTCCGGGCCGCTCGAACCAGGCCACCTCCTTGTCGCCGTGGATGCGGTTGCGCGGATTGGCCCAGGCGCGCTCGCGCGGAGCGCTGAAGTCGCGGTACGGATCGAGCCGGTCGTCCGGGGCGCAGCGCAGTACCAGCCGTACCGCGCGATGATCGGTCGGGATGCGCTCGTCCCGCCGCGACAGCTCGTCGAGCGCGGCCTGGATCTCGAGAGGCAGGTTCGTGGTCTCCTCGGCGCTGGCCCAGCGGCCCTCGGAATCGCCGGGCACGGGCTTCAGTACCCCTTTGCCGATCCAGAGCTCGTCCGGGTTCAGGATGTAGTGGGTGGCGCAGCGCCAGACCAACGAGGAGTCCTTGTAGAGCAGGCGCGGGAACAACACGCGCCTGCGCGACGTACGCAGGTAGGCGACGAAGAAGCGGAACATTTCGTTCTGCCGCAGGCGCGCCAGGTAGAAGACCGTGTCGAACAGTTCGAGCTTGAAGCGGGGCGCATAGCCCTTCAGCAAGCGCTGGGGGTCGTGACGCGCCTCGCCGGCGGGACGCAACGCGGCGCCGCCGTGGGCCAGTGCACGGAACTCCGCAGCGACTTCGCGCGGACTCTGCGTGCTCGGTCGCACCGACGGGACGATTGCGGTCGCGAGCACGCGAGCGCTCAGTTCACCGCGAGCGCGCCGGGCGTGCCCGCTACGATCTCGCCGATCACGGCGGCCGCCGGGGTGCCGCGCGCCTCGAGCTCGCGGAGCAGCGCGTCGCACTGCGCCGCCGGAACCGCCATCAAGAGCCCTCCGGACGTCTGCGCGTCGCAGGCGACCAGCCGGTCGGTCTCGCCGAGCGCTTTGCTCCAGGTCGTGTGCGGCTCCACGTACGCCAGGTTTCGCCGCGTCCCGCCGGGGACAAGACCCTGATCGACCAGACGCCGCGCAAACGGAAGGAGTGGCAGCGCCGCCAGCGACACGCGCCCCGCGACGCCCGAGGCGAGCAGCAGGTTGTGCAGGTGGCCGAGCAGGCCGAAACCGGTCACGTCGGTCGCGGCGCGCACGCCGGCAGCCAGCGCCGCATCGCAGGCACCGCGGTTCAAGGTCGACATCACGCGCACCGCGAGCTCGAGCTCGTTCGCCGCGAGCCTATCGTCCTTCAGGGCCTGCGCCGCCACGCCGGTGCCGAGCGGCTTGCTGAGCACCAGCCGGTCGCCGGGTTCGGCGCGGTCCTGGGCGAGCGCCCGCTCGGCGTCCACCGAGCCCACCACGCACAGCCCGTACTTCAGCTCCGGATCGATCACCGTGTGGCCGCCCACGATCGCGCAGCCCGCCTCGGCCGCCTTGTCGCGCCCGCCGCGGAAGATTCGCTCGAGGACGTCCAAGCCGATCCGGTCCTCGGGAAAACCGCACACGGCCAGGGCCACCTGCGGCTGGCCTCCCATGGCGTACACGTCGGAGAGCGCGTTGGCCGCGGCGATCGCGCCGAACTCCTCGGGGTCGTCGACGATCGGGGTGATGAAGTCCACGGTCAGCACCAGTGGGCTGCCGGACTCGGGGCGCACGAGTACCGCATCCTCCATGGCGGGCGCTGCCGCGTCCAGCCACGGATGATCGAAAGGGGCGATCTTGCTCAGGACCT
>CAXMNF010000044.1:0-5038 GCA_964194645.1 uncultured Gammaproteobacteria bacterium
CGACCACCATGACCGGGAGGAGGTTCGCTGGCACGTAGCAGATGACTGCGGCGATCACGAGGGCCCAGGTTCGTGCGAGCGAGTCGGGCCTTCGGCGCTGGAGAATCGACCCGCAGCGCGGGCAGCGCACGCACAGGCCATCCTCGACCGCCGGTGTCCGGCAGACCTTCTCGCATGATCCGCATCGCACGGTGCCGGCTTCTGCCTCGGTGCTGGCGCTCAACGGAGCTCCTCGATCGTGTCCCAGAGTGCTTCGCGATCGTAGAAGGCACTTACGAGCGTGAGCACCACGAACAGGGCGATGAAGCAGTAGGCGCCCATCTCGAAGCTGAGGTCTCCCATCTGCGCCAGCTTCACCAAGGTGACCAGGAGAGCCAGCATGTAGACATCGAGCATGGCCCAGGAGACGAGCCCCTCCTGGAAGCGGAGAGCTCCTGCGACGCCCGGCGGCACGCGGCCCAGCGAGAGCGGGAAGAGTACGTAGAGGAGTCCCAGGGTCCGAAGCGCCGGCGCGAGGATCGTCGTGAAGAGGATCAGTACGGCGAGAGCACCTTGGCCCCCGGCCCAGAGTCCGAACACGCCGGCCGCGATCGTGTTCTCTCGCACCTGTCCCTCGAGACCGAACTTCAGAAACGGGAAGACGTTGGCCAGCACTAGAAAGATGGCCGCCGACACGGTGAGAGCGAGAGTGCCCTCGATCGGGCTCCGCGAGCTCTTTGCGAGAACGCCGCCGCAACGCGAGCAGAGCGCCCTCTCTCCAGGCCCGAGAACGGGACGGAGGTGGGTCAGGTCACAAAACTCGCAGGCCAGCATCGCAGACATTCTATGACACGCTTGGCGGCACGTGCGGCCCGCGGGCGTGGGTCAGCGCGCCGCGAGGGGCGTCGGCCCCACTCGCCCCTAGTTGGCGCAGGTGAAGGCAGTGTTCATCGGCACGAGGATTCCCAAGGTCAGGATCCCGACGGCGACGCCCCAGAGCGGCACGAAGACGGCGACCTCACTGAGCCCGCTCTTGCAGTCGCTGGCGTTGATCTGCGTGGGGGCCGCGATGAAGTGTACGCGCGTCGTGCCATAGGCCTTCCCGTTCCCCGTCGGCGCGGTGACCACGGTGCCCAGGCAGCCCGAGACGGCCGCGGCGAGAACGAGGGCGAGTAGCGAGTGTGTGGCCTTGCGCACTTTGCTTCTCCTGTGTCGTGGAAGTGGGGCGCCAGTGTACTGAGCCGGCTCAGAGCCTACCAGAACCACGATCGCTCCCGCGTTTCGACTGGCGATCCAAGCTGGTGGTAGGCTTCGCCTACGGCCATCAGGTCGATGGAGGATCGAGATGTTGCGACGAATCGTCGCTACCTGTGCTCTGCTGCTGGCAGGGAGCGCGTGGACCGGCTGCGTGCTGTCGATATCGGTGTCGAAGCTCGCGACGACGGCGAGCAAGAGTGTGTCGAAGAGCCTGCGTAGCGCATCGGACAGCGTCACCGGCAAGGACACGGCTCGCCTCGAGCGCGAGTACCGCGACGATGTGCGCGTCGCGACTCGCCAATGGCTCGAGACGGGCGAGAGCAGCAACGCGTTCCTGCGCGAGCTGGGCCGCATCGCGGAGCTGCACGGCATCAGCCACTGGGAAGCCGAGCCCGGCAGCCTGATCGCGATCGGCGCGGGTGCCTGCGAGGCTGGCGCGAACGAGTCCGAGCTTGGCGGCATTGTCGCCAGCCTGCGCTACGAACGCGCGGAGTCACAGGCGCTCGCGGTCGAGGGCTGCCGAACCGCCGAGCTTTGAGCCGACTGCTCTGCGCGCTGCTGCTCGTGATCGGTGCGCCCGCCGGGGCTTCCGGGGGCGAGATCGGTTTCGTATACGTGGAGTCCAACGTCGGCGGGGCCAGCGGCGGCCACTTCGCGCTGCGCACCGGCGCACGTGTGTACAGCTTTGCCGCGACCGAGGGACTGCTGCTGCTCGAACGCAGGGACTGGGACGAGTTCGTGTTCCTCTACGCGTCGCTCGAGAACCGGCCCATTCACGTGGCCTACGTGGAGCTCGAGCCCGAGCAGCTTCGCCACGTGCGCGATGGCTTTGCCGGCCGCTACCTCGCGCAGCGGCGTGCGCGAGCGGATCTCGCCGACCAACGGGCGAACGCTGCGCTGCTCGAGGCGATGCTGGGCGAGCGCGCGGGTGTGGCGACGCCGGGTGCCGGACTGCTCGACCCCGAAAGCCGCGACACGGACGACGGCCGTACGCTGCGCGAGCAGATCGAGCTCGCGCACGGCCGGGAGCTGCTGCCGGCTGGGATCGCCCGACTCGAGCGCCGGCTGCGCGCGCCGCCAGGCGCGAGCGGTGAGTCGCTGCTGAATCGCCGCGAGTGGCTCGCGGAACGAGCGGCCCTGATCGCGCTGCTCGACGGCCAGGGCCTTGCCTCGTCGGCGGCCGTGCGCCCCGCGGGCCCCAAGCTCTCGCCCGAAGAGATCGCGCTGCTCGCGCCACTGCGCGCGCGCCTGGTCGAAGCCGTGGTCGAGCTGTTGGTCTCGCCCCGGCCCGACCGGGGTCGGGCTCTCTTCCTCGCGACAGCCCGGCACCACGCGGCAAGTCGCTCGCTGCAGGAGTCGCAGTGGGTGCTGCTCGACCCCTTGCAGGACGGGGATCCCCTGCTCGGAGCGGACGCCGTGCGCCGCGACCGGGAGGAGCTGGCTGCCCTGTCCCTTCACGCCGAGCACCTCTGGCGTGCGGAGCGCGCGCGCCTGGAGACGGGCGCGCCGCTAGATGCGCGCGGCTACCAGCGGCTCGAGGAGCGCGCCTCACTGATGGTCGAGTACCGCCGGGCGCTTGCAGAGCAGCGGGCGGTCCGCCGCGTGGTCGAGCGACAGCCGCCCGGACGTACGCGCGCGTTGGTCCCGCTCGCGACGACGGGACAGAACGCCGAGCTTCGCGCGGCGCTCGCCGCCACCCGGGAGACGACCGCGCAGCGCGAGGACGGCCTGCGCCGCGCGAACGGCTACGACTTGTTCCACCACAACTGCGCGACCGGCATCATCTCTACGCTGGAGGCTGCGCTGGGCGGTCCGCTACATGCGCGCGCCGCGCTGGGAGCCGAGCTGCAGCCGGGCGCCGGCTTGGGCTTCGTGCCCTTTGCCCTCTACGCGGATCTGCGCGAGCGCCTGCCACTGTCGAAGAGCGAGCGCATCCCGTCGTACCGCGAGCGGCGTCTCGCCGAGCTCGCCCCTGAAGGAGCGCTGGTCCGGGCGCGTGAGGCCATCACTCTCACGTCGCAGATCTACCGGCACCGACACGCGGACGGCAGCTTCGTTCTGTTCACGGGCGACGCAGGCTGGGCCCGGCCGCTGTACGGCGTGGTCAATCTGGGCTACGCGTCCGCTCATACCCTGGCGGGAGTCGCCAGCGCACCGCTCGACCGCGGACAGCGCTTCGAACGCGGCGCCCGGGGCATGCTCTTCTCGCTTCCGGAGCTGGTCGGGCTGGCGGTGCGCAAGGGCTCATTCGACGCCCGCGCATTCGACGCCCCGCAACCCCCTGACTGAGGCCCGGCCTACCCCTGGAGTCGGCGCAGGACGCTTCCTGGAGAGTTGCCGAATAGCTGCGCCGCCCTGTAGTAGCGCGAAGTTGCCGGTAGAAACTGCCCGGCTATTCGTGCGAATATACACCTGAACCTGTCGACTGGAGGAGTTCGTCATGGGTGCCCGTCTCATCATCTGCATGATCGTCCTCGTGGCCGCAGCCTGTGCGCAGCTTCCCGAGCGCGAACCGCTCAGCGTGTCACAGCTCAGCCTGGAGGAGAACGAATGGCGCGTGGCCGACAACGTGATCGTCGTGACAGACGCCTCCTTCAGCATGTACAGGAACCGCAGCTTTCCGGAGGCCAAGGCGCTGACCCGCAGCTTCATCGCCTCGATGCCCGATTCGAGCGCGCGCGCCGAGCGGCCCGGGCAGTACGCGGCCGGCTCGATCGCGTTCGGGGGCTCGGACCGCACGATCGTGCCGCTGTCGGACTTCGACCGGCAGACACTGGGGCAGACCAGCGCCGAGCTCCACCTGCTCGGCTCCAGCCAGCCGAATACACCGCTCGACCAGGTACTCGACGAAGCTCGCGAGGCGCTCGCAGGGCGATCGGGCAGCGCCGCGATCGTGATCTTCTCGGACGGGGACCCGAACTCTCCCGAGGCGGCGCTGGCCGCGGCGCGGGAGCTGGCCGCCAGCGTGCCGGACGGCGCCTGCTTCCACACCGTACAGACGGGGGACGACCCGCAGGGAGCCGAGCTGCTCGCGAGCCTGGCCAATGTGACCGAGTGCGGAACGTCGCGGAGCGCGAGCACGATCGGAACCCCGCCCGAGCTCACCGCCTTCACGCGCCGCGTCATGGTGGCAGAAGCGCCGCTGCCGGCGGTCGGTGCGATCGATCCCCGCGCGATCGTGCTGCGCCTGCAGGCGCTGCAGTTCGCGTTCGCCGCCGCCGAGATCACCCCGGCGGGCGCCGACGTGCTCGACGTGGCCGTGGAGCACTTCAGGAAGTACACCGACATCAGTGTCCAGATCGAGGGTCACACCGACTCGATCGGCCCCGAGGAGTACAACGACGGTCTGTCGGTCCGCCGCGCCGCGGCCGTCCAGCAGTACTTCATCGACGCGGGCATCGCCCCCGAGCGCCTGGCCATCGAGGGCTTCGGCGAGCACAATCCCTTGGCCTCGAACGACACGTCCGAGGGCCGCGCCGAGAACCGCCGGGTCGACGTCCAGCCGCAGATGTAGGCTCGTCAGCTCGACCACGTCGTGTGACGCAAGGGCGACCCGGCCGCTCAGCCCAGGAGGTTCGCGCGGGCCCGACGCAGCAGCGCCCGCACGCCGTCCCGGTCGTTTTGCTCGAATCCGATCCACCAGCAGAGCGGACACCAGGCAAGCGCGACCGCCAGTACGCAGAGCATCAAGTCAATGAGCGAGGCGGGGTTCAGCCACCTCTCCAGGATCCAGGCAGCCGCACCAGTGGCTGCGAGCACGATCGATGGTCGGCCATAGGACTCTCGAAGATATTTCCGAGTC
>CAXMNF010000045.1:0-1780 GCA_964194645.1 uncultured Gammaproteobacteria bacterium
GGACAACAAGACGATCGAGAGCGACGGCGTGCGCTTCAAGAGCGAGGTCGACGGCAGCGAGCTCTTGCTGACGCCGGAACTCGCAGTCGAGATCCAGCATGCACTCGGCGCCGACATCATCATGGCGTTCGACGAGTGCACGCCCTACCCGGCCAACGAAAGGCTGGCACGGCGCGGCGTCGACAACACCCTGCGCTGGCTCGAGCGCTGCGTACGCGCGCACGGCGCCCACCGGGCCGCGCTGTTTCCGATCGTGCAGGGATCGGTCTATCCGGAGCTGCGCCGAGCCTGCGCCGAGGCCGTCGTAGAGCACGATGCGCCCGGCTACGCGATTGGCGGCGTGTCGGTCGGCGAGGGTCTGGACCTGTTGAAGACGATCGTGGCAGCGACGGCGCCGCTGCTGCCCGAAGACCGGCCGCGCTACCTGATGGGCGTGGGACTGCCGCAGGACCTGCTCGAGGCGATCGAGCGGGGCATGGACATGTTCGACTGCGTGATCCCCACGCGCTACGCGCGCTCGGCCACCTTGTTCACGCGGCGCGGCCGCATCCGCATGACCCAGCGGCGCTACCGCAACGACTTCTACCCGATCGACGTGTCGTGCTCATGCCAGGCCTGCACGGGCTTCACCCGGGCCTACGTCCACCACCTGTACCAGGCGAACGAGATCCTGTCGGCCGTGCTGGGCACGATCCACAACCTGTCGTTCTACCAGACGCTGATGGGCGAGGCGCGCGCCGCGATCCTGGAGGGGCGCTACCGCTCGTGGAAGCAGGGCTTCCTCACGGAGTACGGCAGCTAGTCGCCCGGTGTGCCCAGAGCGGCCCGCTCGAGCTGCTCGATCACCCATTCGCTGACGCTCTGCCCGGACGCCTCGGCGTGCTTCAGACAGGCCTCGAGCAGCAGCGGCGGCACCTCGAGATCGACGGTGGACCGCCCCGCATCCTCCGCCGCGCCGCTGAACTTCGGGAGCAGCGCGCGCAGCAGGATCTGGGTGCGGAAGTCGACCTCCTGGAACTCCACCGCGAAGCCGCCGGTCTCGGTGTGGCGCACCACCTTCCCATGGATGGGGACCGGCAGCGCATACGCATAGAAGGAGAAGCCCAGACGCAGCCGCGTGCCCTCCTCGGGTTGTACGGCGGCGTTCTCGATCCGCGCGCCCGTCGAGGAGATGTCGTGCACGGCCCCGAGGGTCTGTCCATCCTCGGACAGAATCCCCACCTGAACCTGGAGCTTGAAGCGCTCGCTTCTCGGCTTCATTCCATTCCCCCGAAGCAGCCCCGGGGAGGTTGTCATTCCTGCCACAGACGGACGTATCGGTGCAGCGATGGCCGACCTTGAGCACCAACGCCGAAATTTTTCGCTGGCTGGACCGCCTTTCTCGGCCCGATGCGCAGCCGAGACGCAGCGAGCGCCTAGGACGACGGGCGACGCGGCCTGCGGCCCGCGCGCGGTGCTCCCGCGACCCAGTAGAACTCCTTGGAGGTGCTGCGCTTGCCCTCTGGGCGCAGCTCGCTGACAGACGGGAAGCGCGCCCGGAGCGTCTCGCGCAGCCGATCGGCCTCGGGCCCGGGGAAGCCCTTCAGGATCAGGCTCGCCTCGGGGCGCAGCACCCGCTCGACGACGCGCAGCGCCGCAAGATAGAGCTCCTCCTGGGCGCCTCGATCCACGTCGCGGATGCCGCTGAGCTTCGGCGCGGCGTCCGACACCAGCAGGTCGGCGGGGCCGCCGAGCGCCTCTGCAATCCGCTCGGGCGCGTCGGGCTCGGTCACGTCGAGCT
>CAXMNF010000046.1:0-12486 GCA_964194645.1 uncultured Gammaproteobacteria bacterium
AGGTCGCCTACACTCGCGACGAGCGCCGCGCCGATCAGACCGGCCCCGCCGAGCAGATCGCCGGCGACCTGGAACGGTGTTGCCAGTAGCGCGGCCGCTCCAGCCACGGGGTCGGGCGCCGCGCGCGGCGCGCCCGGTGTCGCGAGCAGGGCCAGCAACAGCAGGGCGGCGAGCGGTTCTCGGGTTCGGGTCACGCTACTATCGTCGCATGCGCCACTTCGAGATCGAGGGAACCGTGCCGGCCCCGCGCCCCGCCGTGTGGAAGGTGCTCACCGACTCGGTGGGCTGGAGCCGCTGGGCGGGCGTGAAAGAAGTGGTCCTGCGTCAGCAGGGCGACCCGCCCCCAGACGGGCTCGGGGCGATCCGCGTGATCCGCACGGGCGGACTGGCGATCGAGGAGGAGGTCACGGCTTTCGAACCGCCCAAGCGCATGGCCTACCGCCTGGTCGCCGGGGCCCCGGTGCGCGAGCACCAGGCCCAGGTGCGCCTGGACGCGTCGGAAAGCGGTACGCTCATCACCTGGAGCGTGCGCTTCGAGCCGTGGATTCCCCTCACCGGCCCGCTGGTGGCCCGCTTGATGCGGCGCGGCCTGCGCGACCTGCTGGACCGCCTGGCCCGCTACCCGTTCGAGGCCTAGGCAAGCCCCCCCTGCACCCCCGCCCTGCGACGCCGCTCCTAACCTGTCCAGATCCCGCGGCGTTGGGCTCACGTTTCTACCGCGGCCCGTGCGTCCGTCCGCCCCCCGCGCGCCACCACGCAAAAAAGGGCGGAGACAAAGCCGAGGATCCCCCCCCAAAGTTCCAACGGCCTCGTCCCCGCCCCCCCTTGAACTCGCGTTTTCCGGGGAATTCCTTCCGGGAACACTCTCTTCATCGGCAGTTGCGCGCGCGGCTTGAGCAATTTTTGCGGGGTCGGCCGAGCCGGGTGGGTGCTCACCAGGCGCCGGCTCGCGCCAACTGCGCCAGGCGCGCCAGCTTCTCGAGATCGCCCGTGAGGGTGGCCAGCGCCTCGGCGTCGCCTCGCAGGTAGCGGCGCCCATCTGCCCGCGCGGCCCCCTGGTTGGCGGCGAGCAGCAGTGCGTTCCGGAAGTTCAGGTTCGAGAGCAACTCGGGCGCGTGGACGTCCCCCTGCAGCAGCTTCTGGCGGCCCAGCGCGTGGCAGCGCCGCAGCAATTCGCGCTCCTCGATGCGCGTGTCGCCCGGTGGCAGGCTGCGCAGGCTCTCTGTGACCACCCAGCCGCTCTCCAGGTAGTCGAGCAGGATGCCCGGCCCGGCCGCGCGGATCGGCGCCAGGCCGCGGGCTTCCTCGTCGGCCAGTCCCGCCAACTCGCGCTCGATCTCCGCGCGGAACTCGTCGCGTTCGCTGAAGAAGAACTCGAACTTCAGCAGGTCGCGCAGGCGCAGGCTCCAGAGCATCACGTCGCCGCCCTCGGCCGCCGCTTCGCGCGCCAGGGTGGCGATCGCGCGCGTCAGGAAGAAGTGGATGATCGTGTTGCGGTAGAACGAGGCGACCAGGTGCTTGTCGCGCGAGATCGAGTAGACGGTCTCGGGGCCCCCATCGTACAGCTCCACGACGCCGGAGCCGCGAAGGGCGTGGATCGCCACCTCGACCGCCGCCTTGGCGGACTGGTGCAGCTCGTGCCCGAGCGCCAGACCGCGCTGCTCCGCGTAGTCGAGCATGCGCTGCACATCGCGCTCGAGCTCGGGCAGGGTCAAGGCGCGGGGCGCCGCGCCGGTGAAGGCCGCGCAGGCCAGCGACACCGGGGTGAGCGTGGTGTGCGCGTTGATCTGGTTGGCGATCTGGAAGGCCAGCTTCTCCACGGTCAGGCGATCGTCGCGGGTGCGCTCCAAGTGCTCGCGCAGGGCAATCGGCTCTGCGAAGCGCACGTAGACCCGCCCGAAGTCGCGCCCGCGCAGCGAGCGGATCATGCGCACCAGGAACCCGAAGCTCTCGCGCTCCTTCTCCTGGCCGCCGAGCTCGCGCGCGTACTCGTCCACCTCGAGCAGCTGATCGTACGTGATCGACGTTGGCACGAAGTGCACGTCGTGGACCTGGCTGCGCCGGCAGCCGTCGACCACGTAGCGCAGCATGCCGAAGCGCGGCGGCAGCTGCTTGCCGGAACGCGTGCGGCCGCCCTCGATGAAGAACTCCTGGTGAAAGCGGCGCTGCACCAGGTAGTTGATGAAGCCGGCGAGCGCCTCTTTGTAGACGGGATCGTCCTGGAAGCTGCGCCGGATGAAGTAGGCGCCGGTGCGCGGCAGGATCCGGCTCATCGGGAAGAACGACATATTGCTGCCGGCGGCGGTGTGCGGCGGCGGGAAGCCAGAGCTGAACAACAAGTCGTAGAGCGTCAAGTGGTCGAAGTTGCTCTTGTGCGAAGGGATGAAGACCAGTGCGGAGCTTTGCGCCAGCTCGCGCAGCTGCTCGAGTTCCGCCGGCTCGGCCACGATCTCCGGCTCGTACACCTTGCTGTGGAGCCAGCGGCAGAAGCGCCGGAAGATCTCCATGTAGAGGAAGTCATGGGTGGTCGCGAGCTCGCGCAGCGCGCGCTCGGCCTGGTTGCGCGACTCGCTGCGCGTGAGGCCGCGCGTCGCGCCCGCTGCGGCCACGCGGTCGCGGAACTCGGGCTCGCCCAGGATCTGCTCGACCAGCAGCCGCGGCACCTTGTAGCGCTCGCCGAGTACCCGCCGCTCGGTCTGCGACAGGGCCTTCACCGCCTGGCCGCGCACGAACGACGCGAGCGCGACCGCGTCGTCGGGTTGGGGTGCCTGGGCCGCGAGTTCGGCCACGGTGCCGGGACGTCCCAGGATCACACGCACATCACGGCGCGGCCACAGCCAGCGGAACCAGGACGGCGGGTCGTACGGGTTGCCGAGCGGCAGCCGGCGCACGGAGGGCGGGCGGTCCGCCGGGCCCCAGAGCGTCTCGACCGGTACGAGCTCGACGCTGCGGCCGGCCTGCTGCGCCCAGGACAGCAGGCGGGCCAGGCGGTCGGGACCGCGGCGCGCGGGCGCGAGCGGCACCAACACCGGCTGGCCCGACAGGAACGCCTCGCGCAGCGCGCCCGCGGGCACGCGTGCGCGGCGGCTGGCCAGCCAGCGCGGGGGGCGCAGGCCAGCGGCCTGCAGGCTTGCGCCCAGGATGCGTTCGTCGGCCCCGGTCATGGGTGGCGCCAGATAGATGCGAGGGTCCTCGCCTGGCTCGACCTGTCCTCCGTCCGGCTGCACGAGCGGCGTCGCGAAGCGCCGCGAGACGGCGCGCGCAGGGCGGAACGGCAGCGTCTCGGGCATGTCGCATGATACCGCGAGCCGCGGCCACAAGGCTCACTTGCCTGTTGGCTCGGGCCGATACGCCAATCAGGTCACCAAACGGGAGGGGGGACGTGCGCGCCGCCCCGGGGATGGGCAGAAGCCTGAAGGCGGACATGGTTACGGCGGCAGTCGTGCCGTTGCTGATCTTTGCCCTTGGGGCCGCAGGCACCATGTACTGGCTGTCGCGCACGCACCAGGAGCAGCGCATCCGCGCCAAGCTCGACACGATTGTGACCTTGCTCGCGCAGTCGAACGAGCTGGGCTTCCTGACCGAGTCGTCGGACAACTTCAGCGAGTCCGTGCGCTCCGCACTGAACGACGCCGACATCGTTCACGTGGCCATCTACAACCGCGAGGGGCAGCCGATCCTGGCAGACGGCCGCGCCGAGGTCGCTCCACTCGTGCAGCCGCTCGAGCTGGTGGAGAGCGCCGACACCAGCTGGCGGCCGCTCTCCGACGGGCTGTACGAGGTCGTGCGCCTGGTCCGCTACCCCGCGGAAGAGGACAGCGCCGAGCAGCTGGCCTTCCGCGACGCCGACCCCGAGGACTACGAGCTCGAGCTGGGCCCCCCCGAGGGCGTGATCCGCGTGGTGATGTCGAGCG
Organism: uncultured Gammaproteobacteria bacterium; assembly: GCA_964194645.1. Taxonomy (GTDB): domain Bacteria; phylum Myxococcota_A; class UBA9160; order SZUA-336; family SZUA-336; genus CAXMNF01. The sequence goes on from CAXMNF010000046.1 coordinate 3,915, forward strand.
CGCGGGTGCGGGCCGAGTACCGCGACATGCTGCTCTCGTCGAGCGCGGCGATGGCCGTGGTGCTCGTGCTGGGAATCGGCCTGGCGCTTGAGCTGTCGCGGCCCACCCTGCGCGACATCCGGCAGCTGGTCGGCGCTTCGCATCGGATTGGCCACGGGGACCTCGCCGCGAGGGTTCCGGACCTGGGGCGCGGCGAGCTCGCCGAGCTGGGCCAGGAGTTCAACCAGATGACCGAGCAGCTGCGCCAGGCGCGCGACGAGCTGGACGCCCACCAGCTGATGCTCGAGCAGCGCGTTGTGGAGCGCACCTCCGAGCTGAACGCGGCGCGCATCGAGGCGGACCGCGCAAACCTGGCGAAGACCCATTTTCTGGCCAACATGAGCCACGAGATCCGCACGCCCCTCACCGCGATCCTGGGCTACACGGACCTGCTGCTCGACGTCGAGGCGCAGGTCCCCGCCGAGGGTCGCTCGCAGCTCGAGATCGTGAAGCGCAACGGCTCGCACCTGCTCGAGATCATCAACGACATCCTCGACCTGTCGAAGATCGAGGCGGGACGGCTCGAGGTCGAACGCATCCCGATGAGCCTGATCCACGTCGTGGCCGAGATCGGCTCCTTGATGCGCGTGCGCGCCCAGCAGAAGAACATCGCGCTCTCGATCGAGTTCGAGGACGAACTGCCCGAGCAGGTTCTGGCGGACCCGGTGCGCGTGCGCCAAGCGATCATGAACCTGGTCGTGAACGCCATCAAGTTCACCGACAGCGGGCAGGTGCGAATCGTTGTCTCCTGGAACACCGACAATCAGCTCGCCTTCGTGCACGTGATCGACACGGGCCCCGGCATCGCGGAAGGTTCGCAGCCGTCGCTCTTCCTGCAGTTCGAGCAGGCGGACACGACCACTTCGCGGCGCTTTGGCGGCACGGGTCTGGGCCTGGCGATCGCCAGGCGCGTAGCGATCCTGCTCGATGGCGACTGCACGGTGCAGAGCGAGCTGGGCAAGGGCAGCACCTTCAGCTTCTCGTTCCGCGCGCCTCCCGCGCCGGGCAGCCGGATGGTGCGGCCGGCAGACGAGGCCGAGCTGGGCGGGATCAACGAAGCTGCCGCGGCCCTTTCTACCCTGCCGGAAGGCACCCGCATCCTGCTCGCCGAGGACGGGCCCGACAACCAGCGGCTGATCCGAGCGGTGCTGCGCAAGGCCGGGGCCGCGGTGCAGGTGGCGGAGAACGGTCTGGTCGCGGTGCAGCTGGTCGAGCAGGGGTCATTCGACCTGGTGCTGATGGACATGGCCATGCCCGAGATGGACGGCTACACGGCCACCCGCACCCTGCGCGACATGGGTGTCGATCTGCCGATCGTGGCCCTGACCGCCCACGCGCTCTCCGGCGAACGCGACAAGTGCCTGGCGGCCGGCTGCGACGACTACCTGACCAAGCCGATCGATCGGGCCGAGTTGATCGCGCGCATCGCTGAGCACCTGCGGGCCAAGCGCGACTGAGCGGCGCTCAGCCCTCGGGGGTGCGGTAGGCGCCGAGCAGCTCCGCAGGGATCCGCTTGGGTCGCAGGGTCGCGGCGTCGACAAACGCCCACTGCGTGGTGGCTGTCACGAGTTGCGTGCCGCTCGAGGCGCGGCTGAAGCGCGACAACCGCACGCTGCGCGCGCCGCGCATCGACTCCACCCAGGTCTCCTCTACGATCTCCTCGTCCACGCGAGCGTTGTCGTGGTAGTCGACTTCGTGGCGGCGCACGATCCACTGCCCGCCCTTTTCGCGGACGATTCGCGAGCCGACGTCGAGCGAAGCGGCGTGCCCCTCCGCCAGCTCGACGACGAAACGCAGCCACACCACGTTGTTTACGTGGCCCAGGAAGTCCACGTCATCGGGTGCGACAATGCGCGAGCGCCGGAAGACGGCCGGCTCGCTCACTGCGCCTCGCCGAGCAGCGCTTCCAGGTACTCCCGATAGGGCGAAACGGGCATCGCCTTCAGCTGCCGCTCGAGCTGGCCGCGGTCGATGTAGCCGCTGCGCAGAGCCACTTCCTCGAGGCACGCGATCTTCAGACCCTGCCGCCTTTCGATGGTGGCGACGAAGTTCGCGGCGTCGAGCAGGCTCTCGTGCGTACCGGTGTCGAGCCAGGCGACCCCGCGCCCCAGCCGCCGTGCAACCAGCCGCCCTTCCTCCAGGTAGACCCGGTTCAGGTCGGTGATCTCGAGCTCGCCGCGCGCGGAAGGCGCAAGCCCTCTGGCCTTCTCGACCACGCCGCCGTCGTACAGGTAGAGGCCGGGCACTGCCAGGTTGGAGCGCGGCTGCGCCGGCTTTTCTTCCAGGCTCAGCACGCGGCCTGCGGCGTCGAGCTCGGCGACGCCGTAGCGCTCCGGATCCGCCACCGGATAGGCGAAGATCAGCGCGCCGTCCGAGAACCCCGCCACGATCTCGTCGAGCTGCATGCGGCCGTACAGGATGTTGTCGCCCAGTATCAAGGTCACCGGGCTCTCGGCGACGAAGTCCTCGCCGAGCAGGAACGCCTGTGCGATCCCACGCGGCTCGGGCTGCACGGTGTAGGACAGCTCGATCCCCCAATTCGAGCCGTCGCCGAGCAGTGCCTCGAGGCGAGGCGTGTCCTGGGGCGTCGAGATCACCAGGACCTGCCGAATTCCAGCCAGCATCAGGGTGGCCAGCGGATAGAAGACCAGCGGCTTGTCATAGACCGGCTGGAGCTGCTTGCTCGCGGCCAGGGTGATCGGGTGCAGCCGGCTGCCCGACCCGCCCGCCAGTAGGATCCCCTTCACGACGGCTAGCCCAGAGCCGCGCGGATCTCTTCGTCGTCGAGGCCCGCCTCGCGCAGCACCGCTTCGGCGTCGGCGCCGAGTTCGGGGGCGGGGCGCTCGCCGCGCATCTCCCAACCAGACATGCGCATGGGCGGGGCGACCGTACGGAATGCGCCCACCCGCGGGTGCTCGACGGTCGAGAACACGCCGTTCGCGTGCGCCTGGGGGTCCTCGACCGCTTCGGCCAGGGTGCGCACCGGCGCCCAGATCAGCTCCTGTCCGTGCAGGCGCTCGATCCACTCGTCGAGCTTGTGCGCCGCGAACACCGCGTCGAGCTGCTCGACCAGGGCGCGCGAGTTCCGGTAGCGGGGAACCGCGCCTGCGAAGCGTTCGTCGTCGGCGAGCTCCGGGCGCTCGATCGCGCGCAGGAACACAGGCCAGTACCGGTCCGATTCGATCATGACCAGGAACAGCCAGCGGTCGTCCGCGCAGCGGTAGTGGTTCCAGAGCGGGTTGCGCGGCTCGCGCCGGTCGTGCGCTGGCGGCGTCTGGCCCGTGACCAGAGTCATCGTGGTGTCGTTGCCCTCGATGTAGAGCCCGATGTGCAGCAGTGACACGTCGATCACCTGACCGCCTTCGCCCCGGTCGCGCTGCCGCAGGGCCGCCAGGATCCCGCTGCTGAGCGCGAGCGATGCGGAGTGATCGCCCATGCCCGGGCGCAGCCAGGCGGGTGGCGAGTCGGGCTCGCGCAGCTGGTGCATCAGGCCGCTGCGCGCCCAGAACGCCGCGTAGTCGAAGGCCGGCACGTCCGCCTCGGCTCCGTTCGGCCCGTAGCCGGAAAGGCGCGCTACGACCAGCTCCGGACGCGTGGCGCGCAGGGTTTCGGCGTCCAGCCCGAACTTCGCGAGCCGGCCGGGCAGCATATTGGTCAACACCACGTCGGCGCGGTCGATCACGCGTGCCAGCGCGGCGCGCGCCGCCGGACGCCCCAGGTGCAGACACAGCGAGCGCTTGCCGCGGTTGTCCATCTGGAAGTGCGGCGCCGCGTCGAAGTCGCTCTGGTAGCCCAGCATGCGCGGGCGGGTGTTGCGGTAGACCTCGCCCTGGGGCACCTCGACCTTGATCACCTCGGCGCCCAGGTCGGCCAGCAGCGCACCGGCGCCGGGCGCGGCCACGAAGCTCGCGATCTCCACGACCCTGATCCCGTCCAGCGGCGCCGCCATGGCCGGACCCTCGCAGCCCGCGCAGGTGCCTGTCAAGACAGGGGATTCTGGTGCTTGCCCGGCGGCCCGCGAAGCGGTATCAAGTGGGGCCTCGAACGGGAGTCGCAGATGGCCAAGGGCGCGCGCGAGAAGATCAAGCTGGAGAGTTCGGCCGGGACCGGCTTCTTCTACACGACCACGAAGAACAAGCAGAAGACGCCCGACAAGCTCGAGCTCTCGAAGTACGACCCCGTGGTGCGCAAGCACGTCGTCTTCAAGGAGACGAAGCTCAAGTAGCTTCGCCCCGCTCCGGCCCCCTCCGGGCTAGAATGCCAGGCATGGATTTCGCCCTCGGCCCCGAGCTGGAGTCGATCCGCGACGAAGCCACCCGGCTGGCCGGGAAGTTCGACGACGAGTACTGGCTCGACCACGACGAGCGCAAGGCCTTCCCGTGGGAGTTCTACCGGGCCTTCGCAGAGGCCGGTTGGATCGGCGTGCTGATCCCGGAGGAGTACGGCGGCGCGGGCCTCGGCGTGCTGCACGCGGGCGTCTTGCTCCAGGCGATCGGGGGCAGCGCCGGCGCCATGAACGCCGCCTCGACCGTGCATCTTTCGGTGTTTGGCATGGGCCCGGTGATCCACCACGGCAGCCCGGAGCTGAAGGCGCGCTACCTCCCGCCCACCGCGTCGGGCGAGCTGCACATCTCCTTTGGCGTCACCGAGGATGACGCGGGCACGGATACCTCGCGCATCCGCAGCTTCGCCCGGCGCGACGGCGGGCGCTTCATCGTCAGCGGCAAGAAGGTCTGGAATACCAAGGCCCAGCAGTGCCAGAAGATCCTGCTGCTGGCGCGCACCACGCCGCGCGAGGAGTGCAAGCGCCGCATGGACGGCATGACCTTGTTCGTCGCGGACCTCGACCCGGCGCACTGCGAGATTCGCGAGATCCCCAAGCTGGGACGCAACGCCGTCAACTCGAACGAGGTGTTCATCCACGAGCTGCCGGTCGCGGAGAGCGACGTGGTCGGCGAGGTGGGCCGGGGCTTCTACCACTTGCTCGATGGCATCAACCCGGAGCGCATCGTGATCGCCGCGGAAGCGGTCGGCATCGGCCGCCGCGCGATCGAGAGCGCCGTGCGCTACGCGCGAGAGCGCGTGGTCTTCGACAGACCCATCGGTCAGAACCAGGCGATCGCGCATCCGCTGGCCGACTCCTGGAGCGAACTCGACGCGGCCGAGCTGCTTTGGCAGAAGGCCGCCTGGGAGTACGATCGGGGCGAGCCGGCCGGCGCTCCCGCGAACACGGCAAAGCTGCGCTGCGCCGAGGCCGCGTTTCTCGCCTGCGACCGGGCGCTCCAGACGTTCGGCGGCTTCGGCTATGCCCGCGAGTTCCACGTCGAGCGCTACTGGCGCGAGGCCCGGCTGCTGAAGCTCGCGCCGATTTCGCAGGAGATGGCGCGCAACTACATCGCCGAGCACGTGCTGGGCCTGCCGCGCAGCTACTAGCGGTGCACTCGGCCGGTGCTTGCGCTGCGGGCGCGCCGTTGAAACTCGCCCAGCCGCGCGGTAGCTTGCGCGCCGCCGGAAGCGGAGGCCTCGCCCGTCTGTCCGCGCCGCCGGCTGGGACGGCGCGAGGCCAAGCCGCCCCAATCCCCCCACACCCCGGTCGAGCCGCGAAAGGAGCCGCCTGAATGCCATTCCCCGCGCGGCACTTGCAGGGCATCGGCTGGGCCTTCAGCGGCCTCGTCGGGGCGACCCTCGGGCTGATGGTGCTCGGTGCGCTGGTGCGCGCGCACGGCGCCGGGCTCGCCTGTCCGGACTGGCCGCTCTGCTTCGGCGCGTTGGTTCCCGTGTTCGACATGCGGATCGCCCTGGAGTGGAGCCACCGGGTCCTGGCGGGCAGCATCTCGCTCGGCCTTGCGGCGGCCAGTGTCGTGGTGCTGCGCGACCCGGCGACTCGGGCCCTGCTGCGCGGGCCGCTGGCTGTGGCCTGGGCGCTGCTGGCGGTGCAGGTCGTCCTGGGTGGCCTTACGGTGCTCCTCTTGCTGTCGCCTTGGACCGTGACCGCGCATCTGCTGGTCGGCACGGCGTTCTGCGTGACCTTGCTCTGGATCGCGCGTATTCTGTTCGAGGCCGCGGCGCCCGAGCCTCCGCGGCGCGACCCGGTGTCCGCTGCGCTGCTCGGCTGGCTGTGTCTCGCGGGCCTGCTCCTGTCCGTGCAGATCGCCCTCGGCGGCATGGTGTCGAGCCACGGCGCGGGGCTCGCCTGCGCGGCCTTTCCGACCTGCGACGGAGCATCGCTCGCGCCGACCCTACAGGGCCCGGTCGGCCTGCAGGTGCTGCACCGTCTGAATGCCTGCGGGATCTTGCTGGCCTTCCTCGGGTTGGTGCTGGCGGCGCGGCGCAACCTGCGCGTAGCGCGGCTGGCCTGGTTGGCCCTGCACCTGGTGATCCTGCAGATCGGCGTGGGGGCGCTCAACGTGCTCGCGCGGCTGCCGGTCGAGGTGACGGCGCTGCACTCGGCGGCCGCGGCAGCGCTCGTGCTGACGACGGCGTTGCTGGCGCGCGAGGCGCTGGCCAGCCCCCGCGCGCTGCCCGCGCGCCGCGACGCGTTGGAGCCGTCATGAGCGTACTGGCCTCGTACTTCGCGCTGACCAAGCCGCGTCTGCTGCCGCTCGTGCTGTTCTCCGGCGTCCCGGCGCTGGTGATGGCGGCGGGTGGCTGGCCGGCGCCGGGCCTGCTGGTGGCGGTGCTGGGCGGTATCGCGCTGGCGGCCGGCGCGGCGAACGCACTCAACAGCTACATCGAGCGGGACTTCGACGCCCGCATGTCGCGCACCGAGTCGCGCCCGCTCCCGGCCGGCCGCTTGCGGCCCCAGCAGGCGCTCGTCTTCGGGCTGGTCCTGTGCGTGCTCGGACCCGGGCTGCTGCTCGCGGCCAGCGGGCCGGCAGCGGCCGGCGTCGCGGTGGCGGGCATCCTGTTCTACGTGTTCATCTATACGATCTGGCTGAAGCCGCGCTCGCCGATCGCGGTGGTGGTGGGTGGCGTTTCGGGCGCCGTCGCGCCGCTGATTGCGGACGCCGCGATCGGCGGCGGCATCGGTGCCGCCGGTTGGATCCTGTTCGCGATCATCTTCGTGTGGCAGCCGCCGCACTTCTGGGCGATCACGCTGTACCGCCGCAGCGAGTACGAGCGGGCGGGCTTTCCGATCATGGTGAGCCGGGTCGGGGAGGCCGTCACGCGGCGCCGCATTCTGGGTTGGATCGCGGTGCTCGTGCCGGTGTCGCTGCTGCCGGCGCTGTTCGGGCTGTCCGGTGTGCTGTACACGCTGGCCGCGCTGGGTCTGGGTGTATGGTTCCTGCGCTCCGGTCTTGCGCTGCTGCGCGAGAAGAGCGATGAAGCAGCGCGCGGCGTGTTCCGCGTGTCGCTCGGCTACCTGGTGGGCCTCTTCGCCGCGATGATCCTCGACCTGGCGATCGGGGGAGCTCTCGCATGACGGTTCGCGGCGCACTCGGTGTTCTGCTGCTGGTGCTCGCCTGCAACGGAGGCGAGCCGCCCGCCGAGACACCGCCGCCCGCCAAGCCCCCAGCCGCAACGCCGTCCGCGACCTCGCCGCCGCCGGCACCCGCGATCCCGTCCGGGAACCTGCGCGGCGACGCTACCGCGGGCGCGCGCATCTACGGACAGTTCTGCGCGACCTGCCACGGAGCAGGGGGGAAGGGCGACGGTCCGGCGTCGCAGATCGAGCCGAAGCCGGCCGATCACACGGACAGCGCCTACATGGGCGCGCTCTCCGATCAGCACCTGTACAAGGTGATCAGCCAGGGCGGGGCGTCGGTCGGCAAATCGGCGCTGATGACCCCCTGGGGCGGCGTGCTGACCGATCCGCAGATCCGCGACCTGATCGCGCATTTGCGCGCCCTCTCCGGTACCTGAGCGGGGCTTGGACGCCGCCCTCACGGTGCTCGGCATTGTCGTGCCGGTCTTCGTGTGCGCGGGGCTCGGCTGGCTCTGGGTGCGCGCGGGCCGTGCCTATGACCGCGAACTGATCACGCGTCTGATCATGGACATCGGCGCGCCCTGCCTGGTGTTCTCCGGCCTGGTGTCGCTGCGCGTCGAGTCCGGCCTGATGCTGCGCATGGCCTTCGCCTCGGCCGGCGCGATGCTGATCTTCGCGGCGTTCGGCTGGCTGGCGCTGCGCGTCACGGGTCTGCCGCGCGGCGTGTACCTGGCTCCGCTCATGTTCGGGAACACCGGAAACCTGGGCCTGCCGCTGTGCCTCTTCGCGTTCGGAGAGTCCGGTCTCGCCCTGGCCGTGGCCTTCTTCGCGACCACCGCCTTCGCGCAGTACACGGTCGGCATCTCGCTCTGGCAGGGCCGCTTCTCGGCAGCGGAGCTGCTGCGCACGCCGCTGGCGTGGTCCGCTGTGCTGGCGGTCGCAGTGCTCGTCAGCGGCGTGTCGCTGCCGCAATGGCTGCCGCGCACCACGGAGCTGCTCGGCGGCTTCACGATCCCCCTGATGCTGCTCACGCTGGGCGTGTCGCTCGCAGAGCTGGGCGTCGGGGACCTACGGCGGCCCCTGGCCCTGTCGTTGCTGCGCCTGGCG
>CAXMNF010000047.1:0-14240 GCA_964194645.1 uncultured Gammaproteobacteria bacterium
GGGAGGTGGTTCTCTCTCGCACATGAGGCGTCTACTCGTGGGCGCCGTCATCGCGGCAACGCTGCTGGGGGTCGGGATCCATCTCCTGCTCGGATCGCTCTCGTTCGAGCGGCTGCGTCCGATCCTGGAGCAGCAGCTCAGCGAAGCTGTCGGCCTCGAGGTGCGGCTCTCGGGCGAGCTCGAGCTAGAGCTCCTGCCGCGCCCGCACTTCGAAGCGGAACAGATCACCGTTGCCAACCTGCCCGGGCGACCGTCGCCTCATCTGCTGACGATCGAGCGCCTCAACCTGGATTTCCGGCTCTGGCCACTGCTGCGGAGAAGGGTCTCGATCGACACCATCGAGATCTACGGCGCGGAGCTCCGCATCGAGCCCGACACCGACGGGACCTTCGCTCTGTCTCTCGACGTCGAAGAGCTCGACGAGCAGACCCCCGACCCGGACGCCGGCGCGCTGGAACTGCATCTCTCGAGGCTCTACCTGGAGAACGCGCGCGTGTTCTACGACCGCATCGGCGAGGACGACGTGACGACGTTCGTCTTCGATGTATTGCAGCTCGAGACCGAAGACCTGACGAGCCCGGTTTCGCTGACGCTTGCAGGCGAACTCGAGGGCGGGACCTTCGAGGTCGAGGCCCGGGTGGGATCCCTTGCCGAGCTGCTGGAGCCGACGCAGCCCTATCCGCTCACGGTGCAGGGCCGAGTGCTCGAGACCGAGCTCGAGCTTTCGGGAACGCTGGCCTCTCCCACCGGGCTCACGGGGATCGACGTGGCCTTCTCCGCGCGAATCGACGATCCGGGCGCGTTGATCAGGGATCCCGACCGGCGCTTTCCGGAGCTCGGCTCGATCCATGCGTCGGGGCGTCTTCGCGATCCCGGCGGGACGCTCGGCGTGGACGATCTGATGCTCAGCACCGGCCGCGATCAGCCCTTCCGCATCGTGCTCGAAGGTTCGGTGCGCGACCTGATTGCGGTCGAGGGCGTCGAGCTACAGCTGCGCGTGGAAGCCGACGACACCGAGTTCCTGGAGGCAGCGTTCGGGACCTCGCTCCCCGATGTCCCGATCTCCGCCGATCTCCACCTCTCCGACGACGACGGCAGCCTCGGAACAGAAGGCGAGGCCACCGCGGGCGAGGGTCCCATCAAGCTCCACCTCCAGGGCGCCTACGACGACTTGCGCAGCCTTGCCGAGCTGGATGTGAACGTGCGTCTGACCTCGGACGACCTGAACGTGATCCTGAGGACATTCGAGATCGAGCTCGCTCGACCACTGCCACGACTGAGTCCAGTGGAGGTGAGTACGAATCTTCGCGACTTCGACGGGACCTTCGGCCTCGACGAAATCCACGCGACGGCAGGCCGCCGCGAAGCCACCTGGGCCGAGGTCACGGGCTCGGTGCGCGACGTTCTCGCCCTCCGGGGAGTGCGGCTCGACGCTCGTTTCGGCTCCGACTCGTTGAAGGTTCTGGAGGCCTCACTCGGTCGCGAGCTCCCGGCACTCGGCAAGCTCGAGGGATCCTTCTTGGTCCGCGACGCAGACGGATCGCTGGGCGTCGAACAAGCGCATCTCAAGCTGGGTCGCCCCGAGTTGCTCGAGCTCGAACTCTCGGGCCGCTTCGACGACCTTCGCGAGCTCGACGAGATCGAGGTCGAGATGAAGCTCGAGGCGCGCGACCTCGCCGTGCTGGGGGAGCTCGCCGAGCTGGAGCTGCCCGCGGTTGGCCCCGTCACGTACGCCGGGCGTGTTCGGGGCTCGGACGAGCGACTCGTATGGTCGGGAAGCCTGCGCCTGAATCGCACGGTTCTCAATGGCGAGTGGACCGTGGTGTTCGCTCCGGAGCTTCGACCCAGCCTCAGCGGGCAGATCCGTTCCCCGAACGTTTTCCTGGCGGATCTCGGCGTCGCGCCCAACGCCACGCGTCTCGATCTCCCGGGACGAGAGGAGGCGGCCTCGGCCTTCCAACGCTGGTGGTCACGCGGCGAGCCCGCGCCGCTCGAGGTGCTGCGCGGCTTCGACCTGGACGTCGTTCTCGACGCGAACAGAGTCTCGGGACGTCGCGGATTCGACATCCGGGACCTGCACGCGGAGGTCCGGCTCGACGACGGGGATCTGGTATTGCGGGACGTGACTGCCAGCTACGACGGGGGCCGCGTCGAGGGCGCCCTGCGCGTCGACGCACGCCGGGCCGATCCGCTCCACACCTTCACACTCGAGGCGTTCAACGTCGACATGACCACGCTGGCCTCCCAGTTCCAACAGAGCACCGACCGGGCCGGGACGCTCGACCTCTCGATCAATCTCGCCAGCCGCGGCTGGACACGACCCGAGATACTGGCGGGCTTGAACGGCCATCTGGGTGCGATGTTGAGAGACGGCGCCCTGGTCGACCGCTACTCGCGCGCCTTCTCGGTGAGCTTCCTGCGGGTTTCAGTCCCCGACTTCCGTACGGGCGCCGAAGCGGCGACCGAGGTCAAGTGTCTGATCGCGTTCCTGCCCGTCGAAGCCGGGATCGCCGAGATCCAGAAGCTCTATCTCGAGGGAGCGAACATTACCATCGAAGGGTCCGGGGCAATCGATCTAGCGGGGAACGCGCTCGATCTGCGCCTGACGCCGCACCTGCACGAGCCCGGACTGGTGAGTGTCGCGGTCACGGTCGACATCTCGGGGCCCATGAACGCTCCGAGCATGCGGCCGCTGCGGCGCTCACTCGGCGCGAGTCTGGTTCGCGGTCTAGTCAGCAACGCCATGCGTCCGAAGCGAGCGCTCGGGCGCCGCCTCCGAGCCGACAGCACCAGGGCGGATCCATGCGACCTGGTCCGGCTGAGGCGCGACTTGGAGCTCCAGACGACCAAGCTGGAGACCGAGGCCGCTGCGTTCCGCGCGCCGCCCGACGAGGGCTAGGGCTGGCTATTCGTCGGCTACGGTTCCGCGGTTTCAAACGCGCGGGGGCGTCGCCTGTCAAGAAGTTTGCCGCGCCCCTCGACCGAGGGTTCCTGTGCTGCTAGGAAGCTCAGCGCGCGGCGCGCTCGGCGAGCTTCTCGCGGACGCGGTTGCAGAAGTATTCGGTGGTGAACCTGTGGATCGCGCCGGCGTCCCACAGGGCGCGGAAGCGCGGTTGGGTGATCCAGCCGTCCAGCAGCTTGTCCCAGATGGCGTGGACCGCCCTGTCGAGTGGACCGTGCATGCCCAGGAAGTGGTTCACGTCGATCTGGATCAGCTGCGAGAACATCAACTGGTCGAAGCGGGCGAGCTCGTCGGGGTCGAGGGCATCCGGGTCGCTGAAGCCGACGGCCCAGATGCGCGAGGCGTCGGCATCGAGCGCGATGGCGCGGGTGAACTCGGCTCCCTGGCTGGCCGAGACGACGGCCGCATTGGCCCGCTCGGTGGCGCTGGTCTGGCGCAGCAAGGTCGAGTTCTGGCGGATCTGCAGGGCCAGGTAGACGAGCGACACGATCACGCCGAGCGCGCCGAGCAGCTCGGCGACCGCACCGACGGCGTCCCAGTTCACCACCTTGCGCGACTCGGCTAGTCGTCCGCGGCGGGGCGGGCCGTCGAGAGCTTCTCGTTTCCGGCGGTGGCCGAGAGCGGTGCGACCGTGCGGATCCAGGCGCGGTACTGTGGGCGCTCCCAGCCGACCTCTTCTCGGATCGAAGGCGTGAGCTTCAGGCCCGCCCAGACTTCGCCGGTGCGCGAGTCGAGCAGCAGGCCGTCGGTCGTGCGCAGGTAGCGCCCCGTACCGGCGTGGCTGAAGACCGAAGCCGCGAGCAACAGAATCGCTCCGGCCAGGACCAGTCCGACGATCTGGTTCAGGTTCAGGTTCATGGGTCCCCCCTCCGGCCGGAGAGGGTAATGGATTCGCTGCGTGGGGTCCGCCCGGCTAGCGGGGTGCGGCGCTGCCGGCCCGCTCCAGAGCGGCCTCGGCGAGCTTGAGGTTCTGCACGATCGTGGCGGCGTGCGTACCGCCCTCCAGCAACGCGCGCTCGTAGGTCGCGATCGCCTGCTCATGCTCGCCCTGCAGGTAGTACACGTAGCCGAGGTTGTTCCGGGCGGCCTGCTCGTCGCCGACCTTGCGAAACGTCTGCAAGGCGTCGTCGTAACGGCCCTGAAGGCCGAGCGCCAGGCCGAGATTGTTGCGGGTGACCGGGTTGTCCGGGTCGAGCAGTACGGCCCGGCGCAGCACGGGCTCTGCCTTGGCGGGATCGTGGTCGAGCAGCATCGAGACACCGCGGTTGTTCAGCACACGCGGCTCGTCGGGCGCCTGGAGCGCCGCGACGTCGAACATGCCACGCGCGCGCTCGTGGTCTCCCATGCGGTCGTATACCGAGCCGAGCGCGGAGCGGATTGCAGGAGAGTCGGGGTCGAGCGTGACCGCGCGCTCCAGTGCGGAGCGGGCCTGAGGGAGCTCGCCAATGGCCAGGTGAGCCAAGCCGATTCCGAAGATCGGACCCGCATGTTCGGGCGCTTCCTTCAAGAGCTTGTCGAACTCGAGCATGGCCCGCTCCGGGTTCACTTGGAGCACCACGTGCGCGAGTCGCAGGCGCGCAACGATGTTCTCGGGCTCCAGGCGGGCGGACTCGAAGTACGCCAGCACCGCACGTTGCAGGTCGCCCCTCCGGTGATGGCGGTCGCCCTCTGCGAGCTTGCTCTCGGCGCTGGGCGGGCCCAGCAACTGGCTCTCCATCATGTCGCGGTACTGCCCGCGAGCGCCCTCGCGGTCGTAGAGGGCGGGCTGGTCTGCGCCCAGGCTGCCGCAGCCCGACGCGAGGAGCGCAAGGAGGGACAGCAGGACGGCGCTGGTTGGCTTGCGCTCGATCATCGCCGGATTCCCTCCATTAGTCGATCTCTCGGAAGAACGAGGTGATCTCGAGTACGGCCGGCCCGATCGTCACCACCAGGGTCGCCGCGAAGATCAGGGTCGTGGGAAACAGCATCATCAGCGGCGCCTTGTTGGCGAGCTCCTCGGCGCGCTGCATGCGGCGGGTGCGCAGAGCGTCGGCGTGTACGCGCAAGGTGTCTGCGACGCTGGTCCCGAAGCGCTCGGTCTGCACCAGCATTGCCACCAATGTGCTCACCTCCGACACGCCGGTGCGCTCGGCCAGGCCGCGCAAGCCCGCGACGGTGGACTTGCCGGCGCGGATCTCGTAGAGCGACAGCTCGAACTCCGCGCACAGCACGGGATGGGTCCCGGGTAGATCCTTCACGACCCGGTCGATGCTCGCCAGGATGCCCAGGCCCGCTTGCACGCATACGACCATCAGGTCGAGTGCGTCGGGGAGTCCCAGCTCGATGGCCCGCTGGCGCGCCTTGCGCCGCCGATCGACCAGATGACTCGGCGCCAGGTAGCCGGCGCCCGTCGCTACCGCGAGCACAGCCACCAACTGGAACTCCTCGAAGTGCCAGGTGCCCGGAACCAGCAGCGCGAGCAGCGGCAGCGCAATCGCCAGCGCGATGCGGCCGCCCATGAACACGACGGGGGCCGAGGGCCGGCGGTAGCCGGATTCGATCATTCTGCGGCGCAGCTGGTCGGGACCCCGCTCGGCCTGGTCACCGGACCTCCCGGCGAGCGGGCGCAGGAAGCGCAGGATCCAGGCCGGCACGTCCTCGGCGAGCAGGCCGGGCCCTTCGCTGGCGGGCCGCACGGCGCGCGTACCGTCGCGCAGGCGCAGCAGCCGCTGCCGGGTGGGCCGGCGGCGCTGCATCGACGCGATGGCCAGGCCGAGCGTCGTGCAGCAGGCCAGGATCAGGAGCGGCAGGATCCATTGCATGGCTAGACCCGGATCTCGGCGGCGCGGCGGCACAGCACGTAGCCGAGCGTCACCAGCGCCAGCGCAATCGCGGCGAGGATATGGCCCGACCGCGTGGTCCAGAGGATCTCCACGAAGTCTGCGCCCACCATCAGCAGGCCGCCGATCGTGATCACGGGCCAGCATCCCAGGATGTTGGCGGTGGCCTTACCGACTGCCGTGAGCGAGCGGACCTTGCCGAAGAGCTTGAAGCGGTCGCGAATCACGTACCCCAGGCTGTCGAGCAGCTCGGCCAGATTGCCGCCGGTCTCGCGCTGCACCAGGACTGCTGTGCAGAAGTACGGCAGGTCTCCAGCGCCGGTCCGGTAGGCCATGTTCGCGAGGGCCACGCGCAGGTCCTGGCCAAGCTTCACCTCTTCGGCCAGGTGCGCGAACTCGCGGGCGATCGGATCGGGCATCTCCTCGCCGATCAGCTGGAACGCGAAGGTGAGCGAGTTTCCGGCGCGCAGAGCCCGCGTCAGCAGCTCGAGCGCCTCGGGGAACTGCTCCTCGAAGCGCCTCACACGCTTCTCAGCCTTCCGTCCCAGCAAGTAGTACGGCACCAGCCCGATCGCGCCCAGCAGGCCGCCGAAACCACTCTCGCTGAAGAGCGCCTCGCCGACCACAAAGCCCCCGGCGCAGACCGCCAGCGACATGGCCACGAAGCGGCCCGGCGACGACAAGGACCCCGCGCGGTACAAGCGCAGCTCCAGCTTCTGGCGGCCGGGCAGCAGCGAGTAGAGCCGCGCGGCCAGCGAGCGCCGCTGAAGCTCGCTGCGCAGCACCGTAGCCCCCTCGCCCTCCTCCGGCGCCTGTAGGCGCTTGGCCAGCGCGCGCAGCCGGCGGACGGTGGTCCCGCTGTTCGCGCGACGGCGGTTGGAAACGATGAGAAGCAGACCCTCGACGGCTACGAAGGTGGCCACGAACACGAGCACGTAGACGATCGGCTGAAGGTTCATGTCACGCTCCGCCTAGAGCCCCGTTGATTCCGGATCGAACAGGTCTCCGCGCAGCTCGACTCCGAAGCTGCGCAGGAGCTCCGCGAACTTCGGCCGGATGCCGGTCGCCATCAGGCGGGTCTGGACGTTGCCCTCCTCGTCGACCCCCTGGCGCTCCAGGGCGAAGATCTCCTGCATGGTGACCACCTCGCCCTCCATGCCGGTAATCTCCTGCAGACTCGACAGGCGCCGCTTGCCATCGCTCAGGCGCACCAACTGGATCACCACGTCGAGCGCCGAAGCGACCTGCTGGCGGATCGTGCGCACGGGGATGTCCATGCCGCCCATCGCCACCATGTTCTCGATGCGCACGAGGGCATCGCGCGGGGAGTTCGCGTGGATCGTGGTGATCGATCCATCGTGGCCCGTGTTCATGGCCTGAAGCATGTCGAACGCCTCCTGGCCGCGGACCTCGCCAACCACGATGCGGTCGGGGCGCATGCGCAGGCTATTGATCACCAGGTGGCGCTGCGTGATCGCGCCCCGCCCTTCCAGGTTTGCCGGTCGCGTCTCCAGCCGGGCTACGTGCTCCTGCTTGAGCTGCAGCTCGGCCGAGTCCTCGATCGTGACGATGCGTTCGTCGGCGGAGATGAAGCTCGACAACACGTTCAGCATGGTCGTCTTACCAACGCCGGTTCCGCCCGAGATCAGGATGTTGAGGCGGCTGTTCACCACACCGCGCAGGATCTCGGCGATGCCCTCGGTCAGGGTGCCGATCTCGATCAGGTCCGCGACCATCAGCGGATCCGCCGGGAAGCGCCGGATAGAGAGCAGCGGGCCGTCGATCGCCAGCGGCGGGACAACGGCGTTCACGCGCGACCCGTCCAGGAGTCGCGCGTCGACCATCGGGCTCGATTCGTCGATGCGACGGCCCACGGCCGATACGATCTTCTCGATGATGCGCATCAGGTGCACGTCGTCGCGGAAGCGGGCGATCGTGCGCACCAGCTTGCCCTCGCGCTCCACGAAGATGTTGTCGCTGCCGTTCACCAGGATGTCACTGACGCTCGGGTCCTGGAGCAGCGGCTCGAGCGGGCCCAGGCCGAACACCTCGTCCTGGATCTCGGTCACCAGGCGCTCGCGCTCCTCGTGGTTCAGCAGCAGCTGCTTTTCTTCCAGGACGCGCCGGGTGGCCACGGCCACGTCCTCGCGCATGCGCTCTTCGGAGAGCTTTCCGACCCGCGACAGGTCGAGCAGCTCGAAGAGCCGGTTGTGCACGTCGGACTTGAGCTCCTGATACGCGACCGCGTGCCGCGTGGCCCGGGCGTGGGCGGGCAGCTCGGTGTCGCCGCGCACATCGCGCTGGTCCTGGTGTTCATCCCGCAGGCGGCTAATCAGCGACATGACCTCTCCTGAATGGCCGCGCGAACTTGCTCGTCGCGCGCGACCAGCGCGAGTGCTTGACATCGGTCTCTCGCAACGGCACGTCGCACCACTCGTGGAGCCGGGACGCAAGCGTCTTGTAGCTGCGCGCCAGTTCCGAGCTGGCTGCGATCTTGGTCAGCGGTCGCCCCTGGTCGATGCTGGATGATGCGGACAGGAAGTCGTTGGGCAGGCAGACGTCCGGACGGCGCTTCAGGAAGCGCGTCACGTCTCCCATGGTGAGTGCCTCCTGGGGACTCTGGCGGTTCGCCACCAGGCGAACCCGGCTCGACAGGCCGAGCTTTGCCAGCACCTCCATCTGGTTGTGGGCGTGCTTGAGCGCGGCCAGGCCGAAGCTCGTGACCAGCAGGATCTGGTCGGCCTGCTCGAGCGCCCGCAGGCTCGTCTCGCTCCAGCTGCGCGCCACGTCGAGCACGGTCCAGGAGAACTCGCTGCGCAGGAGATTCAGCGCCTGGTTCAGGTTCGGGAGCTCGAGCCGCTCGCGCTCCTCGACCCGATCCGGCGCGGCCAGCACCCGGACGCCGCACTCGTGCGCCTCGAGCACGGTGCGCAGGTAGGTCGCGTCGAGTCCCTCCCCCTCGGCACGCAGGTCCGACAGGCTGAAGCGCGGCGCCAGGTCGAAGTAGAGCGCGACGTCACCGGACGCGACATCCAGGTCGACAATCGCTGCCGGGCCGTGCCGCTGCAGCTCCGCGGTGAGCTGGCAGGCGACCGTCGTAGCGCCGATGCCGCCCTTGGAGCCGAGCACCGCCAACACACGGCCTTCGCGCGGCGGCGCCTGCGAGCCGTGCTCGAGTAGCAGGCGCTCGATGGCATCGCGCAGCTCCGACTCATCCGGGTCGTCGTGGAAGAACTCACGGGCCCCGAGCCGCATGCAGCGCAGCAGGAGCTGGCCGTCCTCTCTCGGGCCGCTCAGGAGCAGCAGCGGCCGCGGCGGCACGATTCGCGCCAGCGCCTCGAGGACCGCGTCCGGGTCGGCGCCGAGCTCCACATAGAGCGCGTCGACCGGGCCCTGCGCGAGCGCCTCGGCCAGCGCCGTGGGCTCACACACCACGGACACAACGCGCGCATGGCCGGTGGCCTCGAGCCGGCGCCGCAGCGCCGCGCCGCTCTCGCCCGATTCGCCTCGGATCACGAAGTTGAGCTCGCCCAATGGGATCTCCTCAGCGCACCAGCACGGGAATGTCGGCGCGGATATCGAAGTCCTCGCCGCCGGTGCCGGTGGGACCGAGCCCCGCCTTGCACTCCGCGTACTTCTCCGGATGCAGCTCGGCGCACAGGAAATTCACGCGGATCATCTTGGGAGGGTCCAGGGAAACTTCGCGGATCTCGACGCACACGAAGCCCTTCACCTTGACCGGGAGCCCCTTCGCACAGTGGTCCGTCGACTGGCACTCGACCACCGGGAGACCAATCACCCAGGAGTCTTCGCGGCCGTCCAGGTCCGTGTCGGATCCCATCTTCAGCTCGGGCGTGTCGTAGGGGGGCACGCCGTAGAAGCGATCGTGGATCACCTTCAGAACCGGGACCTTGTCGCCGTTGTCCAGGAAAATGTCCTCGTTGGCCGTCACGCCCTCGTCCAAACCGTCGTCCGCGATGTCGACCAGGTCGGCGGTGTTCACCGAGGCGGAAACACCGTCGAATTGCGTCCAGCAGCCGGTCTGTTCGGCGGTGTTGTGAAACTGGATGCAGCTCACCGCGGCCTCGCCGCGCGCCTGCGGCACAACCAGGGGGCACGGATTCGGCACGGGCGCCCCGCTCCCGCAGTAGGTGTCCTCGCAGGCGCTGCCATTCAGCACGCAGCACGGGATCGCGATCGGCAGATCGACCGCGCCGGGCAAAACCGAGCCCGCCCAGCCCAGGTAGGCGGTCGCGGTGGTCTCCACCTGGAAGCTGTCCCGGCCCAACACCCGCGACATCAGCGCGGGGACCTCCGGATTCGTGGTGCCGTCCAGGCGGAGGGTCGCCTCGACCGCCGTGAGCTGGTCGGGGTCGGTCGGGTCGATGGCCGTGTCGAGCGTTCGGCTGTCGAGGTCCCAGTCTCCGAAGACCAGGTCGCTGAGGTCGAGCACCAACGACGGATTCGGGTAGGCCGCGTTCTCTGCTGCGATGCCTACGGCCGTGGTCTGGCTCGAGGCCAGGGTCACGTCGCCGCTGGTCGAGTCGATCATGGTCTGAGCGGCCGCGAGCGCCGTCGCGTCCACTGCCGCCTGGGCCTGGGTGCGCGAGTTGTATGCCACGCCGACGTCGATCGCGAGCGAGGTCAGGCCGAGCAGCGCGGTCAGGCCGACCAGCACCGTCAGGTAGACGCTCCCGGACTCGCGGGGCGGCCGATTGCGCTTCAGAATCGCGGTCATCACTTGCCTCCGATCGGTATGACCAGGTTGATGGCCGGAGCCCCACCGCCCTTCTTGCCGGCCGAGGACTCGCGCAGCTTGCGCGCAGCCAGCTCCTCGGAAACACCGTCGGTATCGCGGCCGGGGTCGTGCTCCGCCGGGCTGCCTTCGGGGTTCGCGATCATTGCCTCGGTGTTGTCGTGGACGGCGCTGCCCCAGTTGCGGTCGACCCGCGAGCCCCAGTCCGTGGAGCAGGCAGAGACGAGCGTTCCGGCCGCGATCAAGGCCACGATTGCGCTTGCGAGCTTCATTCCTGCATCTCCTCTTCCGGCTCCGAGCCGACGATGTGGCCGGCGCCGCCTATGATTCCGCCGACTCGCGGCGCTCCGAGGTCGACCTCCCCGGATTCTGGCGCCGGAGCGGGCGCACCCGACTCGTTCTCACCGCGCGCTTCGAGGCGGCCCAGCAGGTAGAACTCGAAGGCGCTCGGCTCGATGAAGTGGTCCGTGGGCAGCGGACGCGGACCCGGCGGCAGCGGCTTCACGATCCGCGGGGTCACGATCATCACGAGCTCTGTCTCGTCCTTCTGGAACGAGCTGCTGCGGAACAGGCCGCCCAACACGGGTATGTTGCCCAGCACCGGGTAGCTGTCCACGAGTTCGCTGGTGCGGTCCTGGAGCAGCCCCGCGATCGCGAAGCTCTGGCCGTCGCCGAGCTCGACGGTGGTCGTGGCGCGCCGCGTGGTGAACGCGGGAATCACGACGCCACCCTGGGTAATGCCCAGCGACAGGTTCGGCTCGCTCACCTCGGGACTCACGCGCAGGTGGATGCGGCCCTCTTCGAGCACGGTCGGCGTGAAGGACAGGCCCACGCCGAAGGACTTGTAGTCGATCGTGATCGAGCCGAAGGCTCCCCCCTGGGCCACCGGGATCGGCACCTCGCCGCCGACCAGGAAGCTCGCGGTCTCCCCGCTGCGCGCGACCAAGGTTGGCTCGGCGAGCACCTTGCCCAGCCCGCTGCTGTCCAGCAGCTCGAAGAAGATCTCGTAAAGTCCGGTGCCGATACCGAAACCGCTGCCGGCCAGGGTCACACTGTCCGACAGGGTGAGCAGCGTGGAGAGCTCCAGCAACTCGAGCGAGTCGGGGTCGACCTTGAAGAAGCGTTCGTCGATCTGGGTCAGGTTGCCGAGGAAGTTGAAGAACTCGAAGGTCGAGTCGCCCGAGTTCGTGACGGTGTGGAAGTTCGTCCCGAGCGCGCGCTTGAGCGAGCGGGACATCTCCGCGATCACCACCTCGAGCATCACCTGTTGGCCGCCGCCGACCTCCATCATGTTGATCACGCGGCCCGCTTCCTCCGCGGGCAGCAGCGCGCGTGAGACCATCAGCGCCTGCTCCATCGCCAGGGCGCTCGCCACTGGGCCGCTCAGCACTACCGAGCCGCCCACCCGCTCCATCTCGATCGAGTCGTTCTTGAGTACGCGGCGCAGGGCGCTGGTCACCTGCGAGCCGGCCGCACCGACGTACACGTCGATCAGCGCCTTGATCTTTCCGTCGCTGGCCCAGACCAGGACATTGGTGGCCCCGACGGACTTCGCTACGAACTGCAGCTCCTGGGGCCCGATCACGATCACGTCGAAGAGCTCGGGGTTGCCCACGGCCACGCGGCGCACCTTGTAGTTCGGCCGTACGACCAGCGACTTGCCGTGCTCCATGTGGAGCTCGCGGAAGACCGAGCCCGCGTCGCCTGGCGCCTCCAGGTGGATCACGCCGTCCTTGGGCGACGCGATCAACAGCTGGACCGGAGGCTCAGCCGCCGGTGCCGCAGGGTCCGCACGCAGCCCGCCGGGCCCTGCCAGGACTAGAGCCGCCAGGGCGAATCCGGTCAGACCCCGCAGCCACCCGCTTCGCTGGTTCCACTCGATCATCTGCTCCAGACCGCCCATCAGAAGTTCCGGGTCGTGATCTCGGTGCCCTTGATCACCTGTACCTGGGTACGCGGTCCGCCATTGCGCTTGGGAGTTCGGGAGGGCATCACGTCGGCCACGCCGATGCTCTCCGTTTTGACCACCTCGTGGTCCCCGGGGCTGCGCAACGCGAGCTGCAGGCGCCCCTCGTGCGACACGTAGGTCAGCTGCTCGGCCTGCTTCGGATCCACCTCGAGCGTGACGACGCTGACCAGCTCCGCTTCGCCGTTCTCCACCTCTTCGAGCTTCTGGTCGACAGCCAGGACCTTCACGTCCTGGAGCACGATCTTCGTGTAGGGCAGCTTGGTCTTCTGGTCGATGCGGCGCAGCGTGGCGACCACGTCGACGCGCCCGCCCGGCTTCACGAAGCCTGCTACGCCGATCACGGGATCGACCTTGACCGAAATCGCCCGCTTCTCGCTGTCGATCACGGCCACCAGACCCGCCTCGGACCCCTCGGGCAGCAGCACCGTCTCGAGCACGGGCTCACCCCGCGCCAGGGGCCGGCGCACCACGCGCCCGCGCGCCTCTTCGATGCTCGACACCGGACCCGAGGGCAGATACGCCCGCGGCCACTGGACTACCTCCACCTCGCTGCCCACCAGCGCCGCGCCAACAGGGATCGCGACGCGTGCCACCACCACCGGCACCGTCTCGACCGCCGCCGCAGGTCCGAGCGGCACCTGCGCCTGAAGCCAGCTGCGCGCGGCAAAGGCCGCGGCCAGACCCAGCAAGGTGGCGATACCGAGGAACATCAAGGTCTGTCGGTTCAACATCGCGCTAGCCTTTCCTCAACCTTCGTTTCGCATGACGGAGCTGCCCTCTAGCGGAATCGAAGTGCCGAGCGACGGCGCGATCGCATCGAGGACCATGAAGTCGTAGGGAACCGTGACCGTGACACTGGCGTCCGAGCCTCCACCGCCGCACGCCCCGGCGATCACGACGTCGCCGGCCTGCACATCGAGGCCGAGCGCCGCCGTATAGTTCTGGACGACTGCGAGCACTTCCGCTTCGACAGGGGCTACGGCGCAGTCCTTGCGGAACACGATCGCCTCGCGCGCGCCCTCGCGCGCCGCGTTGTTGATCGTGAGCCAGCGTCCGAAGGCGAGGCCGAACTCCGCCATGCCGAACAGCATGAGCAGCAGCAGAGGCAGCACGATCACCATCTCGAGCATCGAGGTGCCGCGCAGCGAGCGAACGATCCGAGAGTCTCTCAACCGATCCATGGCACACCCCACATCCAATAGGCGACGGCGCCCAGGCCGATCGCCAAGCCAAAGGGAACTCCAGCCCGGGCCGGCGAGTTCGGTTCGGGCGGCAAGTACGTCGGGCGCCGCAGCACCAGAGAGGCCCACAGCGAAGCCATCCAGCGGCGCAGCAGGTCGCGCAGCCCGCCACGCGCGACCAGGCAAGCCAGGCCCATCGCGCCACCCGCCAGCAGCATCCACCAGACGCCGCCGAGCAGCGCGCCCGGACCCCACAAGGCGCCCAGCACCATCAGGGCCTTGGCATCGCCGGCACCGATGCAGCGCAGCAGGAAGAGCGGAAAGAAGATCGCGAAAGCCAGTCCCGCTCCGAGCATTGCGGAGACCAGACCGACCCAGCCCGCCGCCAGGACGGAGAGCAGGATCGAAAAGGCCAGGCCTGGCAGGGTCAGCCAGTTGGGGATGCGCCGCCGGCGCAGGTCTTCTTCGACGACGAAGAAAAGGAAGGTCGCCGCCCACGCAAGTGCGAGCGGCGACGCTTCCCCGTGCACCTCGACGTAGGCCGCACAGATGG
>CAXMNF010000048.1:0-9583 GCA_964194645.1 uncultured Gammaproteobacteria bacterium
GCGTGTATCCGATGGCAGTGCTGCTCTCGCTGAGGAAGGTTCTGGTCTTCGCGCCGGATCTCGAAGTTGCGCGGCGGTTCTATGGCGAGGTGCTGAGCCTCCACCTCGAGCGAGAGACGGAAGATCTGCTCTCGTTCAGAGGCAGCAACTTCGAACTGACGGTGTTTGCCTGCGAGCGGACTTCCGAATCCGAGGGCTATTCCGAGCAAGCCGGGTCCTCGGTCGCATTCGCCGTACCCTCGCTCGACTCGGCGATCGCGGAACTTTCGGCCAAGGGCGTCCGCTTCCTGCACTCGACTCCGAACGAAGGCCCGCTGGGTCGATATGTGGCATTCGCAGACCCATTCGGCACCGTCCACGAGCTCGTCGAGGAGTTGGTGGGCGTTGCAGCTGACGCGGGGGGAGAGGTGGCTCCTCGGGTAGGACTCGAACCTACGACCTAGTGGTTAACAGCCACCCGCTCTACCAGCTGAGCTACCGAGGATCGGCGCGAAGTCTATAGGGACGGGCGGTGGATGCAAGTGCGCCGCGGGCGCGAGGCGCTAGGGGATCTGGACCTGGATCTCGCAGCGTTGGACGGGCCCGGAGCCGGTGCCTGCGGCGTTCGGAAGCTTCTCGGAGAGGAGCACGGCGAGGCGGCGCTCGCCGGGGGCCAGCTCGTCGAGCGGGGCCTCGGCGGCCCCGGTCAGCTCAGCCAGCTGGCGGTCGGGGCGCAGGCGCCGCATCTCGATGACGCGCGCGGCGGGCCAGCCGGCAGCCCGCGCCGGATCCCAGCGCAGCCGCGGCGGCTCTCCGTTTTCGGAGACCAACTCGAGGCCGATCGTGGCGCCCTGTACTTCGAGGGGCGCCGACCAGGCGCTGTGTAGCTCATCGTGGTCCAGCGTGCGGAGCCGGTAGCGCACCTGTTGGCCACACCCGACGTCGGCGTCCTCGAAGCGCGTCTCCTCCGCCGCGGTCTCGCCGATCCGCTTCTCCTTGTTCCAGTTGCCGCCCTCGTCGGTGGCGCGCCACACCTCGTAGGCGCGCAGGTCCGGCTCGACATTCGACGACCAGCGCAGCACTACGCGGCCGAGCTGCTGGTCTTCGATCTCGAGCCCGACCGGCGCGAGTGGCGCGGCCTTGGTCACCGCGCGCATCGGCTCGCTCTCGTCGCTCTCTCCGCCGAAGCGGTTCCGGGCGACGATCCGGTAGTACATCACGCGCAGATCGCCCGGCACCGGATCCTCGTAGACCGTGATGAGCCGCCCGTCGGTGCTGCCGACCCGCTCCCAAGGTCCGGCCACCGTGGGGCTGCGCAACACCGCGTAGCCGGTGGTGCTGCTGCGCGGGTTCGGATCCCAGGCCAGCACCACGCGGCGCGGCAGGTTCGAGTAGACGCGCAGGCCGCGCGGCGCGTCCGGCTTCGACTCGGTGGTGGCCGAGATGTGCGCGTGGCTGCGGCTTACCCGGCCTTCGCGGTCGAACGGGTGCACGTGGTAGCGGTAGGTCGCGCCGTCGCCGAGCTGCTCGTCGCCCTCGCCGCTGTCGAGGTATACGGTGCCGAAGCGCGACGCTGTCTGGCCGACCAGCGCGAACGGCGCCTCGGACCGGCCTGCGCGCAGCACCGCGTAGCCCGCCACGTCACCGACCAGCACGGGGTCCCAGGCCAGGCCGATCGCGCGATCCTCGGTCGACGTGACGCGCAGGCCGTTGGGCGGCACCAGGTCGGATGGGCGCTCTAGCGTGAGCTCGGGCTGCCCTGCGACGAAGGGGTTCAGCGCGTCGCGCGCTGGAAGCTGCGCGCAGGCCAGAGCCAGCCCGGCCGCCAGGAGCCACCTGGCCTGTGGGCGTCGCTCACGAACCGGGAATGCCACTGGTCTGGATCTCCTCGAGACGCGCCAGCATGCGCTCGGCGCGCTCGATGTTCTCGCGGGTGCGTTCGTCGGTCGGGTCGATCGAGAGCGCGCGGCGCCAGACACGCAGGGCGTTGTGCAGGTCCTCTTCCTGGAAGTAGCGCTTGCCGCGCTGGTAGAGCTCGTCCGTCTGCGGGTGCAGGCGGGCGCGCAGGTCAGTCAGCCGCTTGTGAGCGCCCGCGTGCCGGGAGTTCACGGACAGGGCCGCCTCGTACTCTGCGATCGCGCTGAACGGATCCCCCGCCTTTTCCGCCTGTTGCGCCGAGCGGAAGTGGCCCTCGGCCACGATCTCCTCGCGCGAGATCGAGCGCGGCGGTGGCGGCAGGTCGCGTTGCGCCTCGAGCCCCTCGAAGCGCCGGATGTAGGACAGGTAGCCGAGTGCAGTCTCGTTGCGTGGGTCGAGTTCGAGCACGCGCTCGAAGCTCTCGCGCGAGTCGTCGCGCCGGCCGCCTGCGTAGGCGATCTCTCCCGCGTTGATCGCGGAGAGGATCTCGGAGCCGATCGTGGCGCGCAGCTGGCGAATCTCGATCTGGATGGAGGGATCGAACGGGTCCAGCGCTTCGAGCAGCCGCGCGTGGCTCGTGGCTCCTTTCAGGTTGCCCGCGTTCAGCGCCTTGCGCAGCCCGCTGCGCTCTTCGCGCACGCGAGTGTCGAGCTCGCGCACCAGGGTCTGTACGCGCTCGAGCAGCGCCTCGCGCTTCGGGTCCATCGCGTAGGTCAGCCGGTAGTAGAGGGCCGCTTCGGCCAGGCGCCCCTCGGCTTCGAAGAACTCGGCCTGCTTCTCGTAGCGCAGCAGCAGCCGCTCGAATTCGGCCGCAACCACGTCGTGCCGAGCGCGAACCACCTCGTAGTCGTCCGCGTCGTCTGTAACCCCGCGCCACACGTCGAGCGCGCCGCGCACGTCGCCCTGCCGGTAGAGCGCCTCACCTCGCTCCAGCGGACTCGCGCAGCCGAGCAGCGCGGCGAGCGCCAGCGCGAGCGCGACGCGTACAGCACCGGATGACGAGCGGCCGCGGTCCATCGAGCCCGCTAGTACAGGACGCGCAGCACGTCGACCGGGTGCTCGCGCCCCTCGAGTTGCTGCAGGCCGAGCTTCTCGAAGTGGGCAACGTCCCCGACCCGGCCGGCGACGTCGCTGGTCACCAGGATCTCGCCGGGGTCCGCGAGCTTCTGCAGCCGGCTCGCTACGTTCACCGCGTCGCCGATCGCGGTGTAGTCCATCTTCAGCTCGGAACCGATATTGCCCAACACGACCTCGCCGGTCTGGATACCGATGCCCACGTCGAGCCGCTCGGGCGGCGGGCGCCACGACTGGCGCGTCTGGTTGTACTCGTCGATCGAGCGCTGCACAGAGATCGCGGCGGCGACCGCGCGCGCCGGGTGGTCCTCGATCTCGATCGGCGCCCCGAAGTAGGACAGGATTGCGTCGCCGATGTACTTGTCGACCGTGGCCCCGTGCTCGAGCAGCCGGTCCGTGATCAGCTCGAACGCCTCGTTCAGGTAGCTGACCAGCCGCTCCGGCTCGATCCGGCTGGCGAGCTGCGTGAAGCGGCGGATGTCGATGAACAGCACCGTGATCTCGCGGCGTTCGCCCAGGAGCTGCACCGCCTCGGGCTCGTCGAGCACCTGCTGCAGCACGTGATCGCTCACGTAGCGCCGGAAGGCGGTCTCCACCCTGCGCTTCTCCGACAGGCTCGCGCTCATGTCGTTGAAGGCCCGGGTCAGGTCTGCCACCTCGTCGCGCGTGGAGACGTCGACCCGCGCCGAGGTGTCGCCCAGGGCGAGCGCGTTCACGGCCAGGCGCAGGCGGCTCAGCGGGCGTGTGATGCGCCCGCTGGTCGAGAAGGCGATCAGGATGCTGCCGGCCAGGAGCGCCCCGGACGCCAGAAACAGGAAGAAACGCGCGCGCTCGACCACCACGCCGACGATTGCGTGCAGGTCGAGAACTACCTGGGCCTCGCCCAGGTCGACGTCGCTGAAGACCATGCGGGACGCCACGATGAGCTCACCGCCGCGGGTCGCAAACGCCAACACCGCGTCCCGCGTCATGCGCGACACTTCGGGGTTCTCGAGCGGCGGCTGCGCATCGATCAGCAGGCCGCCGCCGTCCAGCAGCCGAGCAGCCACGACCTCGGACTCGCCGGTCACCGACTCGAGCAGCTTCGCGATCACCACATCGTCCTCGAGCAGCACCGCGTCGCGTGCGTTGCGCGCCAGGCTCTCTGCGATGTAGCTGCCGCGTTTGCGCGCCTCGGTCTCGAGCGCCTCGGTGTACTGCTGGTCGAGCAGCAACGAAACCGTGGCGATGCTCGCCAGGAGCAACGCGCTCATCAGCAGCGCCAGCTTTAGTCGTAGAGGAAAGATCACTTGACGTCCTTGTCGACGGGTGGACACAGCGTTGCCCTCGCCCGTCAGCCCGGTCCGAAACCGCCTTCTTCGACGAGGGGTTTCAGAGTGACCTGCGACGGGGAAGGCTATCACTGGCCCCGGGGATTGCAAAGCGCGGGAGGAGCGGACTACCTTCGTTCGCCATGCCGCTCCGCGCCCCGCGCCCGGTCATCATCTTCGACTTCGACGGCACGCTTGCCGATACCTGGCGCGACATTGCGACCGCTTTGAACCGCACCCTGGTCGACGCGGGCCTGCCCACCGTCGACGGACCGGACGTGCGCTTCTGGATCGGCGATGGGGTCGTGAAGCTGCTGGAGCGCGCGCTACCCGAGGGACGGCGTTCAGAGGGCGATCTCGACCAGCTGTACCAGTCGTTCAGAAATCACTACGACCGCTGCTGCCTGGACACCACGGAGACGTATCCGGGCATCATCGAGTGTCTCGACCAGCTCGGCGACGCGGTGCTCGCGGTGGCGAGCAACAAGCCCGGGCGCTTTCTCGATCGGGTGCTCGGCGGGCTCGGTTTGAAGCCCTACTTCGGCGTGGTGCTGGCCGGCGACACCCTGCCCACCCGCAAGCCGGATCCGCAGGTGGTCCGGCACGTTCTGTCGCGCGTCGACGTGGTGCCCACCGGCGTCTGGATGGTGGGTGACAGCGCGGTCGATGTGGAGACCGGGCGCGCCTCGGGCGCGCGCACGATCGGCTGCGGCTGGGGCCTGCGAGGGCGCGACGAGCTGCGCCAGGCCGGCGTCGATCACCTGATCGAGTCCCCCCGCGAAATCCCACCCCTGGTCCGCGCGGCCCGCTAGGCGCGCCCCGCCCCCCAGTTCCCATAGGAGAGCGACTCTTCCGGGAGTCGCTCTCCGTGCGGGCAGGCGAGCTCCGCTCGCCGTTACCCCGCTAGACTAGAATTGGGGCAAGACAGGAGGCGCCGACGATGGCCGGTCTCGAGCACTCGGACGTATCGAATGACGCGCTCTCTCCCGTGCTGTTCCTGGAACGCACGTTGCGCGTATTCCCGGAGCGCAGCGCGGTGATCTACGGAGAGCGGCGCTGGAGCTACAGCGAGTTCGGCGCCGAGGTGGGCCGGATGGCCGGTGCGCTGCGTCGCGCGGGCATCGCCGCCGGCGACCGGGTCGCGATCCTGTCGCCCAACACGCCCTGGCACCTGGCGGCGCACTTCGCGCTGCCCCTGTTGACGGCGCCGCTCGTGTCGATCAACACGCGCCTCTCGGCCGCCGAGATCGCCTACATCCTGCGCCACTCGGGCGCCCGCCTGTTGCTGGTCGATCCGGAGCTGGCGGCGCCGCTCGATGCCGTACGGGGCGAGATCGACAGCCTCGAGCAGGTGATCGAACTCGGCGACGCCGACCTGCCGGTGCGCGACGGGCAGACCTCCTATGCCGAGTTCGCCGCGGGCGCGCCGGAGCTGGCCGTCGAGAGCGCGCTCGCGGACGAGGATGCGGTGCTCTCGATCAACTACACCTCGGGAACCACGGGCCAGCCCAAGGGGGTGATGTACACGCACCGCGGCGCCTACCTGAACGCGCTCGGCGAGGTGGGTGCGCTGGCCTTCTCGAAGGACACCGTGTTCCTCTGGACCCTGCCCATGTTCCACTGCAACGGCTGGTGCATGCCCTGGGCCGTGACCGCCGCGGGCGGAACTCACGTCGCTCTGCGGGGCATTGATCCACCGGAGATCTTCCGGCTGATCGGCGAGCACCGGGTCACGAACTTCAACGGCGCACCGACCGTGCTGCTGATGCTCTCCAGCGATCCCGCCGCAGCCGGCGTGCGCTTCGATCCGCCGATCCGTGTCTGCACCGGTGGCGCGCCACCCTCGCCAACCCTGCTCGAGCGCATGGAGAAGCTCGGCATCAAGATCACGCACTTGTACGGCCTGACCGAGACGTACGGCCCGCACGTGCTGTGCGAGATGCAAAGCGAGTGGGATGCCCTCGACACGGCGGGCCGCGCCAAGGTGATGGCACGTCAGGGCGTGCCATACGTGCATGCGGTGCACCTGCGCGTGGTCGACGAAGACATGAACGACGTGCCGCCCGACGCCGAAACAATGGGCGAGGTGGTGATGCGCGGCAACAATGTGATGCGTGGCTACTACGAGGATCCCGAGGCCACCGGCACGGCGTTCCGTGGCGGCTGGTTCCACTCGGGCGACATCGGTGTGATGCATCCCGACGGCTACATCGAGCTGCGCGATCGCAGCAAGGACATCATCATCTCGGGCGGCGAGAACATCTCGACGATCGAGGTCGAGAACGTGATCTACCAGCACCCCGACGTGCAGGAAGTCGCAATCGTGGGCGTGCCGCACGAGAAGTGGGGCGAGGTGCCGAAGGCGTTCGTCACCGCGAAGCCGGGCACGAGCCCCAGCGAAGCGGGCTTGATCGCCTTCACCCGCGAGCGACTCGCGCACTTCAAGTGCCCGAAGCACGTCGAGTTCTGCGAGCTGCCCAAGACCTCGACCGGCAAGATCCAGAAGTTCAAGCTGCGCGAGAAGGAGTGGTCGGGCCGGAAGGCGCGCATCCAGGGCTAGTCCGGGCCGCCGCCCCCGAGTCGCGTGATAGGATCCGCAGGCGATGGCCGACGCCGCCAGTTTCCACGTCCCGGAGGTCGCGCCGATCCGCGCGGGCGAGGAGTTCGAGGAGCCGAAGGTCGAGGCCTGGCTGAAGGAGCAGGTGCCCGGCCTGGCCGGCAAGATGCAGGTTCTGCAGTTCCCCGGCGGGCACGCGAACCTGACCTACCTGGTGCGCTTCGGCGAGCGCGAGCTGGTGCTGCGCCGCCCGCCACTCGGTCCGGTCGCACCCAAGTCCCATGACATGCGGCGCGAGTACCGGGTGCTCTCGAAGCTGTCCGAGCGTTTTCCGCCCGCGCCGCGCGCCTACGCGCTGTGCGAGGACCCGGACGTGATGGGCGCGATCTTCATCGTCATGGAGCGGCGCACGGGCGTGGTGGTGCGAGGAGTGTTTCCCGAGGAGTTCGAGCGCTTCCCCGACGCGCGGCGGCGCATGAGCGAAGGGCTGATCGACGCGATGGCCGCCTTCCACGACGTGGACTACGCGGCGATCGGGTTGTCCGAGCTGGGCCACCCCGAGGGCTACGTGGAGCGCCAGGTGTCGGGCTGGTACGGGCGCTGGGAGCGCGCCAAGAACGTGGAGCTGCCGCAGTTCGAGGAGCTGCACGATTGGCTGGTGCAGCACACGCCGGCCTCGCCGGGTGCGAGCCTGGTGCATAATGACCTGAAGTTCGACAACGTGATGCTCGACCCGGAAGACCCGGGTCGCGTGGTCGCGGTGCTCGACTGGGACATGACCACGATCGGCGATCCGCTGATCGATCTGGGGACCTTGCTCGGCTACTGGGCGCAGGCGGATGACCCGCCCGAGCGGGGTGCCACGGCGGCGATCACCGCGCAGCCGGGCTTCCCGACGCGCGCCCAGATCACCGCGCGCTATGCCGCGCGGCGTGGCATCGACGTCGGCACCATCCCCTGGTATGAGGTCTTCGCGCTGTGGAAGACCGCCGTGGTGCTCCAGCAGATCTACATCCGCTTCGTGCGCGGCCAGACCCAGGACGCGCGCTTCGATGCGCTGGGAGGCCGCGTCCCGGTTCTGGTCGGGCTGGCCGCCGACATTGCCGCGCGCGCCTGAGCCGACCTGATCGAGCGAATGGAGGACTCCGATGCAGCTAGCGTTCCTGCTCTATGAGGGTCTGACCACGCTCGACATCATCGGGCCGTACGAGATCCTGTGCCGCCTGCCCGGCGCAGACGTGCGCTTCGTCGCGAAGCAGCCCGGTCCGCTGCGCGTCGATACCGGTGCCCTGGCCCTGGTCGCGGACCACGCGCTGGCCGACGTCCCGTCGCCCGACGTGTTCGTGCTACCAGGCGGTATGGCCGGGACCTTCGCCGCGTCACAGGATCCCGAGATCATCGGCTGGATCAAGAAGGCGCACGAGTCCACGCGTTTCTCGACGTCGGTATGCACCGGGGCGCTGCTGCTCGGCGCCGCCGGTCTGCTCGAGGGCCGGACGGCCACCACGCACTGGGCGGCCGCCGAGCTGCTGGAGCGCTACGGCGCGCGCTACCTGCGCGAGCGCGTGGTGCGGAACGACCGGATCTTCACGGCCGCCGGAGTGTCTGCCGGGATCGACATGGCGCTCGCGTTGGCGGCGGAGCTGGCCGGGCCGGACCAGGCTCGCGCCATCCAGTTGGCCGTCGAGTACGACCCGCAGCCGCCCTTCGCCGCCGGCTCGCCCGAGAAGGCGGGCGAGGCGATCGTGGAGTTGGCCCGACGGGAGCTGGGCGCAGGCTAGGGTGCGCCGCGGCTTCAGTAGCCGCGCTCGGGATCGATTTCGTTGCGCAGGGGCACGCCCGATTCGAGGCGTTCCAGGTTCTCGACGAAGATCTCGGCGACCCGGTCCGTGTAGCCCGGGAACCAGCCCGAGATGTGCGGCGACAGGATCGCGTTGGGTGCCTGCCAGAGCGGGCTCGACTCGGGCAGCGGCTCGCGTTCGAACACGTCCAAGGCGGCGCCACGCAGCGCGCCGGAGGCGAGCGCCGCCGCGAGCGCGGCTTCGTCCAGCACTCCGCCGCGCGCCAGGTTGACGAGCACCGCGTGGCGGGGCAGGGCCGCGAGCTGCTCGGCGTCGAGCAGCCCTCTTGTCTCGGGGGTGAGCGGCAGCAGCACCACGACGTAGTCCGACTCGGCGAGCACCTTGCGGGTCTCCTCGGGCGGCCGCACCTGCTCGACGCCGGACAGCGGCTTCGGAGAGCGCTGGGTGCCGATCACGCGCATGCCGAGCGCCCCACAGTGGCGGGCCAGCGCCTGGCCAATCGAGCCGAGCCCCAGGATTCCGACCGTGGCGCCGCCCAGCAGCGACACGCGCCGCCCGCGCCACTCGCGTTTCCGGGCCTGTGCGAGCCAGTCGGGCACCCGCTTCGCGAAGGCCAGGATCATCGCCAGCGCAAATTCGCTCATGTGCTCGGCGTGGATGCCCCGCGCGTTCGCGACCCGCACGCGAGCCGGCAGGTCGGGGGCGGGCAGCAGCCGGTCAATCCCAGCACCCGACATCTGCAAGAGCCGCAGGCGCGCCGCGCGCCCCCAGTGCCCGCGCGGAGGCCGGTAGCAGATCAGCGCCTCGGCATCGGGAAGCTCCCGGCGAAACGCGTCGTCGTCAGTCCAGCTGACGATCTCGAGCTCGGGACGCAGGGCCTCGAGCGACGCCGCGAACGGGGCCGGCGCCTCGTGGTGGATATGCACGCGTCGGATCGGACTCAC
>CAXMNF010000049.1:0-53391 GCA_964194645.1 uncultured Gammaproteobacteria bacterium
CGAGCTTTGCTCGCCGCTAGGCCGCTCCCCCCGTTCCCGTAGGAGAGCGACTCTTCCTGGAGTCGCTCTCCGTCGCGGCAAGGCGAGCTTTGCTCGCCGCTAGGCCGCTCCCCCCGTTCCCGTAGGAGAGCGACTCTTCCTGGAGTCGCTCTCCGTCGCGGCAAGGCGAGCTTTGCTCGCCGTTAGGCCGCTAGGCGGGCCGCTAGCCGGGCCGCTAGGAGCTGAATTCCGCGCGCCAGCGGAGCAGGCGCTCGAGGGCGTCGGGGCGAAGGTCGAGTGTGTCGAGCAGCGCGGGGAAGCGGACCAGCGCCTGCCACGGGACGCCGAGCGCGGCCATGCGCTGCTGGGCGGCGGGGAAGTCGTAGCTGAAGATGGCCTGCACACCGAGCACCTTGCCACCCTCCCCGCTGAGCGCCTCGACGGCAGAGGCGCTGCTGCCGCCGAGCGAGACGGTGTCTTCGATCAGGACGACACGCGCGCCGTCGAGCGCTCGCCCCTCGACGCGGCGCTGCTGGCCGTGCTGCTTGGCGCTGCCGCGCACGTAGACCATCGGCAGGTCCATGCGCTCGGCGACCCAGGCGGCGTACGGGATGCCGGCTGTGGCGGTACCCGCAATCACTTCGGGCGCGCCGAAGCGCTCCGCAAGCGCGTCGCACAGCGCGTCCGCGACCTGCGCGCGCGCACTCGGGAAGCTCAGCAGCAGGCGATTGTCGCAGTAGATCGGCGCACGCTTGCCCGAGGACCAGGTGAACCAGTCGTCGGGATCAGCGCGCAACTCGACCGCGCCGCACTCGACCAGCAGGCGTGCAAGATCCGCTTCGCTCAGCGCTCCCTCCCGATCCAGGGTGGCTCCTCGACCTCCGCGCGGTGGTTCACCACGCGCGCCATCACGAACAGCAAGTCGGACAACCGGTTCAGGTAGCGCACCAGCCGCTCCGACACGGACTCGGGGCTATCCGACAGCTCCACTACGCGGCGCTCGGCGCGGCGGCACACGGTGCGCGCGTGGTGCAGGCGTGCGGCAGCGGGCGCGCCACCCGGCAGGATGAAGCTGCGCAGCGGCTCGACTTCGTCTTCGCAGGCGTCGATCCAGGCCTCGAGTTCGGCGATCTTGGCGTCCCCCACGCGCGGCAGCTTCTGGCCCTTCTGCTCGCGCTCGTCCACATCTGGCGTGGCGAGCTCGCCGCCCAGGTCGAAGAGCGCCGACTGGATGGCGGCGAGACGGTCGTCGAGATCCGCATCCGTCAGGCTGGCTCGCACCAGTCCCAGCAGGGCGTTCAGCTCGTCCACGGAGCCGTACGCCTCGACGCGCAGGGCGCTCTTGCGCACTCGCTGGCCTCCGAACAGGCCGGTCTCGCCCCCGTCTCCCCCACGTGTGTACAGCTTCACGGTGCGGGGAGTATAACGTCGACCTACGGGGAGGCGGAGCAGTGACGCTCGACGTGCAGGTGACCGACGCGCGGATCTCCGCGGAGAGCGAGCAGCTCCGCTTCGCGCTGGACCGGGCCGAGCTGCGGCTCGAGCTGGCCGGGCCGGAGGGCTCCGTGGCACTGCGCGGCTTCCGCCCGCACGCGCGGCTCGGGCGGCGCACGCTCGAACCGAGCGAGCTGCGCAGTCACCGGGTGACTCCCGTGCAGACACCGCACGGCGACGCGACGCGTCTCGAGTTCGTTTTCGGCACGCGCGGCGCGCTCGAACTCGAACTCGCCGTCGAGCTGGGCCGCGACTGGCCCGGCGCGATCCTCGAGCTCTCGGCGCGCAACGGCGGCGAACGACCGCTGCGCCTCTCGGCGCTGGACCCGCTGGTCTGGCAGGCCGCTGCGGGCGCGCTCTCCCTGCCGGGCGACCCGCACGCGCTGCGCGTCTTCCGCATGGGCTACCAGTCGTGGTCGCCGGCCGTGTACGCGCCGCTCGCCGCGCGCGAGCCTCGCCCGCGCCTGCGCCTGCTGCGCACCGTGCACCGCAGCCCGTGCGCACCGCGGCCGCGGCGCGGCTGGCAGACCTCGGACACGGTCACCTGGCTGGGCGCGCCGGGCGAGCCGGGGCTCACGCTTGGCTTTCTCACCCAGAAGCGCTTCCTCGCGCACCTGGCCGTGCGTCAGCGCCGCGGCGCGCCCGTCGGGCTGCACGCGCGCGTCGCGACCGAGGAGCGGTCGCTCGTCCCGGGCGAGGTGTGCCGCGCGGAGCGGCTCTGGGTCGGCCTCGATCCCGCCGGCGTAGACGGCCTGGCGTCGTGGGCGACGCGCAGCGGCCGCGAGATGGACGCGCGCGTGCCCGCGCGCAGCGGCTCGGGCTGGTGCTCCTGGTACCAGTACTTTACGCGCGTCCAGGCGTCGCACGTTACGGCCGCCGCACAGGCGCTGGCGCGGCTCGAACTGCCCGTCGACACCGTGCAGATCGACGACGGGTTCCAGGCCGCGGTCGGCGATTGGCTCGAGTGGTCGCCCGGCTTCCCAGACGGGGTTGCGCCGCTCGCCAAGGAAATCCGCAGCCACGGCTTCGTGGCGGGCCTGTGGCTGGCGCCGCTGCTGGTCTCACGCGCCTCGCGCCTGGCGCGCGAACACCCCGACTGGATTCTGCGCGGCCGCTTCGGCCGCAAGCGCGTCGCGAATCTGAATCCGGCCTGGAAGGGCCGCGTCTGCTGGGCGCTCGACCCGACCCACCCGGAGGTGCTCGACTTCCTGCGCCAGCTGGGCGGCAGCGTGCGCGAGCTGGGCTTCGACTACCTGAAGCTCGACTTCCTGTACGCGGGGGCGCTGCGCGGGCGCCGCTACGATCGGGAGCTGCCCTCGGCCGCCGCCTACCGCGGCGCCATCCAGGCATTCCGCGAGGGCGCCGGCGAGGATGCGCTGCTGCTCGGCTGCGGTGCCCCGCTCGGCCCGTCGGTGGGCCTGTTCGACGCGATGCGCATCGGCCCCGACGTGGCGCCCGCCTGGCGCGCGCGCGGCCTCGACCGCCTGTTCGGCATCCGCGCGGCCCCTTCAGCCGAGAACAGCCTGCGGAACGTGCTGGCGCGCGCCGTGCTGCACCAGCGGCTCTGGGCGAACGATCCGGACTGCGTCCTTCTGCGCGAGCGCGACACGCGCCTCGGCGAGACCGAAGTGCGCGCGCTGGCCGGAGCCGTGGCGGCCTCGGGCGGCCTGGCGGTACTGTCCGACGACCTCTCGCTGCTCGGCCAGGAGCGCCTCGAGCTGCTGCGCCGGCTGCTGCCGCCGCTGGGCCGCGCCCCCGAGACCGGCCCGCTCTGCGGCGAGCTGCCCGAGGGGCTGCTGCAGCGCCTGCCCGACGGAACAGGCCTGGTGTACCGCGTGAACCTGGACCCGCGCGCGCGCACCATCGAGATCGACCTCGCGGGCCTCGGCTTCGGGGGCGAGGTCTACGTCTGGGACGTGTGGGCACGGCGGCCACTGGGCCGCCGCTCCGGGGTGCTGCGCTTCCAGTCGGTGCCGCCGCGCGGCTCGCTCCTGCTGCGCCTCGCACCCGACGACGGGGTCGCTCGGGTGCTGGGCAGCGACCTGCACCTGGGCGCTGGCTCGCTCGAGGCCGCACGGGTCACGACGGGCGACGGCGCGGCGGCGCTCGAGCTGCGCGCGCCAGGACCGCGCCACGGGAAGCTCTGGCTGGGAATTCCGGGCCGCGAGCCGCTGGTCCTGCAGGTGGGCTTTCGCGACGCCCTGGACCTGCTGGTGAGCAGCTCGGGCGTAGGGGTTGAGGAATCCGACGAGATGCCCGATTGATCATCTCTGTGGAAGACGCCCAGACCCAGGGACGAGCACCCGTGAGTGGTACCTGTGCCGAGTGCGGCTGCCCGCTCGGCTACGTGGCCAGCCAGCGCGAAGGCGTCTGGTACTGCTGCGGGGCGTGCGGCGACAGCGGCCGCTGCGGTTGCGGCTGCCAGCCCGATGAAGCCCGGGAGCTGTCGAGCGACGTGTACGTGCCCGGCCGGCGCATGTTCGGCTCGCGCCATCCGGACGAGCTGCGCACCCAGCCCGGACATCGGGACAGTCAGCGCGCCTTCCCGTTCCTGGATCGCCGGCGCGGCCGCTGACCCGGCCTACCCCGCCCGGCTGGTAGAATCCCTCCCGAGCTCGAGGAGGAGCCATGGCGAAGATCATCGGCAACCTGCGCCCTCTGGACGACTACACCCATCCGCTGGGCCCGGAGCCGAACTTCAACGAGAGCATGTACTTCAACTTCTTCGACCGCGAGCGCGGGATCGGCGGGTTCCTGCGCCTGGGGAACCGCGCGAACGAGCGCCAGGCTGAGATGACCGTCACGCTCTACCTGCAGGACGGCCGCGTGCTGTTCATGTTCAGGCGCGCCGAGATCGAGCACAACGACGCGTTCGACGCGGGCGGCTGCCGTTTCGAGGTGCTCGAGCCCGGCCAGAAGCTGCGCACCGTCTACCAGGGCTCGGTGATCGACCTGGCGGAGCCGCGCGCGCTGGCCGACCCGCGCAAGGCCTTCAAGGACAGTCCACGCCGCAAGGTCCTGATCGACCTGGTGCACGACGCCGTGGGTCCCATGTACGGCAGCGCGGGGAGCAAGGAAGAGTCCGAGCGGCCCGCCGAGCAGCAGTTCGCGCGCGCGCACTACGAGCAGCACATGGCCGTTGCCGGGACGCTCACCATCGAGGACGAGACCCTCCCGATCGAGGGTTTCGGTCTGCGCGACCACTCCTGGGGACCGCGCTACTGGCAGGCGATCGAGAGCTACGAGTGGCTCACCATGAACTTCGGGCCAGACTTCCACGCGATGGTGTCGATCGTGCGGCGCGACGAGCACAACCAGCGGCGCGGCGGCGTGATCGTGCGCGGCGACCAGCTCACCCTGATCAAGGACGTAGACGTACAGGCCGAGTTCGACGCGAACGGCCTGTACCACCACAGCGTGCTCGCGAAGTTGACGACGACCGACGACGAGAAGCTCGAAATCCGCGGCGACGTCAAGGGCTTCATCCCGCTGCGCAACCGGCGCGAGGGCCTGGTGACGCACATCGGCGAGGGCATGACCGAGTGGCACTGCGGGGACCGGGTCGGCTACGGCCTGTCCGAGTTCCTGCGGCAGGTGCGTTAGCTGGGCTTGCCAAGCGCGCCCCAGCTGCGCCTTGCGCTCGCGGCAGCGGGGTTTGCTTGCGCCGCGCTCGGCTGCGCTCCGCAGCGCGACGAGTTGGTCGTGCTGGCGGCCGCCTCGCTGGCGGAGTCCTTCCACGAGCTGGGCCGCGCCTACGAGCGGGGTCATCCCGGCGAGCGGCTGGTGTTCAGCTTTGCCGGCTCGCAGACCATCGCCGCCCAGCTCCGAGCGGGCGCGAGCGCGCACCTGATCGCCACCGCCCACCCCGCGGTGATGGAACGCCTCCGGCAGGAGAAGCGCGTGCTCGACGTGGACGAGTTCGCCACGAACCGCCTGGTCTGGGTGTTCGCGGGCGCGGACCCGCCGGCCAGTACCGCAGAGCTGGCGCGGCGCCTGCCGAACTCCGACTGGCGGCTGGTGCTGGCGGCTCCCGAGGTTCCGGCCGGGCGCTATGCACAAGAGGCGCTGGAGCGCATGGGCCTGCGCGAGGCCGCCGAGGCGCGGCTGGTCTCGCGAGAGCTCGACGTGAAGGGCGTCCTGGCCAAGCTCCAGCTCGGCGGAGCGGACGCGGGTCTGGTCTACGCGACCGACGTCGCTGCCGCCCCGGGCGCCGGGCTCACGGTGCTCGAGCTGCCCGAAGCGGCGCAGGTGCGGGCGCACTATCGGATCGCAGCGGTCGCGAGCCAGAAGCGCACCCGGGCTCGAGCCTTCATCGGCTTCGTGCGCGGCCGCGAGGGCCAGGCAATCCTGCGCGCGCACGGCTTCGGAGCTGCATCGTGAACGCGCGCTGGGTCGGTCTGGCGCTCTGGCTGGCGGTGCTCACCGGCTTGGCCCTGCTCGTGCTGCCGCTGCTCGGCCTGCTCGCGCGAGCGCCCTGGTCCGAGACCGCCGCGCTGCTGACCAGCCGCACGGTGCAGCAGGCCCTGCTGCTCTCGCTGGTCGTCTCGGCCGCGGCCGTCGCGCTGTCGCTGGCGGTTGGCTTCCCACTGGCCTGGCTGGTGGCGCGGCGCTCGTTCCCCGGCCGGCGCGTGTTGCGCACGCTCCTGACCCTGCCCATGGTGCTGCCGCCGGTCGTGGCGGGCGTGGCTCTGCTGGCGGCGTTCGGCGAGCGCGGCCTGCTGGGTGGCGCGCTCGCCGCGTTCGGTGTTCGCGTCCCCTTCACGACGCTCGCCGCCGTGCTGGCCGCGGCGTTCGTGGCCGCGCCCTTCCTGATCGCCACGCTCGAGGCGGGCATCGCCCAGACCGAGCGGCGCCTCGAGGACGTGGCCGCCACCTTGGGCGCGTCGCGCTGGCACGCGTTCCGCACGGTGCTGCTGCCCGCGATTCGGCCCTCGCTGCTGGCGGGGATCGCGCTCTGCTGGGCGCGCGCGCTCGGCGAGTTCGGCGCGACCATCACCTTCGCGGGCAACCTCGAGGGACGCACGCAGACCGTACCGCTGGCGATCTACCAGACCCTGCAGACGCGTCCCGAGCAGGCCTTCCTGCTCGGCGCGATCCTGCTGCTGATCTCGCTCTGCTTGCTCGCCGGACTGCGCGGCGGGCGGTTCGCGGCGTGAGCCTGCACGCCCAGCTCGCGCTCACGCGGGGCTCGTTCTCTCTCGAGCTTGCGCTCGACGCACCGGCGGGGCAGACCGTGGCACTGGTCGGCCCGAACGGCTCGGGCAAGTCGACCCTGGTGGAAGCGCTGGCGGGTCTGCTGCCGATCGACTCCGGCGAGATCACGCTGGACGGCGCGGTGCTCGAGCGGCCGGGCGACGGCATCCGCGTGCGCCCGCAGCAGCGTCCAGTCGGCGTGTCGTTCCAGGGACTCTGGCTGTTTCCGCAGCTCTCGGTGCGGGACAACGTGGCCTACGGACCGATGGCGACCGGCACGCCGCGGCAAGCAGCGCGCGCCGGGGTGCAGGAACTCCTGAAACGACTCGACCTGGTCGCTCTGGCACAGCGGCGGCCCGCCGAGCTCTCCGGTGGCGAGGCGCAGCGCGTCGCGCTGGCGCGCGCGCTCGCGCTGCGCCCGCGCCTGCTGCTGCTCGACGAGCCGCTCTCGGCGCTCGACATCGAGGCGCGGCCGCGCATGCGCGCCCTGCTGCACGAGCTGCTCGCCGAGTTTCCGGGCCCGCGCCTGCTGATCACCCACGAACCGCTCGAGGCGCTGCTACTGGCCGACCACGTGGTCGTGCTGGAGCACGGCCGGGTCGTGCAGGCGGGCACCACCGCGGAGCTGCGCTCCCGACCGCAGACGCGCTACGCCGCGACGCTTTCCGGGGTGAACCTGCTGTCGGGCACGCTCGAGGCGGACGGGTCGGGCTGGCTGCTCCGCACCGCGGGACCGGCGCTGCGCGTGCTGCCCGAGCAGCCGACGCCTGGAGCGGCTCTGCACGCCACCGTGCACCCGGCAGCGGTGCGGCTGCTCGAGCCCGGCACGCCCGCCGGCGAGGCCACGAGTTGGACCACCAGGGTGGAGTCCGTGGAGCTGCACGACGACCGCGTGCGGGTGCGGCTGGCCGACCCTCCGGGCTTCGTCGCCGAGCTCGAACTCGAAGACGCGCGCCGTTTCGGGCCCGGCACTGAGGTGCGTGCCTGGCTACCAGCGAAGGCGCTCTCGGTCTACCCTAGAATGGTGCCGTGACTCCGCGCGCCTCAAGAGGTCCGCTCACGGTGGTGAGCAACCGCCTGCCGATCACCGTCTCGCGCGGTCGCTCGGGGCTGGAGGTGAAGCGCTCGGTCGGCGGCCTGGTGAGCGCGCTCGATCCGGCACTGCGCAGCCTCGGCGGCACCTGGGTGGGTTGGCCCGGCGCGCGCCTACAGCCCGGCGAGTCGCTCGAGCTGCCCGGGGCGCCGTTCCGCATCGCGCCGGTCGACATGACGCGCAGCGAGGTTCAGCGCTACTACCACGGCTTCTCGAACGGCACGCTCTGGCCGCTGTTCCACTGCATGCCGGAGCGCAGCCGCTTCGAACGGCGCGACTGGGATGCCTACGACTCTGTCAACCAGCGCTTCGCGGCGAGTGCCGTCGAGGCGGCGGGTGACTCCGACCTGATCTGGATCCACGACTACCAGTTGATGCTCGCGCCCCAGTACGTGCGGCGCCTGCGCCCCGAGCTGCGCGTCGGCTTCTTCCTGCACATTCCCTTTCCGCCCTTCGACGTGTTCCGCCTGCTGCCCTGGGCTCGCGAAGTCCTGCGCGGTCTGTTGGCCGCGGACCTGATCGGCTTTCACATGAACGGCTACGTGCTGAACTTCCTGGAGTGCGTGGAGCGAATGCTCGGCGAGCGCGCCGATTCGCGCTCCGGCCTGGTCGAGCACGGCGAACGCACCGTGCGGACCGGCGCCTTCCCGATCGGGATCGACTTCGCGCAGTTCGACGAGCGCGCCCGCGCGGCCCCGCGCGGGGCCGCGCCGACCCAGCAGATCGTGCTGGGCGTGGACCGGCTCGACTACACGAAGGGCATCCCGGAGCGGATTCACGCCTTCGCGCGGCTGCTCGAAACGCACCCCGAGCACCGCAGTCACGTCACCCTGCTGCAGATCGCCGTACCGAGCCGCTCCCAGGTCGCGGAGTACCAGGACCTGAAGCGCGAGATCGACGAGTTGGTCGGGCGCGTGAACGGGCGCTTCGCCAGCGCGACCTGGTCGCCGATCCGCTACCTGTACCGCTCGGTCGCGCCCGAGCGCCTGGCTGCGCTGTACCGCGACGCAGATGTCGCGCTGGTGACACCACTGCGAGACGGCATGAACCTGGTCGCCAAGGAGTACGTTGCCTCGCAGGTGGAGCGCCCCGGCGTGCTGATCCTGTCGCGCCTGGCGGGCGCGGCGGAGACCATGCACGAGGCCCTACAGGTGAACCCGTACAACATCGACGGAGTGGCGGTGCAGCTGCACCGGGCCCTGGTCATGGACGAGACGGAGCGCGAATCGCGCATCCAGGCGCTGCGCCGTCGCGAGCGCGCCCACGACCTGCAGCGCTGGCTCGAGAGCTTCCTGGCT
The DNA here is from genome assembly GCA_964194645.1 of uncultured Gammaproteobacteria bacterium. Taxonomy (GTDB): domain Bacteria; phylum Myxococcota_A; class UBA9160; order SZUA-336; family SZUA-336; genus CAXMNF01. Next base: position 9,058 of record CAXMNF010000049.1, read on the forward strand.
GCCGCGTGGGACGCGCGCGGCCGGCTCTCTCCGGTCACCGGCGCGGACTTCGAGAGCTGGCTGGGCCGCTTCCTGGAGGGTCGGCGCCTGGCGCTGTTCCTGGACTACGACGGGACCCTCACGCCGCTGCGCCAGCACCCGAAGCTGGCAAAGCTTCTGCCGGAGATGCGCGCGGCGCTGGAATCCTGCCTGGAGCGCGAAGACACCGACGTGACGGTTGTGAGCGGGCGCGCCCTCGAGGACGTGCGCAAACTGCTGCCGCTACCGGGCCTCGCGTTCGCGGGCAACCACGGCCTGGAGATCTCGGGGCCGGGCCTGCCCACATTCCGCCACGAGGATCTGGCGCATTACGAAGGTCGTCTGGATGGCCTCGCCGAGGCTCTGGAAAAGCTGTGCATTCCAGGCGCGTGGGTGGAGCGCAAGAGCGCGTCGCTCACCTTGCACTTCCGCGAGGTCGACGAGGCGCAGCAGGAGAGCCTTGCGGACGACGCACGGCCCGAGATCCAGCGCGCCGGCTTCCAGGCGCGCGACGCCGCCTGCGCGCTGGAAGCCCGGCCGCCGATCGGCTGGGACAAGGGGCACGCCGCCCTGCACGTGCTGCGCACCCGCTACGGACCGGGTTGGTCGGAGCACGTGCGGCCGATCTACGTGGGCGACGACTGGACCGACGAGGACGCGTTCCGCGCGCTCTCGGGCCTGGGCATCACGTTCCGGGTGGGCGGCGCTGACCGCCCGACGCTCGCGTCGCGCACCTTGCCCAACGTCGACAGCGTGCAAGCGCTGCTCGAGTGGCTGGCGGAGCGCACCTGAGGGCTGAGGGGGCGGGCCCTCGCCGGGTCCGCGCGCATTGACAAAGACCTGCCCGATCCAGTCGAATACGCGCACTCAAAAGGGGGATCGCGATGGAGCTCTTTTCTCAGGACGGATACTTCTTCATGCTGCGCTGGGTCCACTTCCTCGCCGGGATCACGTGGATCGGGATGCTGTACTACTTCAACTTCGTCCAGACGCCCTTCTTCGCCACCGAACTCGGGGGGAGCGCCCGCAGCGCCATCATGCGTGGCCTGGCGCCGAACGCCCTGTGGTGGTTCCGCTGGGGCGCCATGTTCACGTTCCTGTCGGGCTGGACCATCGTGATCTCGCACATGGTGCTGGGAGGGAAGTCCTCCGAGTACTACGCGTTGATCCTGATCGGCGGCTTGATGGGCACGTTCATGTGGTTCAACGTGTGGTTCGTGATCTGGCCGATCCAGAAGCTGGCGATTGCCAACGCGGAGCAGGTGGCGGGCGGCGGCGAAGCAATCCCCGAGGCCGCCGCGCGCGCCCCCCTGGCCGGGCGCGCCTCGCGCACGAACACCCTGCTCTCGCTGCCGATGCTGTTCTTCATGGGCTCCGCGAGTCATTTCTCGACCTTGCTGAGCGGTGACCCTTCGCTCGGGCTGTACTACCTGCTGGCCGTCGTGGTGGTCCTCGCCGTCGAGCTGAACCCGTTCTACGGGAATGCCGCCAGCCAAAAGCCGCTCGGCTCCGTATCGGGCACGCTCACCTGGGGCGCCATCGCGACGGTCGTGCTGTTCGGGATCGCGTCCGCGCTGCTCTAGCCGGGGGCTAACGCACGGCGCCGTCGGCCAGGTAGGCCGCCAGGTCGTCGATCTGCGCGCGCAGGTGCGGGAGCGGCTGCATCAGCCCGGTGTCGCGCTTCGGCGTGTAGCCGGACGGGTAGTCCCCGCCGAGCACCCGTGCGACCAACAGCTCCCGCGAGCTGCCGGCGATGGCCGGGCCCATCGTACCGTCGAGCGTCGGATCCACGTGGTGGCAGGCTGTGCAGTTCGCCGCGTAGACCTGGCGCCCACGCGCCACCGGGTCGTCCGAGCGGCAGCCCAAGCAAAGAAGCGAGAGCAGCGCCGTCAACACGAGCGGTGCCCGGGGAATCAGGCGAACTCCAGGCCGCGCGCGTCGACCAGCCGGCGGTAGTAGCAGCTCGCGCGCGTATTTCCCTCGCTGTCTTTGGTGTGGCAAGCGCCCACCTGGCGCGGACGCACGCGGTAGAGCAGCGAGTTCTGCTCGCAGTTCACCCGCACGTCCTCCAGCTCGAGCACGTCCCCCGACGTGGCGCCCTTGCGCCACAGCTCGTTTCGCGAGGTCGACCAGAGCACCGCGGTGCGCGTCTCGAGCGTGGCGTGCAGCGCCTGCTGGTTCGCATAGCCGACGAACAGCACCTCGCCGCTCTCGGCGTGCTGCAGCACCACCGGCACGACGTCCTGACCTCTCTGCCCCACCTCGACGAGCTTCCCGTAGTCGAGCCGGAGCTCGAGTCCCTCTTCCAACGCGTTCATGGGTCCGCTCTCCTTGGCGAGTCGAGTAAGTCGATCAGCGCAGGCCGAAGCCTGGCGGGCTCCAGGATCGCTTCGAGCGAGCCCACCTCGAGGGCGCGCTCGACGCTGTGCACTGCGTCGAACTCAGCGGCGATCTCGGCCTGCTTCTCGAGAGTGACCTGGCGGAGAATCTGGTCGAGGCGGGCGCGCAGCGCCACCCGCACCGCCGGGTTGCTGGCCCTCGCCACCCGCTGCCGCGCCTCGCGCACGCGCGGATCCGCGTTAGCGCGGCTGCGCACCTCGCGCGGGAACACCACGGCCGCCGCCGCGGCGCCGCCAATCACCGAGGCGAAGGAGCCGGACACGGCGCTGGCACGCATCTCCGGGTTCAGCGCACGCGAAAACACCACGTAGGCGCCTCCGTGGTAGCGCGAGACCACCGTGAAGAGCAGCGGTCCGCGGAAGCGCACGACGGCCCGCGCGATCTCTGCGCCCAGCTCCAAGACGCCGCGGCGCATCGACTCCGGCGAGCCGTCGAAGCCGGACAGGTTCGCCAGGATCACGACCGGCCGGCTGTCGCTCGCCGCGTTCAATGCGCGCGCCACCTTCTTCGAGGAGAGCGGAAAGAGCGTGCCCGCGGTCCACTGGTCGGGCCCGTCATTCGCGACGTAGCCCACGCGCGGCAGCGGCCGGCTCTCGATGCCCAGCAGGCTGATCGGGTGGCCGCCCAGATGGCAGTCCCAGACAATTGCGGTCTCGGCGCCCGACCAGTCGCGCCAGCGTTCCAGCGAGTCGGCGTCCTGGTCCGCCACCGCGCGCATCAACGGACGCATCGGGAAGGGGCGCTTGCGCTCCGGATTCGCCTCGGGGCTGAAGATCTCGCCCACCGTCTCGAAACCGTCCTCGCCGCACGGCGAGAGCGTCACGTCGCGGTCGGAGCGGTCGCGCGAGGCGAAGCGTCGCGGCCCGGGCTCGCCGGCCGCGCGATACGAGACCGCGTAGTGCTCCAGCAGGATCTCGTAGGCGCCTGCCAGGTCGCGCGCCTGATAGTGCGCCTGGCCACTCGGCGCCATGATCCGCTCGTAGCCGCCAATGCCGACTTCGTCCTCGGCGGCGACTGCGCCCGAGACCTCGAGCGCCGCGCGGCCGGTCAGCACCATCGAGGCGCTGGGCAGCATCACCAGGATGCCGCGCGTGTGCATGCCCATGGTGGCCAGCGCGTCGAAGTAGCTCTGCGCGCCCACGTTCACGCCGGGCAGGATCAGGTTCACCTCGCCGCCAGCGTCGGTGAACGTCACCAGCCGGCGCACGACGCGCGCAGTCGCGTCCAGGTTCTCGGTGCCGCTGTCCATGGCGATGCGCGCGCCCGACGACACGGCCACCCACTCGACCGGCAGCCCCTCCCGCTCCGCCAGGTCGAGTGCCGCGACGATCCGGGCGCACTCGGGCGACGCCAGGGCGCCCATGCCGAAGCTCGGATCGCCCAGCACGATCACGCGGCGCATACCCTCCGGGTACTTGGTGGTGGGAGTGGTGATCACGCCCAGCACCACGCCGCAGGTATTCTGGCCGGGGGGCCGGTCGACGGGCTGCGCGCGGCCGTCCAGCAACTCGTACTCCGTGAACGCGCCGGGCCCGACCGGCCGCGCGGGACCCGAGCCGCGCCGAGCGGGCGGCCGAAGGAACAGGCGGATCACCTCGAACGGGTCCACCAGGCGCCGCGCCCTGGCGGCGGCCACGCGGCGCTCATAGGGAGTGGCTGGCGCGAGTGGCTGGTCGTGTACGTCGCGCACGCTCGATTCCACGCGGCTTCCGGTCGGGTTGCCCGCCAGTACCTCGATCATGCGCGGCGCTGCGTCGCGCTGTTCGGGATCGATGGTGGCCAGGCGCACCACCACCTTCTCGAGGCCGAGCGAGCCGGTCTGTGGCGCCAGGCGCCGCAAGCTGGCGGTGAGCAGCTCGGCGCGCAGGACGATGGGCGGGCGCACCAGCACGTAGAGCCGATTCCACTGCAGGCGGCGCGCGGGATCCACGGCTGCGTGCGTGACGCGCAGCGCCTCGATCGCCTCCTGGAAGCGCTGCTCGAAGAGCGCCAGGTCCGGCGCGTCGGGCACGCCGGCGCCCAGGTCGTCGACCTCGGCGATGCAGAACAGGCGCTCGTCGCCGCTCTGGTCGCGCGCGCGGCCGCGGAAGGTGTACACGCCGGCGAAGGTCTCGAAGCGCTCCAGCTCGAAGTTCTCGAAACGCCACAGCTCGATGCGCTCGGCCTCGTCGGGCGTGAGCCCGAGCGGCTCCGCCACCCGCGCCAGGCGCGCGGGATCGCGCGGCGCCACCATCGTGTGGCCGAGCTCGACCGGCGGTCCGGGAACCGCGTCCTCCTCGTCGCTGCGCCGCCGCTCGAAGAGCACGAAGCGCGCGTGGGACGCCAGGTCGGCGACGGCGGCCGACACGGTGCCGCGCAGCAAGGCGAGCCGGTCCAGCACCTCGCCCAGCTCGCCGCGGCCGCGGAAGACCTCTCCGCGCTCACCCAGGCCGATCGAGAGCTGCAGCAGGGCAACCACCAGCCGCGTGCGCAGCTCGAGCGTAGTGCGGGTGGCGTATACGCGCAGCACCGCGCGCCACAGCGCGTCACTCGGCTCGAGCGACGGGACGTCATAGTGGGCGAGGGTGCGGCGCAACTGCTCGAGGAAGTCGGCGTGGATGCCTGCGCCCTCGGCGGCGATGCGCCGCAGGTACATGGCCATGCGCGCGTCGTTCGAGGGGCCGAGCTCGTCGCCCTCGATGCGTGTCGGCGCGCGACTGAACAGGGTCTCGAGGTCGACGAAGAGCAGGAGCGCGGGGACCAGGCCCGCCAGCTCGGCGCGAAACGGGTCGGAGATCGCAGCGACGTCGGCTTCGAGCACCGCGACCAGCCGCTCCGCCCGCTCGGTGTTCACGTCGTAGCCCATCAGGATGCGGCGCAGCTCTCGGCGCAGCACACCGACCGCCTCGGCGCGTACGCCCGACGAGAGCCCCGAGGCGGCGGCCAGGTCGGGCGCCCCGTCCGGACCGAACAGCGCGTCGAGCGGATCGGGCTCCGGCTCGATCTCGAGCGCGGGTCGCGCACCGACGGCCGCCCCCTCACCGCTTTCCGGCTCGATCACCAGGATCACGTCGCCCGCCGAGACGCGCTCGCCGCCGCGCACCAGCACTTCGCGCACCACGCCGGCCACGGGCGCGAAGAACGCGGTCTCGGTCTTCATCGCCTCGAGCAGGCCGAGACGCTGCCCGCCCGCCACCTTCTGGCCCGCCTCGACCGAGACCTCGATCACCAGGGCCGGCGCGGGCGCGCGCACCTTGCCGCCCACGTCGCGGCGCACGCGGTGCAGATGCCCGTCGATCTCGAGGCGCAGTTCCGCGTCGGACTCGGAGAGCAGCACGCTGTGACTCCGGCCGCCCATCACCAGCTGGTAGCTGTACGGGCCCTGCTCGAGCAGGGTCGCCTGGGCGACCCGGTCCCGGAGGTGCACGCGGTAGGTCCAGCCGCCGATCGCGAACACCTTCAGGCGGTAGGAGTGGCCGCTGTACACCAGGTCGAGCTCGCTGCCCGTCGACGAGGGGACCTGCCGGGGCCGTCCGCGGGCCGCCTGGTCGAAGAAGTTCAGAAGCACGGCCGCCCGCTCACCCTGGTGGGTGAGAATCGCGGCGACCACCAGCGCCTCGCTGCAGGGATCGGGCTGGGTGCGCAACTGCACCGCGTCGAGCCAGCCGGTCGAGAGGCCGCCCGCGCGAAAGTCGTCGTGCTCCAGCACGTCGAGCAGGAAGCCCTTGTTGACCATCCCGCCGTCGACCACGATGCCCAGATCGTAGACCGCGCGAACCAGGCGTGCGCGCGCCTCCTCGCGCGTGGCGCCGTGCGCGATCACCTTGGCCAGCATCGAGTCGAACTCGGCCGGGATCGAGCCGCCCAGGACGATGCCGGAGTCGACCCGGATGCCGGGCCCGGCCGGCAGCTCCAAGAGCGCGATGCGGCCCGGACTCGGGGCGAAGCCAGCGGCGGGATCCTCGGCACAGACCCGCACCTCGATCGCGTGGCCGCGTTCCGCGGGCGGCTCGGCCGGCAGGCGCTCGCCGCGCGCGATGCGGATCTGCCCCTTTACCAGATCGAAGTCGGTCAGCATCTCGGTGACGCCGTGCTCCACCTGGAGCCTCGGGTTCACCTCGAGGAAGGAGAAGCTCTCGTTGGCGCTCACCAGATACTCGGCTGTCGCCACCCCCACGTAGCCGGCCTCGCGAAGCAGCCGGATCGACGACTCGCGCATGCGCTGCACGAGCCCGGCGGAGAGGCCCGGCGGTGGGCCTTCCTCGACGATCTTCTGATGGCGCCGCTGCACGGAGCAGTCGCGCAGGCCCAGCGCCAGCACGCCGCCGTGCTGATCGGCGGCCATCTGCACCTCGACGTGGCGCGCGTCGGACAGGCACGCCTCGAGAAACAAGGTGCCGTCGCCAAAGCTGTTCGCCGCCTCCTTGGTCGCGCTCTCGAAGGCCACCAACAACTCCGACGTGGCGTCCACCCGGCGGATGCCGCGGCCGCCGCCTCCGGCCGTGGCCTTGATCATCAGCGGAAAGCCGAGCTTCTGCGCGTGCGCGTCGAGCTCCTCGCGCGTAACGGGACCGCCGCTCCAGGGCGCCACCGGCACGCGCGCGGCTTCCGCGATCCGCTTCGAGGTGATCTTGTCGCCGAGCTGACGCATCGTCTCGGCCGACGGACCCAGGAACACGATGCCCGCGGACTCGAGCCGCTCGACGAAGCTCGGGTCCTCGGCCAGGAAGCCCCAGCCCGGCCAGAGGGCGTCGGCACGCGTCGCGCGCAGAGCGGCGAGCACGCGCTCGTGGTCCAGATAGGCGGGACGCAGCGCCGTCGCCGGCCCGCGCAGCGCGGGTCCCAGCGAAAGAGCTTCGTCGGCTTCGCGCACGAACGGTGCGAAGCGATCGGGGTCGGTGTAGTAGCCGATCCCGACCAGGTCCTCGCCGGTTTCCGCGCGCAACTCACGAATCGCACGAAGGCAGCGCGTGGCTGCCTCGCCCCGATTCAGAACGGCGATCCTGCTGACGCGCTGGCTCAAGCGCTCGTATTATAGGCCGCGGGTCAGGAGCGAGGCGGAAGCGCGCCCGGGAACACCCTGGCGAACCCGAGGAAGGCCAGGAAGAACCCGCCGACGAAGCCCCCGGCAATCCCCAGCTCGATCCAGCCAAAGGGCGTCACCGGCGCCCCGGACAGCACCGCTTCGGGCGAAACCAACGACGGCGTGACCAGGATGTAGCGCTCGAGCCAGAAGCCGACCAGCGACCCGAGGGCCACGGTGCCGAGGATCACCGGAGTCTTCTTGGGGCGCGCTCCGAGCAGCACCCAGAACGGAATCACCCAGCACAGGAACCAGGCGGAGAGCGTCAGCCTCGCGTACGGCTCGGAGATGCGCTCCCATAGGCCGGTCAGGTACGGGGCATCCGGCATGCCTTGCATGAACTGCGAGCCGAGCCGCGCGGCGATGAAGCCGGTCTCTTCGGGGATGTTTCCGTACCAGATCACCAGGTACTGCGACCAGAACAGGTACATCCAGAAGATCGAGAAGGCGAAGACCATCTTCCCCAGGTCGTGGCGGCGCTTCTCGGTGATCTCGCCGCGCAGGTCCTCGGAACCGCGCATCACCACGCCGAGGAAGGCGGTCATGCTGACGGCCGACAGGAAGCCGCCCCAGCAGTAGTAGCCCGGAAACATGCTGCTCACCCAGTGCGGGGCGAGAGACATGATCATGTCGACGGCGATCACCGAGTAGCAAAAGGCGTACGACAGAGTGAGCACCGCTGCGAGCTTGCGCAGGCGCCGCTCCGCCAAGCGCCGCTCGGCGTCCTCGCCGCGCCAACCGGCCGTCCAGCGCTGGTACAGGCCCGCGAAGCGCGGCGCGTTCTCGCGCAAGTCCCCGAGCATGGGGCGCACCGACATGTAGAGGTACGCGACCGAGAGTGCGGTCATCAAGAGCAGCGCGCCGAGATCGCGCGCGAAGGTAAAGCCCGGATCAAACCAGAGCTCCTTGCCTACGATCGGGTGATGGGTCCACTCGAAGAGCTCGTGACGCCCCAGCCACACGCCGGCGAAGAGCACCAGGGAGACCGGCACGAAGGCACCCAGCGAGTCGACCAGCCGGTGCACCGGGCCCTGCCAGCCGGCGTTCGTGAGCCGCATGGCCGCCGACAGCACCAACGCGCCCTGCGCGAGCGCCGCGAAGAGCAGCCAGTTGTGCAGGTATACCCGGTAGGTGCGGGCCACGGTCGCCTCGTCGGACGAGAGCGCGCCGACGGCGAAGGTCACCAGGCCCAGCAGCGCCAGGGCGCCGAATATCGGCGCCGCCCGCCGGGGCAGGTCGCGAGGCCGTGCGCGATCCGCGCTCATGACGGGCCTCCGATCTTCATGGTCCGCAGGTAGTTCACGATGTGCCAGCGGTCCTCGGGAGCGATCTGCGGGTAGCCGGGCATGCCGGGCTTGCCGTAGCGGATCTTGGTGAACAGGAAGCCATCCGGGTAGGCGGGAACCGCGAGCAGCGGAGCCGGCGGCATGCCGCTCTCGGCCAGGCGCTTGGCGACCGGTAGCTCCTCCAGGTTGCCCATGCCGTCCGCTCCGTGGCACACCTCGCAATAGATGCCGTACTGCTCCGCGCCCCGCGCCACCGAGGCGGCGCTGGTCGGCACGGGGTTCTGCAGCTGCATCGCCTCGGGCATGAAGGCCGGCGCAGGCGAGTCGATGCGCGGCTCGATGCCGCCCAACGGAATCGTGCCTTCGGGCGGTACCAGCGGAGCCACGCCTTCCTGCGACTGGACTGCCGGCTGTTCCTTCATCTGCGAGAACCACTCGGGCGAAACCTGCTCCCAGCAGCCGGCATTGGTCGCCGCCACGAACAGCAGCGCGAGCGCGAACCTAGCCCTCGACAACGCGCACCTCCGAGCAGCCGGCCTGGTTCAGCAGTTCCTGCACCCGGGCGATCTGGTCGCCGTGGCAGTTCACCAGGCAGCCGAACTGGTCGCTGCTGAAGGCCGGCCGATAGGCCTGCCCGTTCGGCTTCGACAGGGCCAGGCCGTGCACCAGCAGACCCAGCACGGTGAGCACGCCACCGAACAGGATGGTGAACTCGAACGCGATCACCGTATACGCGGGGATCGATGCGAAGGGCTTGCCCCCGACCACCATTTTCCAGTCGTAGGACATCCAGATGGTCATCAAATAGCCGAGGCACACGCCGGCGAGCCCCCCGATCAGGGTCCAGGCGCGCACCCAGCTGGGCCCGCGCGCCACGGCTTCCTCGATCTCGTGGCTCGGGACCGGCGAGTAGGCATCGACCTCGTCGAAGCCGGCCTCGCGCACCGAGCGCAGCGCGGCCGCGGTCGCCTTGGGGTCGCTGAGCACGCCGAGCACCGTCGCCATGTTAGTGGCCCTCCGCCCGGTGGTAGTGGAGTTCCTTGGTCTCCTGGATGGCGATCACCGGGAACAGTCGCAGGAAGATCATGAACAGCATCAGGAACCAGGCGAAGCTCGCGGCCAGGATCGTGAGCTCCACCCAGGACGGCGTGTAGTAGCCCCAGGCCGCGGGGCTGTACTCGTGCGAGAGCCCGGTGGTGATGATCACGAAGCGCTCGAACCACATGCCAAGGTTGATGAAGATCGCGATCACCCACATGGTCGGCACGTGCATGCGCACTCGTTTGATCCAGAGCGGCAGCGGCACGAGTATGTTGCAGGAGATCATGATCCAGGTGGCCCACCAGTAGTCGCCGAAGGCGCGGTGCCAGAACGACATCTGCTCGTAGGGGTTCGCGCTGTACCAGGCCATGAAGAACTCGACCGCGTAGGAGTAGCCGACGATCGTCGAGGTGAGCACGATGAACTTGCCCATGTTGTCGAAGTGCTCGAGACGGATGTAGGACTCCAGGTGGAACGCCCTGCGCACCGGTACCAGCACCGTGATCACCATCGCCATGCCCGAGAAGATCGCGCCGGCCACGAAGTAGGGCGCGAAGATCGTGGTGTGCCAGCCGGGCACCAGCGACACCGCGAAGTCCCACGAAACCACGCTGTGCACCGAGAGCACCAGCGGCGTCGCCAGCCCCGACAGGTGCAGCACGGCGCGCGAGTGATGCCGCCACTGCTCCGAGGTGCCGCGCCAGCCCATCGCCAGGATCCCGTACAGGTGACGCCGCCAGTCGGTGACGCGGTCGCGGGCCGCCGCGACGTCGGGGATCAGGCCCACCGCGAAGAACAGGATCGAGATGATCGTGTAGGTCCCCACCGCGAACACGTCCCACTCGAGCGGCGACTTGAAGTTGGTCCAGAGGCCCCGCTGGTTCGGGTAGGGGAACATGTAGTAGAACTTCCAGAGCCGCCCGAGGTGGATCAGTGGGAAGAGCCCGGCCGTGATCACCGCGAAGACCGTCATCGCCTCGGCGCCGCGGTTGATCGCGTTGCGCCAGGACGCCCGGAACAGGAAGAGGATCGCCGAGATCAAGGTGCCGGCGTGCGCGATGCCGACCCAGAACACGAAGGTCGTAATGTACACGCCCCACATCACCGGGTGCATCAGGCCGGTGACACCCATACCGAAGTAGGTCTGGACGGCGAGCGCGACCACCCCAGCCCCGACCAAGCCGAGCAGGCCCAGCACGGCCAGCACGTAGAGCGGCGACGGCGGCTTCAGGACCGCGAGGATGTCCTCGTTGTACTGATCAGCCGTCTGCGGGACGGCCTCGCTGATCGCAGCCATCGCTCTACGCCTTGCCGGTTTCGCCGCGCCGGATCGACTTGAGATACGTCACCGCCGGGCGCGTGTTCAGGTGCTGGAAGACCCAGTAGGCCCGGCCGTCGGCGCGCTGCTTCGAGACTCGGCTCGCCGGATCCTTGTGGTTGCCGAAGGTGATCGCCTGCGAGGGGCAGGTCTGCGCGCAGGCGGGGATCACCTCGCCGTCTCGCACCTTGCGGCCCTCGATCACGGCCTGGTCCTTGGCGGCGCTGATGCGCTGCACGCAGAAGGTGCACTTCTCCATCACTCCCTTGGAGCGAACCGTCACGTCCGGGTTCAGGCGCAGCTGCTCGGGCTCGCGCAGGAACCTGTCATAGGCGAAGTAATTGAAACGCCGCACCTTGTAGGAGCAGTTGTTGGCGCAGTAGCGCGTGCCAATGCAGCGGTTCGGCACCATCACGTTCAGGCCTTCGTCGTTGTGATAGGTGGCGAAGACCGGGCAGACCGGCTCGCAGGGCGCCGAGCCGCAGTGCTGGCAGAGCATCGGCGCGTGGCGCACTTCGATCTCGTCGCCGTGGTGCTCGACGTAGCGTTCCAGGCGAATCCAGTGCATCTCGCGGCCCTGGCGCACCAGCTCTTCGCCGATCGTGAAGATGTTGTTTTCCTGGACACAGGCGGTCACGCAGGCGTTGCAGCCCGTGCAGGCATCCAGGTCGATGACCATGCCCCAGCGGTAGTCGGGGCTGCGCGCGTCATCAGCGGGATCGAAGTCCACCGTCTCCAGGTGCATCGCGTCGGCGTAGGGCGGCTCGTGCTGCTCGCCGCCGTGCGCAGGCGCATGGTGGTTGCCGGCGTCGAGACCGAGCACCGCCGCCATCGTGGTGGCCTGAGCGATCCCGCGGCCCTCCTGGTCGAAAGTGGGCTGTGTCAGCGGCATCAGCAGCTTCGCGCCGGTCTTCTCGGCCCGAACCTTGGCTGACAGCCAGGCCAGCGCGCCCGACTCGGAGTCGGTCTTGCCGGAGAGGAGTGTGAAGGCATTCGCCCCGATCTGCGAACGCAGCTTCAAATAATCGGGGTCGGGCGCGCCGGGCTCCACGGGCTGGTGTCCCTGGCCCGCCTCGATCGCGATCACCTCGGGGCGCACGGTCTCGTGCACGACGACCGGAAGCTCCAGCTGCCCCGCCTCGCTAGTCACGCGCAGCACATCGCCGAACTCCACGCCGAGGCGGGCGGCCGTATCGGGGTGCAGCTCCGCGTAGCTACCCCAGACGAGCTTCGTCACGGGGTTCGGCACTTCCTGGAGCGTCGCGAAGCGCGCGCTGCGCCCGTCGTAGAGACCAAGCGACGGGTAGACCAACAGCACCAGATCGCCTTCGCCCGAGAGCTTGGCGTTCTCGAAGGCGGCCGTCGCTGCACCCGCCGAGAGCGTCACGCTGCGCTGCGGCGCGGGGTTGAACACGCCGCCGTTGGCGAGTGCCTGGTCAAAGCCGACGTCGGCCCAGCGCGCCGCGATCGCGTCCTTGAAGCTCCCAGCGGGGAGGCTCTCCCCAACGCCGAGCGCGCGCGCGGCCTCGAGCAGCACGTCCCCGGTCGCGCGCGTGTCGCGCAGCGGACGGACGGTCGGCTGTTGGAGCAAGCGCACGCCGCGCAGCGGCTCCGCGTCGCCCCACGACTCGTAAGGCGTGTGATCGGGCAAGACCAGGTCGGCCAGGGCGGTCGTCTCGTCGTTGGCGGAGGCGAAGCTCACCGTGAAGGTCGACGCCATCGCCTCGGCGAAGCCCAGGGCCGGAGCGGCGTATACGGGATTCGCGCCGTGAACGAGCAGCATCCCGACCGCCTTGGAGCGCAGGCGGCCGGCCAGGTTCTTCAGGTCGCTGAAGCCGCCCAGCCGTTCCAGGTTGTGGTCGGGCCCGAACACGACGGTCTTGCCGATCGCCCCGCTCGCGTAGTTGAGCAGCTGCACGGCCGCGGCGAGCCCCGTGGCATTGCTGCCCTGCATCTCGTTGCCCGGAGGCAGCGCCAGCGGCGCGTCTGCATCGGCGATACGCCGCGCCAGGCGGCGGATCCGCTCGACGGGGATCCCGGTCGCCTCGGCGGCGCCGGCCGTGGTCTGAGAGCGCAGCCGCCCCGAGAGGGCGCCCAGGTCGGCGCGCTTCACCAGCGCGACCTCGCGCAGCAGCGCCAGCGCCAGCTGCATCTCGGTGCCCGGAACCGGGGCGAGCCACTCGTCCATGTCGGCGCCGGAAAGTCCCAGCCGGGGACCCACGTACACCGCGAACGCCTTGCCGCCACGCCGCGCTTCGGCGTAGCCGATCTGCTGCTTCACCGGCGACAGCCAGGTCTCCTGCCAGTCGGCACCAAACGACACGATCAGGTCGGCCCGCTCGAAGCGGAACTGCGGCACGGTGGCTGTGCCGAACAGCTGCTCATTGGCCTTGCGCAGCGACTCGTAGGCGAACGGCTCGAAGCGCACCCGGTTCGGCGAGCCGATCGCCGCCAGCAGGTCGTCGATCAGGCCGTCGAGCGTACCGGTCTCGAGACCGCCCAGGAACGCGACCTTGCCGCTGTGCTCGCGCAGCTTGTCGACCAGGATGGACAGGCCGTCCTCCCAGGTCGTAGGCACCAGGTTCCCGTCGGCGGCGCGCTTCAACGGACCGGCCAGCCGCGAGGCGTCGTATGTGCGCAGCAGGCTCGCCTGACCGCGCACGCACAGGCGGCCCTGCGAGATCGGATCCGCCGGATTGCCATCTACCTTGATCGGGCGGCCTTCGCGCGTCTTCACGATCAGGCCGCAGGAGGCCGGGCACTCGCGGCAGGTGCTGGCGTAGAAGCTGGCGATGCCGGGCGTGACTTCTTCCGGCTGATTCAGGTAGGGAACTATCTTCTCGACCGGCTCGCGGCAGGCGGCGGTCGCGGCGGCGCCCGCGGAAAGGCCCACGATCTTCAGGAAGTCTCTGCGATCGATCTCCGGCATGGCCGTGCTCTCCCCGGTTAGTAGTGGCAGGCGGCGCAGTCGTCTGCGGCCCCGCGCTCCAAATGGCAGTTCATGCACCAACCCATCTCGAGCTTCGCCGCAGGCAGGAAAGCACTCGAGGGACGCAGCACCGTATCCGGCACCAGCCACACGCGATTCATGCTCTCGACCGGACCGTGGCAGGTCTGGCACTCGACCCCCGCATGGCTGTGGCGGAAGTGCTTGAACTGCACGTGCTCCGGAAGGTTGTGGATCTTCAGCCAGGGAATTGACTCGCCCTGCTGGTAGAACTCGTGCAGCTTGGCGATCTCCTCGGCACTGCCAGGGGATGCGCCCTCCTTCACCCACTGGTGGCAGCCCATGCACACCGAGACCGCAGGGATCGTGGCGTGTTGGCCCTTGTCCGCGGTCGTGTGGCAGTACAAGCACTCGATTCCGAGCTTGCTCGCGTGCACCGCGTGGCTGAACTGGATCGGCTGCTCAGGGCCCGACAGTTCGTCGTCGGTGTAGTCGTAGAGACCGCTTGCTGTGGCGCCAACGACCAGCGCAGTGCCCAACAGGGCGCAGAAACTCACAACGGCGCGTGTCGGGATTCGCATGGCCGGCGGCATGGTTAGCTTGAGGCGAAGGCAGCGTCAAGGGATGGAGATGAACATCGATGACGCTCCCGTCGTCAGAAATTCGGCTGGTCCGCTCCTTGCACTCCGAAGTGCAGCGACACGTGCGGCACGCGCTGGGCGCCAGCGCCCTTGGGCCGCAGCACGGCCACCCCGGCGTGCTCGAAGGCGAAGGGAACCTCGTCGCGCAGCGGCACGCCGAGCAGGATCTGGAGCAGATAGTTGAGCAGGCCGCCGTGCGAAACCAGCAGCAGAGGCGCGTCTGCGCGCAGTTCGCGGGCGACCCGCTCGCTGACGCGGCGCGCGCGCGCCAGGAACGCGTCGCGCGTCTCGCCGCCTGGAGCGGTGTAGCCGCTGGCTGCGATGCGCTCGATCACGCCGTCTCCGAAGCGAAAGTCGGCGGGGTGACGCAGCCGCGCCTCGTCCCGCGAAAGGCCGTCAAGCGCGCCGAGCGAGCCCTCCGCCAGGTCGGGGTCGACCTCCACCGGAATGTCGCGGCCCGCGAGCACCAGCCGCGTCGTTTCCCCCGCACGCTGCAGCGGAGACACCAGGCAGGCGCGGAACGGGAGCTTCGCCAGACGTTCGCCCAGCTCGCACGCCTGGCGCCGGCCGGGCTCGGACAGTCCGAGATCGCCGAAGCGCGCCTCGCTCGCGCCCAGGTCCTGCGCGTGGCGGACCAGCCAGACGCTCACGCGGGCGCGGGCTCGCGCGCCAGGAGGCGCAGTCCCTCGGCCAGGATCCACACGTCCAGCACCAGGATGCCGCCCGACATGGCGCCCAGCAGCACGTTGCCGTCCGCGATGTGGCCGCGCAGCTCGCTCGCCATCGCGACCAGGGTCGCGAGCACGACCAGCACCATGGGCACGAGCGTGTAGACCACGGGACGCCCCAGGCGCCGCAGCCAGATGGTGACGATCAGCAAGGTGATGCCCGCCACCAGCTGGTTCGTCGTGCCGAACAGCGGCCAGAGCGCCAGTCCACCGGTGCCGCCGGCCTGCGTTGTGGCCAGCAGCAGGGCCGCGCCGACGCCGATGCCCGCTGAGAGGTAGCGGTTCCGCAGCGGGCGCAGACCGGTCGACTCGCCGAGTTCCACGAGAATCAGGCGCAGGATGCGCGCGCCTGTGTCGAGCGAGGTGGCCGCGAACGCGATCACCATGACCGCGATGAAGGTCTGCGCGGTCTCTGTGGGGATCCCGAGGCTCGCCACGAAGCTCGCGCCGCCGTTCACGAACGCCTGTAGCTTCGGCCCCAGTCCAGCCGCCGCGGACCAGCCCGCGTAATGCGCGGCCCACTCCTCGTGCGACGCGAACCCCGCCGTGGTCGCGAGCACGGCCAGCAGCGCCAGGGTTCCCTCGCCGAGCATCGCGCCGTAGCCGATCGGACGCGCGTCGCTCATGCACGCCACCTGTTTCGAGGTCGTGCCCGAGGAGACCAGCCCGTGGAAGCCGGAGATCGCGCCGCAGGCGATCGTGATGAACAGGAACGGGAGGAGCGGCGGAGCGCCGGCCGGCGATGGGTTGAAGGCCGGCGCCTGCATTTGCGGCTGTAGCACCGCCAGCCCCAGCAGGAGCAGCGCGAGGCCGGTCACCAACTGGTGCGAGTTCAGGTAGTCGCGCGGCTGAAGCAGCAGCCAGACCGGCAGCACCGACGCGAAGAAGGAGTAGCCGAGCAGCAGCCAGACCCACGTGGAGACCGAGATCTCGCCGAGGAACGGCAGGGCGTCGGCCACCGCCTGCCCGTAGAACACCGAGATCAGCAGCAGCGCGTAGGCCAGCAGCGACGGCGCCAGGATCGGCACCGCGCGCCGGTACACCAGCCAGCCGAGCGCGACGGCGAGAATGATCTGGACGTTGATCGGAAAGATCGACGCCGGGTAGTCGCGAAAGAGCGTGCCGATGATGAAGGCGAAGACGGCCAACACGATCCAGATCAGCACCGCGATGATCGCCAGGAAGAGCGTGCGCGCCCGCGGACTGATCACGTCGGCGGCGATGTCGCCGATCGAGCGGCCGCGTTTGCGCAGGCTGATCACCAGCGCCGAGAAGTCGTGCACCGCCCCCATCGCCAAGGTGCCGAACACCACCCAGATGAGCGCCGGAACCCAGCCCCAGATCACCGCAAGCGCCGGCCCGACGATCGGCGCGGCTCCCGCGATCGAGGTGAAGTGGTGCCCCCAGAGCACGTGTGCGGGGGTCGGCACGTAGTCGACCCCGTCCTCGAACTCGCGCGCTGGCACCAGCTCGTCCGGATCCAGGCCAAACACGCGGCGCGCCAGGAAGCTCGCGTAGAAGCGGTAGCCCAGCGCGAACAAGGCGATGGCCACGAGCGCGAGCAGGGCGGCGTTCAAGATGCGGGTCTCACGAGCCGTAGCGCGGGTTGTCGATGGCCAGGCGGCGGCGTACCCCCGCCTCGAGCTCGGCCAGGAGTTCGGCGCGGAACGGTCCGGCGTCGGCCTCCCCCGCGCGGATTCGCGCGACCAGCTCCCGTTCGCGCTCGTCCACTGCGCGAGCCAACGCCTCGGGCTCGTCGGGCGCCGGGTCCTCACAGCCCAGCAGGCGGCCCAGACCCAGGTAGTGCTCGCGCCGCGCCGCAGCGCCGCCCTCGAGCTCGCGCGCCACGATGCCCAGGGCGTTCGAGGCGACCAGGGTGTGGAAGCGCTTCACCCCGTCGAGGCCGGGAATCAACTCCTGGTCGAGGAAGCGCCGCACGGCTGCGAGCAGCTCCAGGCTGGTCGGACGGTCCGCCATCGGCCGCAGAGCATACCCGCTAGTCGAGCTCGCGGTGCAGGAAGCCGAGGGCGCGCCGCCAGCCGTCCTCGGCGGCGTCGGGGCGGTAGGCGTCGGGCCGACTGTCGTTCGCAAAGGCATGACCGGCGCCCGGGTAGACCACCACCTCGACCGCATGAGGCAGCTCGAGGGCCCGCCGCTCCAGGGCCTCGACGTCGGCGAGCGGCACGATCGGGTCCTCCTTGCCAAAGAGCCCCAGCAACGGGCAGCCGAGCGCAGCCAAGGCGTCGAGCGGATGCTCGGGGTTCCGCTCGTCGAGCTCGCCGACCGAGAGCATCCCGTACCAGGCAACCGCCGCAGCCAGACCGCTACAACGGCATGCGGCGAGCACCGTGTACTTGCCCCCCATGCAGAAGCCCGTGATCCCGAGCTTGCGCCCGCGCGTCTCGGGCCGCTCGCTGAGCCAGTCGCGAGCAGCCTGGAGATCGCCGAGCACCTGGCGGTCCGGGAGTTCGCGCATGAAGCGGAACACCTGCTGCATGTCCGAGGTGTCGGGGCTCTCGCCGCGCGCGTACAGGTTCACGGCCAGGGCCGCGAAGCCAGCGTCGGCCAGGCGCCGCGCCACATCGCGGTAGTGCTCGTAGAGGCCGCGCACATCCGGGATCACCACGACTCCCGGGTGCGTCCCGGCTTCTTGCGGCAGCTCGAGCCAGCCCTCGATTCGATCCGATCCGCTCGGAAGCTCGACCCTCAAGGCGCCAGCGGATCGCGCTTCCAGACGTAGATGCGCATCGGCGGCAGGTTCCAGAAGCCGGAGTGCGTCTCGGCCGGCCCGAACACCGGCTCGGCGAAACGCCGCACGTGGCTGCGGAACTGGTAGGCGACGAAGCGGCCGCGCTCCGAGAGCACCCGCTTCGCGGCTTCGAGCGTGCGCCGTCCCGCGCCGCGCTCCATGGTCGAGAACGGCACGCCCGACACGACCAGGTCCGCGCACTCTTCGCCCGCTTCGGCCAGCGCCTTCTCCAGATCGGTCGAGCTGCCCTCGTAGATCGTGAGGCGCGGGTCCCGGAACTCGCGACGCAGCACCGACACGAAGTCGGGGCTGATCTCGACGGCCACGAGCTTCCCGTCGGCCGGCATGCGTCCCAGGATTTCGCGGGTGAACACGCCCGTGCCCGGTCCCAGCTCGACGATCACGCGCGCTTGGGCGGCGCGACCGCAGCTCAGCACGCGACGGGTCAGGAAGCGCGAGCTCGGCACGATCGACCCGACTTCGCGCGGGTTGCGCAGGAACCCCTTGAGGAACTCGATGGGCCGGTTTGGCTGGGCAGTGGGCATGGGAGGGACTCCTCGGGACGGTCGACGGGAAAAGGCAACGGCAGGAATCGACCCCCTCGCTCCTGCTGGCGGATTAGTACGTGCCCGCCCGTCAGGCGTCAACCGCACCCAGCAGCGCCCGGGAATGGCGCTCCAGCAGCTCGCGCAGCGCCCGCTCGACCGTCTCGGGGTCGCGCGCCCGGAGCGCCAGGGCCAGCCGCTGCAGGAGCGGCTGCAGCCGGCGCCGCTCGACCCGCAGTACGGCGCGCGCCCGCGCGGCGAGTGACTCGGGCACGAGATCGGCCAGTGAATGCACGAAGAGCGCGAGCACCCGGTTCCGGGTCATCTGGGCCAGCCCCCGCTCGAGCTCTTCGAGCCCGCCCAGCAGCTCGCCGGCGGCGGCCTGCTCCAGCCGATCCGCCGCCGCATCGCACTCCGCCCGGCTGGCGCGCTCGAGGGCGAGGCGCACCACGCCGGGCAGCAGCGATTCCCGCAGCTCGAGCAGATCCGCGAGCCAGACGCGGTCTGGGGCGCCGTCCCGCAGCAGTGCACCCCGCACCAATTCGAAGCTGGCCTGGCTCGGATCGCACACGTGGATCCCCGAGCCCTGCCGGATGCGCACCAGTCGCAGCTGCTCCAGCTTCTTCAGGGCTTCGCGCAACGAGCCGCGGTTCACACGCAGCTCGAGCGCCAGCTCGCGCTCGGGCGGCAGGCGCTCTCCTGGCCGCAGCGCACCGCTCACGATGCGCTCGCGCAGGCTCTCGGCCAGCGCGTCGGCGATTCGGCGCCGCTCTGCCCCCACCCCCATCGACGGGCTCCTCCGCCGCAGGCAGTCTTGCACAGCCGGCGGGGACACGGGGACTTGAACGCGATGCCCCGCAGGCTTCATCATGCGGATCCGGCCCCGGACCAGGAGCCAAGGAGTCCCCGATGACCACGATTCGCGCCTTTTCGATCACCGCCGACGCCATCGCGGCAGAGCAGAAGCGCGCCGGCGGCGACCTGGGCGCATTCGACATTGCCCGCGTCGTTCAACTCGACACGCTCGAACTCCCGGCGCTGGGCCCGCGCGACGCGCGCCTGAAGATCCTGGCGGTATCGGGCGAACACAACGTGGACCACGCCGCGTTGGCCGATACCGTGAACATCGCGGACACGCGCGGTGGGCGGATCTTCCCGGGCAACTCCGCGGTCGGCGAAGTGATCGAGGTCGGAGCCGAGGTCTCCAAATTCAAGGTGGGCGACATCGTCGTCACGCATTGCAACGGCGAACAGGATCGATTCGGGTTCCCGATGCGCATCTGGGCGTACGACCAGCCCGAGTCGGTCGGCTGGTACGGCGAGGAGGCCGTGGTCGGAGACTGGCAGATCGTGCCCGCCCCGATCGACTGCGGGCTGTCGCTCTGGGAGATCGCGGCGCTGCCGCTGCGCGCGCCCACCGCCTACCACCTGTGGCGGCGTGCGCTCGGCATCTACCGCGTCAAGGTTTCGCGCGAGCGCCAGGCGGTGCTCAACGTGCTGGGCTTCGGGGGCGGGGTCTCGGAGCTCTTCCTGATGCTGGCGCGCTCCGAGGGGCACAATGCCTTCTTCTGCTCGGGCAGCCCCGAGCGGCGCATCGCACTCGACAAGCTCGGCATCACCGGAATCGACCAGAAGGCGTACAACCGCTTCGCGTCGCGCGACGACGTCCGCGCGTTCCGCGGAGAAGTTCGCAAGCTGACCGGCGGCAGCGACATGCATCTGGTGTGCGACATGCTGCGCGGTCCGGTCTTCGACGCGGGCCTTGCGGTGTGCGCGCGCCAGGGCGTGAACGTCTCGGCCGGCTGGCAGCTCTCGCAGGTCGTCACCTACAACTCGACCCTGATGTCGGTGCGGCAGGTGACCCTGGACCACACCCACTACGAGACGCTGGAGGGCGTGGCCGCCGCCACCGAACTGTACGGCAGCGTCTTCAAGCCCACGATCCACCACGAGATCTATGCGTTCGAGGATCTGCCCCGCGCGATGCACGAGATGCACCAGAACGTGCAGACCGGCATCCCGATCATCCGGGTGGCCAAGGACCTGCCGGCGCAGGTGCGCGCGATCGCGCCGTAGCCGCGCCGTGCCGCGTCGCTACTGGCTCACAAAGTCGGAGCCCGCCAAGTACCCCTGGTCGAGGCTGGTCGCGGACCGGCGTACCTACTGGGACGGCGTGCGCAACCACCAGGCGCGCAACTACCTGCAAGCCATGCAGAAGGGAGACCTGGTGCTCTTCTACCACTCGAACGAGGGGCGCGAGGTGGTCGGGGTGGCGAGCGTGGTCGAGACGGCCTACCCGGATCCGACCACGAAGGACGAACGCTGGGTGGTCGTGGACGTCGAGCCGGTCGTCCCGCTGGAACGTCCGGTGACCCTGGCGGAGATCAAGGAGGATGCAAAACTCGAAGGCATCGCCCTGCTGCGCCAGTCACGGCTCTCGGTGATGCCGCTCGAAGCGCGCCACTTCCGCCGCATCCTCTCGCTCGGCAAGACGCGCCTGCCCTAGCTCCGCGGCATTCCGATCCCCTCGGGCTTCGGCAGCGGCTCGCCCGGCAGCGCGCCCTCCGGATACATCTCCTGCACCACCCAGAGCTGGGACGCCACCCGGTTCAGCGATTCGGGAAGCCGGCCCGGAACCCGGGCGGCCAAGGTGCGGTCCAGGTCGAGCATGCTGCCGCGCAACACCATGATCGAGCGCCCCAGCTGGATCCGCTCGATGCCAGTCTTCTCCGACGAGCGCTCCAGCTCAACGACAGACTCCTCGAGCCGCGCCAGCGCCAGCTCCATCTGCTCGAACTTCTCGACGCTCCTGATCCGGTCGGCCGCCAGCTCCTGGATCGCGGCCCACTCCCGGCGCATGTCCGTCCAGACTTCCGCGACGCTGCGCGCCGCTTGCGGGTCGGGTAGCTCCGGGGCCTGCTCGACGTCGGGGGCGCCTCCCGGCAGCTCGGGCTCGGGTGTCGATGCGTCCTGACAGCCTGCGGCAAGCCCGGCGGACAACACCAGCAACAGCAAGGTGCGGGTCCGGTGCTTCATGCTTCGCGCTCCTCCTCGCGATCGGTCGGCCGGGATACTACGACGAAGCCGCCTCGGGTGGGAACACCTGATAGACTGCCGCGCATGGCGCTGAACCTCGGCACGATCCTCTCCACGAGCGCTGCCGACCGACCCGAGCGGCCGGTGCTGCGTCTGGGCGAGCAGGTCATGTGCTACGCCGATCTCGACCGGGCCGCCCGCGGCTTCGCCACCAGCCTGCGCGAGCAGGGCGTCTCGCCCGGCGACCGCGTGGCACTGATGATCCCGAATCTGCCCGAGTTCACGATCGCCTACTTCGGGATCCTGTACGCGGGCGGCACGGTGGTGCCGCTGAACGTGCTGCTCACTGCGCCCGAGGTCCGCTACCACCTCGAGGACTCCGAGGCGAAGCTGCTGGTCGCGCATCCGCTGTTCGGCGAGCCGGCGCGCCAGGGCGCCGAGCAGGCCGGGGCGCCGATCGTCTGGGCTGCAGGCGACGCCGAGCCGAACCTGGCCGGCTATGCGGCGGCCGAGCCGCTCGCTGCGCTCTGGTCGACGCAGCCCGACGACACGGCAGTGATCCTGTACACGTCCGGCACCACGGGCAAGCCCAAGGGCGCGGAGCTGACGCACGCGAACCTGCTGCTGAACTGCTCGCTGGTGGTGCCGAAGCTGCTGCCGCTCGGGCCCGATGACGTAGCGCTGGCCGCCCTGCCCCTATTCCACTCGTTCGGCCAGACCTGCATCCAGAACGCCACGATCGCAGTGGGCGGGAGCTTCACCTTGCTGCCGCGCTTCACGCCCGAGGACGCCTTCGAGATCATGCAGCGCGACCGGGTGACGCTCTTCGCGGGCGTGCCCACCATGTACTTCGCGCTCTTGAACCACCAGGGCGGCGAGCGCTACGACCTGTCCGCACTGCGCTACTGCATGGCGGGCGGAGCCGCGCTGCCGGTCGAGGTGATGCACGCCTTCGAGAAGAAGTACCCGGTGCAGATCCTCGAGGGCTTCGGACTGTCCGAGACCTCGCCGGTAGCGAGCTTCAACACGATGGATCGGCCGCGCAAGCCCGGCTCGATCGGCTACCCGGTCTGGGGCGTCGAGATGTGCATCCTGGACGAGGAGGATCGGCCGCTGGCGGACGGTGAGCCGGGCGAGATCTGCATCCGCGGCCACAACGTCATGAAGGGCTACTGGAAGCGCCCCGACGCGACCAAGGAGGCCCTGCGCGGCGGCTGGTTCCACTCCGGCGACATCGGAGTCCGCGATCCCGACGGCTCCTACCGGATCGTGGACCGCAAGAAGGACATGATCATCCGCGGCGGCTTCAATGTGTACCCGCGCGAGATCGAAGAAGTGCTCTACGCGCATCCCGCGATCATCGAGGCGGCCGTGCTGGGTGTGCCGCACGAGCGCCACGGCGAAGAAGTGAAGGCCGTGGTGGTGCTCGCTCCCAACCAGTCACTCGAGGGTCCGGACCTGATCGCCTGGACCAAGGAGCGCCTCGCGGCCTACAAGTACCCGCGCATCGTCGAGTTCTCGGACAGCCTCCCCAAGGGCCCCACCGGCAAGATCCTCAAGCGCGAGCTTCGCTAGGCCATAGGCCAGGGACGTTCCTGCCTAACTGCTTAACTCGTCCAGAGTTAAGCAGTTAAGCAGGAACGTCCCTTAGTCCCTTAGGCGGGGAACTTGGAGATGCGGCGCGCGTGGCGGCCGGCTTCGAACGGGGTGTCGAGCCAGATGCGTACCCACTTCTGCAGGTCTGCGCTCGGGAATTCGCCCGCGCCCAGACACAGCACGTTCGAGTCGTGGTGCGCGCGCGTCATCGTAGCGGTGCGCTCGCTGTAGACCAGCGCACCGCGGATGCCCGGCACCCGGTTGGCGACCATCGCCATGCCAATCCCGTTGGTGCAGGCGAGGATCGCGCGCTCCGCCCGCCCGTCCGCCACGCTGCGCACTGCGGGAATCGCGAAGTCCGGGTAGTCACACGACTCGTCCGAGTCGGTGCCGCAGTCGAGCACTTCGTGGCCGAGGCGCTGTAGCTCCTGGGCGAGCTCGCGCTTGAAGCTGAGGCCCGCGTGGTCGGCGGCGAGCGCGATCCTCATGCTAGGCAGCCTGGTAGATGTCCATGATCGCGTGCAAAAGATCGATGGCCTCGGTCTTGGGGCGCTGGAAGCTGTTGCGTCCCACGATCGAGCCGAATCCTCCCCCGTCGACGATCGCTCGGATCTCCCCGAGCAGGCCCTCGCGTCCCTGCGCGGCCCCTCCCGAGAAGATCACGATGCGCCGGCCGCCGAATGCCGACTGCACCACGTGGCGCACGCGCTCGGCCAGGGTGCCGATCGGAATGCTCTCGGACTCGTAGACCTTGCGCGCCGCATCCTGCTCTATGTGCTCGGTCGGGGGCTTCACTTTGATCACGTGCGCGCCGAGCTGCGCGGCGATCTGGGCGGCATAGGCGACCACGTCGATCGCGGTCTCGCCCTGCTTCGAGATCCCCGCGCCGCGCGGATAGGACCAGATCACCACGGCGAGCCCACTCGCCTTGGCCTCCTCGCCGAGCTCCTTGATCTGCTCGAACATCAGGTTGCGCTCGCCAGAGCCCGGGTAGATCGTGAAGCCGATCGCCGAAGCGCCGAGGCGCAGGGCGTCGTCCACGGAGCCGGTCAGCGCGGAACACGGTTCGCCTCCCGACAGGGAGTCCGAGTTGTTCAGCTTCAGGATCAGCGGAACGTCGCCGGCGAATTCCGCCGCGCCGGCCTCCAGGAAGCCGAGCGGCGCCGCGTATGCGTTGCAGCCCGCCTCGAGCGCCAGCTCGAAGTGGTAGCGCGGGTCGTAGCCGGCCGGGTTCTTCGCAAAGCTGCGCGCCGGCCCGTGCTCGAAGCCCTGGTCCACCGGCAGGATCACGAGCTTGCCGCTGCCCCCCAGGCGTCCGTGGTTCAGGAGTCGCGCCAGACTCGCCAGGGTCCCGGGGTTGTCGGATCCATACCAGGAGAGGATCTCCTTCACCCGCTTCGTCGACACAGCCTTTTCCTCCCTCGGTTCTGGCGGGGATTCTAGCCCAGCCCCGCCGGGCGGGGCCCGTGCTCAGGCGAGCCGGCCGTTTCTCCGCTCTACTAGAAGGAGATGAGCCGTTCGGTGCAGATCGTATGCACGATCGGACCCGCGAGCCGCGACCCCGCCACGCTCGCCGGTCTGATCGACGCTGGAATGCGGGTCGCCCGGCTGAACCTGGCGCACGGGGGCGCCGAGCAGCACCGCGAGACGTTCGCCCGGATCCGCGCGGCGTCGCAGGCAGCAGCGGCGCCCGTGGCGGTCCTGCTGGACCTGCCGGGTCCGAAGCTGCGCCTGGGCGACATCCCGGACGGGCCCCGCGACCTGGCCGCTGGTGAAGAGGTGACCCTGGTCTGCGACGGCGGCAAGGCGGGGCCGGGGCGCTTGCCGCTGCCCGACCCCTGGCTCGCCCAGGAGGTCCAGCCGGGCGCGCAGGTCGTGATTGGCGATGGCCTGGTCGAGCTCGAGGTGCTGGCCGTGGAGCCGCCCGAGGTGCTGTGCCGCGTGCGCGTGGGTGGGCCGGTCTCGACCGGCAAGGGTGTGAACGTGCCCGGCGGGCTCACCGCCCGGCCCGTGGTCGGCGAGGACGACCGGGCGGGACTGCGCCTGGGCCTGGCGCTGGGCGTCGACCTGATCGGCGTCTCGTACGTGCGCTCCGCCGAGGATCTGGTTTCGGTGCGGCGCGAGCTGCGTCTGCTCGGCGGCAGCCTGCCGCTGGTGGCCAAGATCGAGACGGCGCTCGCGCTCGAACATCTGGAGGCGATCCTGCGCCGCAGCGACGCGGTGATGATCGCTCGCGGGGACCTGTCCCTCGAGATTCCCTACGAGCGCGTGCCGATCGAGCAGAAGCGCATCGTGCTCGCGGCGCTGCGCGCCGGGCGCCCGGTGATCACGGCCACCCAGATGCTCCAGTCGATGGTGTCGGCGCCGCGGCCCACGCGTGCCGAGGCGACGGACGTCGCGAATGCGGTGCTGGACGGCACCGACGCGGTGATGCTCTCGGACGAGACCGCAGTGGGCGTCGACCCGGTGCGCGCTTGCCTGTCGATGGCGCGAATCGTCGAGGAGACAGAGAGCGCCCTGCCGTCTGCGCCAGTGCCGGAACCCGTGGGACTCTCCGACGAACTGCACGAGCTGGTGGTCTTCTCGCGCGCCGCGGTCGCCACGGCGCGCGAGCTCGGCGTGCGCGCGATCGTCACCTGGACACGCGGCGGACTGGCTGCGCGGCTGCTGGCGCGCGAGCGCCCGCCGGTGCCGATCCTGGCGCCGACCCGCTTCCCCGAGGCCTGGCAACGCCTGGCGCTGCTCTACGGCACGCGGCCCATCCTGTGTCCGGACGGACGCCTCGAGCTGGCGCAACTCGAACGCGAGCTGGGAGCGGTCGACGAGCGCACCCTGCTGCTGATGGTGCGCCACCAGGCCGGAGACGGACGGCGCATCCCCTGGATCGGCCTGGTCCGTGTGGCGGACACCGAGGGATGGGCGCAAGATCCGCACGATTGAGTGGGCTTCTCCGGGTGTTCTGCCCGGGAATCGGCAGCCGTTGGCCCGCCCAACCGTAGCCTGCTAGCGTGGGTTGATGGCCAAGGAACGCCCCTCCGACCCGGTCACCTTGAAGACTGCAGACGTCTCCGCCATGTCGAAGGTGGAGCGCCTCAAGGCCGCGAGCGAGGGCCTGTTCTGGGTGGCCGGGCGCGAACGCCACAGCTTCGCGTCCGAGATCGACGCCATGACGCGCGGCGAGGCCGAGACGATCGGCGGCGAAGCCAAGGAGCTGTCGAAGTTCTTCGGCATCTACAAGCAGCAGGAGCGCATCGAGGGCCGCAAGACCGGCGACTACATCTTCATGGTGCGGCTCAAGGTGCCCGCGGGCGGCGAGTTTTCGCCTGAGCAATGGACCGCGCTCAACGACGCGGCGGACCGCTTCGCCGACGGCACGATCCGCGTCACCACGCGCCAGGGCATCCAGTTCCACCACGTAGCGGGCAAGCAACTCGGAGCCTTGATCCGCCACCTGAACGAGAGCTATCGCGAGCGCGACTACGCGATGACGACGCTCGGCGCCTGCGGCGATGTGAACCGCAACACCATGTGCAGCCCGATCGACGACCTCGACTTCGAGTTGCCGCTCCGCTCGCGCGAGCTGGCCTTCGGCATCGCCGAGAAACTGGCGCCGCAGGCGGGAGGCCGGGCGTACCATCAGATCTTCGTAGAGGCCGACGACGGCCAGCGCATGGAGCCCGTCACGACCGACGAGCCGCTCTACGGCAAGCAGTACCTGCCGCGCAAGTTCAAGGTAGGTATCGCCCACCCGCACGACAACTCGGTCGACCTGCTGACCCAGGACGTCGGTCTGCTGCCGGTGATGAACGGCCGCCGCGCCGAGCAGTACGACCTGTATGCCGGCGGCGGCCTCGGGTTCACGCACAACAACGCCAAGACCGCGCAGCACCTGGGCCTGTACCTGGGCCGCATTTCGCGCAACCAGGTGGTCGACGCCGTGACGGCGATCGCGATCCTCCAGAAGGAGAACGGCGAGCGCAAGGATCGGCGCCAGGCCCGCTGGAAGTACACGATCCGCCGGCTCGGGACAGACGTGGTCAAGCGCGAGCTGCGCGAGCGCTTCGACGTCGACCTGGTCGACGCGGAGCCGCAGCCGCTTCCTCGGAACCAGTTCCCGATCGGCTGGCAGCGGCAGGCCGGCGACGGCGAGCGCTGGTTCCTGGGCGTGCCCGTGCTCTCGGGACGCCTCAAGGACGAGGGCACGCACCGCCTGCGCTCCGCGCTGCGGCACATCGTGGAGGATCTCGGACTGGGCGTGCGCTGCACGCCAAACCAGGACCTGCTGCTCTGTCACATCTCCGGCGAGCAGCGCGCGCGCGTCGACGAACTGCTCGCCGAGCACGGTGCGGCCGATCTCGACTCGGCCCAGGCGGTGCGCCGCCAGGCGCTTGCCTGCCCAGCCAAGCCGACCTGCGGCCTGGCCATGACCGACGCGGAAAACATCCTGCCCCACTACCTGGACGCGCTCGAGTCGGCCGGGCTCGGCCAGGTGGACGTGGTGATCCGCATCGCGGGCTGCCCGAACTCGTGCTCGCGCCCGCCGACCGCCGAGATCGGCATCACCGGCTACGGCAAGAACGACCACATCATCCAGGTCGGCGGCTCACGCGAGGGCTCGCGCATCGGCCGCACGCTCTACGGGCGAGTGCCCGAGGACCAGATGACGCGCGTGCTGGTGGCGCTGGTCGGGGCAATCCGGGAGCACGGCGGCGGACGGCCCGCCGGCGAGTTCCTGCACGAGACCCCGCTCGAGCGGCTTCGCGAGTGGGTGGGCTTCAGCGAATAGCCCGTGGCGCTGGTCGAGCTCTCGGTGGAGCGGGGGATCGCGGAAGTCCGGCTGAACCGGCCCGACGCGCTCAACTCGCTTTCGTCGGCGCTGCTCGAGGAGCTGGACACGAGCATCGCGAAGATCGAGGGCGAGCCGGGCATCCACGCCGTGTATGTCGTCGGCGAGGGGCGTGCCTTCGTGGCGGGTGCGGACATCGAAGAGATATCGGCGCTCGATGCCACGAGCGGACTCGCCTTCTCGGAACGCGGCCAGTCCGTGTTCAGCCGCATCGAGAAGCTGCGCGTGCCGGTCGTCGCCGCCGTGAACGGCTTCGCGCTGGGCGGCGGCTGCGAGCTGGCCATGGCCTGCCACCTGCGCATCGCCTCGGAGAAGGCGCGCTTCGGCCAGCCCGAGGTGAAGCTCGGCATCTTGCCCGGCTTCGGGGGCACTCAGCGCCTGCCGCGGCTGGTGGGTCGCGGCGTCGCCACGGAACTGACCCTGTCGGGCCGCATCATCAAGGCGGACGAGGCACTGCGCATCGGCCTGGTGAACGAGGTGGTGGCGCCCGATCAGCTGCTGCCGCGCACGCTCGAGTGGCTGGGCACGGCGCTCGCAAACGGACCCGAGGCGCTTGCGGCCTCGCTCCAGGCGATCGGCTGCGGACTGGACGGCACGCTCGAACAGGGACTGGCGCTCGAGGCGAAGCTGTTCGCCGAGGCGTGCAACAGCGACGAGAAGCGCGAGGGCACGCGCGCGTTCCTCGAGAAGCGCGACCCCGAGTTCAAGCGACCCGGCTGAAGCGCGCGCCGAGCGTTGCTCGAACTGGATTCCGATGGGGCTGCATCCTATCGTACCGATGAGTGTCGCAGTGCCCCCCGCTGACGGCGTTCGGCAGGGGGGAACCCATGACGCACACACCGCGCGAGCAGTGGGGCACGCGACTCGGCTTCGTCTTCGCCGCGGTCGGCTCCGCAGTCGGCCTCGGCAACATGTGGCGCTTCTCGTACCTGACGGCCGAGAACGGCGGCGCGGCCTTCCTGTTGCTCTACGTCGCGATCGTGCTGGTGGTCGGGCTGCCGGTGCTGCTCGCCGAGCTCGTGATCGGGCGCGGCTCGAACAAGAGCCCGATCGCCGCCCTGGTCCACTACGGCGGACCCGCCTGGGCGCCGCTCGGCGGCATCTTCGTGGGCTGCGGCTTCCTGATCCTGGCCTACTACTCCGTGATCTCCGGCTGGACGCTGCGCTATGCGCTGATGGCGGCGAGCGGCGGCTTCGGCAGCGATCCAGAAGCCCTGTTCGGCGAGATCGCGACCGGACCCGCCGCGATCGCCTGGCACCTCGGCTTCATGGGCCTGACCACCTTGGTGGTTCAACGCGGCGTGCGCGGCGGGATCGAGCGCGCGACGCTGGTGCTGATGCCGCTCTTGTTCGTCGTGGTGTGCGGCATCGCCGTGTACGCCGCCACGCTCGAGGGCTCGGGGGCCGGCTACGCGTACTACCTGTCGCCGGACTTCCGGGGCATCTGGAGCTGGAAGGTCTTCTCCGACGCGGCCTCGCAGGCGTTCTTCAGCTTGAGCCTGGGGATGGGCGCGATGCTCACCTATGCCAGCTACCTGACCGACGACCACGACCTGCCGGAGGAATCCCTGCTGGTCGCGTTGTCGGACTTCGGTGTGGCGTTCGTGGCGGGGCTCGCGGTGTTCCCGGTGATCTTTGCGCTCGGCCTCTCGCAAGCGGTCGGCGAGAGCACGATCGGCGCCCTGTTCATCACGCTCCCCTCGGCCTTCAACCAGATGGGCACGGCGGGGGTCCTGGTCGGAGGCGTGTTCTTCGTAGCCCTGGCGGTGGCAGCTCTCACCTCGGCGATCTCGCTGCTCGAGGTGGTCGTGGCGAGCGCGATCGATGGCCTGGGCTGGACGCGGCGCAGGGCCGCGTTGGTCGGCGGCGGCGCGGTCGCCGCGCTCGGCATCGCACCCGCGCTGTCGCTCGGCGCGCTGGACTGGATGGACAAGATCGCCGGCAACGTGCTGCTCGTGGCCGGCGGCCTGGCGCTCTCGATCTTCGTCGGCTGGGTGATGCCGGACCCGATGGGCGAAGTCGCACGCGGCACCCACGGCGTCCGCTGGTTCTTCCTCTGGCGCTGGCTGCTGCGCGTCCCCGTCCCCCTCGTCCTGGCAGTAATCCTCTACGCCACTATCACATCCCTGTTCCCGTAGGAGAGCGACTCTTCCCGGAGTCGCTCTCCGCGCGGCAAGGCGAGCTACGCTCGCCGTTAGGCCGCTAGTCGTGCCGCTAGTTGTGCCGCTAGTCGCTCCGCTAGAAGATGGCCTCGATCAGGTGGGGGCCGGGCTGGGCGAGGGCGCGCTCGAGTTCGCGGGCGAGCTGGTCGGCCGCGTCGACCCTGACCCCGGGCACGCCCATGCCGCGCGCCAGCGCCACCCAGTCGAGCTCGGGCTCGCGCAGCGAGGTGAGGGAGCTGGCAACCGGGCCGGGCTGCGCGATGTCGGCGCGCGCCAACTCGACGCGCAGGATGCGGTACTCGCGGTTCGCACAGATCACGGTCGTCACGTCCAGTCCCTCGCGAGCCTGGGTCCACAGGCTCTGGAGGGTGTACATGCCGCTGCCGTCGGCCTGGAACGCGATCACCGGCCGATCCGGACAGGCCAGTGCGGCTCCGGTCGCACAGGGCAGCCCCTGCCCGATCGCGCCGCCGGTCAGACCGAGCACCGTGTGCGGCGGGCAGTGCTCCGAGAGCGACGCGTAGCCGAAGCCGCTGGTCGCCGCCTCATCGACGACGATCGACCCGTCCGGCTGCACCGACGCAATCGCGGCGCCGATCGTGCCGGGATCCAGCGCACCGCTCGGCCGGCCCGGACGCTCGCCCGGCGCCTCGCGGCGCGTCGCACCCGACGCGCCGAGCCGCTCGGCGAGCGCCGCCAAGGCACCCGGAGCGTCGCCGCCGGGACCGACCAGCTCGTGCACGGCGCAGCCGGCGGGTGTGGGCCGCTCGATGCCGCCGGGATAACCGAAGAACGCGACCGGCGCGCGCGCGCCCACCAGGATCAGGTGGGCGAAGCCCTCCAGGAGCTGCGCGGCCTGCTCGGGGAAGTACGGCAAGCGTTCCACGGCGGGCAGTCCCGCGCCGCGCTCCAGCCGGGCGACGAACGTGTCGCAGGCCAGGCGGCAGCCACTCTTCGCCGCAATCGTCGCGGCGCGCTCCAGGCCAAGCGGGCGCAGCGCGCGGCCGCCGAGTAGCAGGAGCGCCGGTTCGCCACTCTCGAGCGCGGCCGCGGCGCCGGCCAGTGCCGCTTCGGAAAGCTCCTCGGGAGCAGCCGGTGCAACGGGTTTCGCGGGCGCGCCGGCTTCGTCCCAGGCCGCATCAGCAGGCACTACCAGGGTCGCAGAGCCGCACGGTGCGCTCGACGCTGCGGCGATCGCAAGGGCGAGATCGGACGGCAGCTGTTTCGCGCTCTTCGCGGTGCGCAGCCACTTCGACACGGGCGCGGCGAGCGAGTCGATGTCGGAGGCAAGTGGCGGGTCGTTCGCAACGTGCCAGGTCGGGTGGTCGCCGATCAGGTTCACGATCGGTGTGTATGCGCGGCGGGCGTTGTGCAGGTTCGCAATGCCGTTCGCGAAGCCCGGGCCCAGGTGCAGCAGGGTGAGCGCGGGCCGCTCCGCCATGCGCCCATAGCCGTCGGCCGCCCCGCTACACACGCCCTCGAACAGGCAGAGCACCGCGCGCACCTCGGGCACCGCGTCGAGCGCGCCCACGAGCTGCATCTCGGTCGTGCCGGGGTTCGTCAGGCACAGCTCGATGCCCGCGGCGGCGGCGGTGCGGATCGCGCTCTCGGCTCCGTTCACGGGCCGATTATAGGGCTCCGGCGAGGGTTCGCGATGCGGGTCGGCTAGAATCGGCGCATGACAGATCGCCTGGTAACCGTGGTGCGCTACTCGCGGCCGATCGACGCTCAGCTCGCGAAGGCCCAGCTCGAGGTGCGCGGCATTCCCAGCCATCTGCGCAACGAGGCAAGTGCCAGCATCGCGGGTGCGACGGGAGTGGACCTTCAGGTGCCGGAGGAGTACGCCGAAGCGGCCGCAGAGCTGCTGGACCGAAGAGGCCGCCGGCACCGCGCGGACGCGGCCCGCGCTGCCGCGGAGGCCGAGGCGGAGCTGGAGCGCTGTCTGATCTGCCGCTCGACCCTGGCCGAGCCGAGCGCGGGGTCGCTGCTGCTGCGCATCTTGCGCGGGATCCTGCTGCAGCTGGTGCCGCTGCCCCCGCAGTGGCTGGAGGGCCGCAAGCGCTGCTCCACCTGCGGCCACGAGTGGATCGCCGAGCGACCGAGTACGTAACCCGAGCGCCCCGGCCGGCACCCCAGCCTTTCGAACCCGAGAACCCCGAGTGAGGAGAGTGCCCATGATCAAGCTCTACACGGCCGCCACGCCCAACGGCCGCAAGGTCTCCGTTGCCCTCGAGGAAGTCGGCCTGCCCTACGAGGTTCACGCGGTGGACCTGGCGAATGGCGAGCAACTGAAGCCGGAGTTCCTAGCGCTGAACCCGAACCACAAGATTCCCGTGATCGACGACGACGGACTGGTGATCTGGGAGTCGGGCGCGATCCTGCTACATCTCGCCGAGAAGAGCGGGAAGTTGCTGCCGAAGGACGCGGCCGGCCGCAGCGCGGCGATCCAGTACGCGTTCTTCCAGACCGGAGGGATCGGGCCGACCCTGGGCCGCCTGGGCGCTCAGCTGCGCAGGCCGGAGAACGAGCGCAACGCCGAGATCGTGCAGATCTTCAGCGACGAGACCGACCGCCTGATGGAGGTGCTGGACCGCATCCTGGAAGACGGCCGCGAGTACCTGACCGGCGAGTTCTCGATCGGCGACATCATGCACTTTGGTTGGCTCGACATCCCGCTGAAGCTCGGCATGAAGCCCATCGTGGAGCGCCCGCGTGTGAAGGCCTGGCTGGAGCGCATCGCGGCGCGCCCCGCCGTGCAGCGCGGCATGCAGATCCCCTCCTAAGAGGACTGGCTTCAACGACGGGCGCCGGCAGCCAGGGCACGGACCCACGCCCGCCGCGCGGCCCGCCGCCTATTGGCTCGGGCACCGGCC
Organism: uncultured Gammaproteobacteria bacterium; assembly: GCA_964194645.1. Taxonomy (GTDB): domain Bacteria; phylum Myxococcota_A; class UBA9160; order SZUA-336; family SZUA-336; genus CAXMNF01. The sequence goes on from CAXMNF010000049.1 coordinate 42,306, forward strand.
GTGGGCAGCCGCCCAGCAGAGCTTCAACCCTACTTCCCCTTCCACTCGGGCTTGCGCTTCTCGGCGAAGGCCCGGGGACCCTCCACGAAGTCCTCGCTCTTCAACATGCTGCGCAGCCCCTCGAACTGGGTGCGCGTCGCTTCCTGGAGGCCGACCTCCAGGCCGCCCAGCGCGGCCTCCTTGCTGGCGCGCACCGAGAGCGGGGCGCACTCGAGAATCTGTTCCGCCCAGGCGCGCGCGGCCTTCATGAGCTGGTCGTGGGGAACCACTTCGTTCACGAAGCCGAGCTCGCGCCCTTCCTGGGCGCTCACGCGCCGGCCGGTCAGGAGCATGCCCATGGCGTGCTTCAGGCCGATCTGACGCGGCAGGCGGTGAATGCCGCCCGCCAGGGCCGCCAGGCCGACGCGCGGCTCGGGCAGCGCGAACACCGCCTTCTCCGACGCGATGATCAGGTCGCAGGCCAGCGCGATCTCGAAGCCGCCGCCCATTGCCACTCCATTCACCGCGGCGATCACCGGCTTGCGGTTGTCGAAGCGCGCGGTGAGGCCGGCGAAGCCGCTTTCGGGCATCGGAATCCCCGCGCGCCCGCCAGATGCCTGAAACTTCAGGTCGTTGCCCGCGCTGAAGGCGCGTTCGCCCGCACCGGTGATGATGGCCACCCACAACTCGGGATCGGCGACGAACGTGTCGAACACCCCGGCGAGTTCCTGATTCGCCATGGGGTGCAGAGAGTTCATCACCTCTGGGCGATCGATCGTGACCGTGAGGATTCGCCCGTCCCGCTCCGTCCGACAGTACTCGAACTCCGGCATGCCGCATACGGTACCATCCGGAGCGACGCGGGAGGAGAATGCGGTGATCGAGCGGCTGTTTTCGGTCGAGGGCAAGGTTGCCCTGGTGACGGGGGGATCGCGTGGCATCGGGCTGATGATCGCGCGCGGCCTGGTCGAGGCGGGTGCCCGGGTCTACATCTCCTCGCGCAAGGCCGACGTGTGCGAATCCGTCTCCCAGGAATTGTCGCAGCACGGCAGCTGTGCTGCGCTGCCCGCGGATCTGGCGAGCCGCGACGATGCGCGCCGGCTCGTGGAGGCGCTCGGCGAGCGCGAGAGCCGGCTCGACGTGCTGGTGAACAACGCCGGGGCGAACTGGGGCGCACCGCTCGAGGAGTTCCCGGAAGCGGGCTGGGACAAGGTCATGGACCTGAACCTCCGCTCGATCTTCTTCCTGACGCGCGACCTGCTGCCGCTGCTGCGCAAGGAGGCGACGCGCGAGGATCCGGCCCGCGTGATCAACATCGGCTCGATCGATGGCATCACGGTGCCGCTGCTCGAGACCTACGCCTACTCGGCGAGCAAGGCGGCTCTGCACCACATGACGGCCGTACTGGCGCGCAAGCTGGCCCCGGACATCACCGTGAACGCCGTGGCCCCCGGCCCCTTCGAGAGCAAGATGATGGAGGCCACGCTCGAGCAGTTCCGCGATTCGCTCGTGCAGACCGTCCCCCGCCGCCGCATCGGGGAGCCCGAGGACATGGCGGGCGTCGTCCTCTTCCTCGCCTCGCGCGCTGGCGCCTACACCACCGGCGCCGTTCTGCCCGTAGACGGCGGTCTCTCCACCTGCCGCTAGACTAGCGCTCACCTTGCCCGCGCCGCCCTCCCAATCCAGCACCCGTGGAGCCTGAACCCGAGCGCCACGAGCAGGCCGAAGCCGACTTCCTGGCCGAGGCGCGCGCCAACCTGTCGCGGAACTACACGGCCCACCTGCTGCACGGACTGCTCGCGCAGACGGGCATGCGCCTGCTCCAGGCGCCGACCTTCCTGCCCTACTACCTGTTCCTGCTGTCCGGCTCCGAGCTGGTCGTCGGCCTGGCGCGCGGCGCCCAGGCGCTGGCCCAGGCGATCACTCCCGTGTTCAGTGCGACCTTGATCGAGCACCGGCCGCGCGTGCTGCGCATAGGCTTCGTGGTGGGCGGCCTGATGCGCGTGCAGGTGCTCGGCATCGCCCTGGCCGGCTTCCTCCTGCCCACCGAGTGGGCAGCGTTCGCGATCTGTGTGCTGCTCGGCTTGTTCGGCCTCTTCCTGGGCATGCAGGGGGTGATCTTCAGCTTCCTGATGTCGAAAGTGATCCCGGTGGACCTGCGCGGACGGCTGATGGGCCTGCGCAACTTCCTCGGCGGACTCACGGCTGCCTCCGTGGCAGGCTTCGGCGGCTGGCTGGTCTCACAGAACGCGCTCGGCAACGGCTACGCGGCCACGTTTCTGCTGGCCTTCGTGCTGACCTCGCTCGGCCTCGCAATGCTCGGCCTGATGCGCGAACCCGCCGCGCCAAACCTGCGCCCACCCTCCAACGTGGCGGGCCGGCTCGCCGACCTGCCCGCCCTGCTGCGCAGCGACCGCGAGTTCACGGCGTACTTCCTGATCCGCGCGTTGGCGACCATGGGCCGCATGGCCCCGCCCTTCTACGTGATCTACGCCGCCGAGGTGCTGGGTGTCGAAATGGGCGGCCTCGAGATCGGCGTGCTCACCATGGCTTGGATGCTCGCGATGACTGGGGCCAACCTGGTCTGGGGTTGGCTGGCCGACCGCAGCGGCTTCCGCGTGGTGTTCCTGGGCTCGGTCGGCGTATGGGTGGTCTCGGTGCTCGTGCTGATGTCCGCGAGCGGACTCAGCGATCTGGCCCTGGTGTTCGTCGGGATCGGCGCGGGCATGGGTGGCTTCCAGCTGTCGAGCCAGAACCTGGTGCTCGAGTTCGGCTCGCGGCGCAACCTGCCGCTGCGCATCGCCGTAGCAAACACCGCCTCGGAGCTGATCGGCGCGATCGGGCCGATCCTGGGCGGCATCCTGGCGCTGACCGTCTCGTTCCTGCCGGTCTTCTGGACCGCAATCATCTGCCAGTCGGCGGCCTTCTTCCTGATGCTCACGTTCGTCCGAGAGCCGCGGCATCGTTGAGAGGTGGTGCCTCAGGCGCGGGAGCGATTCATGAACCCCGAGCGCTGAACGCCAGCACAGGGAAAGCGGAGGCCCGGCAGGGGACGCCTCCGCACGCCGCCACCCACCGCTAGAGGTCTCTCAGATACCCCCGATGAACGCTGGTACAAAACTGCTCGACAGCCTCGACAGCCCAGAAAGCCCGCGCTGAGTGAAACATTTCGAAGGCGTGCTGCGCTCCGGGCAGCTCGGCGTAGAGCACCGGGTTCTGGCTCTTCTCGCGCAGCGCCTGGGCGAAGCGCCGGGCCGAGGCCACGGGCACGAGCGAGTCGGCGTCGCCGTGGATCACGAAGAAGGGCGGAGCATCGCTCGTGACGCGCGCCAGCGGCGACGCCTTCTCCCACTCCTCGGGCGCCTCGTCGTGCGAAGCCTTCAGCACCGAGCGCTCCAGCAGCTCCGGCAAGGCATCGTTGTGCCGGTCGCCCTGGTGGTCGACGAAGTCGTACACGCCGTAGAACGGCACCGCGGCGCGTACGCGCGTGTCGACCTCCTCGAAGCCAGGCTGGTACTCGGGATCGTTCGCCGTGAGCCCGACCAGCGCCGCGAGATGGCCGCCGGCCGAGCCGCCCGTCACGATGATGAAGTCCGGATCGCCGCCGTAGTCCGCGACGTGCTCGCGCATCCAGCGGATCGCCTGCTTGCAGTCGATCAGGTGCTCGGGGAAGGTCGCGTGCGGACTCAGGCGGTAATCCGCGGACACGCACACCCAGCCGGCGGCGGCGAGCTGGTGCATGAGCGGCAGCGCCTGGTTCGTGCGGCTGCCGATGACCCAGGCGCCCCCGTGGATCTGCAGCAGGGCCGGCGCCCGAGTCGGCCGGGCGCGGCTGCGGTAGACGTCGAGCGACAGGTTCAGGCCCCGCGCGCGGTGGTAGTGGATGCCCCTGTGTTGCTCGACGTCCGGATGCCCGAGCGGCAGTGGCTGCAGCAAGCGCCGCCAGTCGGGATGGAGCGAGAGCGCCGGCTGCAGCTCGCGATCGAGCTCGCGCAGCGTCTGCTCCAGGATCGGCCGCACCTCGCGCGCGCGCAGCCAGGCGTAACCCAGCGCCGCCCACGACAGCAGGGTGAGGCCGAGCGCGAGCTGTCCCGCGCCGCTCTGCAGCACACCGGCCCACACGAAGCCGAGCGTGATCAGGGCCTGCGCGGCAACCCAGTGCAGCGCCAGCTCCCCGGTGATCCAGCCGGCCAGCCACGAAACCACGGCGAGCTGTTTGTGCCGTTGGATTGGAACGTACACGTTCAAGGTGAGAACGGCGCCGGCGACGCTCAGCAGCAGAAAAAGCCAGTCCATGTCGGATACTCCTGTTCGCGGGGCGGGGACCCGATCCGTGAAGGTACCACCCGACCCGGAGGCGCCCAGCATGACAGCACGATCCGCAGCCGCAAGCCTGGCGCTGCTGGCGCTCGTGGCGGCCTGTTCCGAGCCCGTCACGACACCCGACCAGCAGATTCGCGCGACTTTCGCGGAAATCGAGCGGGCCTCGCGCGCCGGGGACGTGACGGTCCTGAAGGACTTCGTGTCGGCTCGCTACCGGGACGCTCACGGCCGCACCAAGAACGACCTGCACTCGCTGATCCGCTATCAGTACTTTCGACATAAGAAGGTGTATCTCCTGACGCGCATCGAGGAGCTCGAGATCGCGGACGACGGCACGGCCCGCACCACCGTGCTCGGCGCCATGGCCAGCGCCCCGGTCGAGGACCCGGCCCAGCTGCGCACCGTTCGGGCCGACGTGTACCGCTTCGACCTCGAACTGCTCGACGAAGGCGGCGGTGAGTGGAAGGTGCTCTCCGGCGATTGGCGACCCGCGGGCCTCGACGACTTCCTCTAGCAGCTCCAGGCCCTTGCGATTGACTCTCCGAACGGCTCGTTGTTAGATGGGCGGGTCGGAAGGAGGCGTGCATGGACCTGCGCTACACCGAGGCCTACGAGTCGTTCCGCGCGGAGGTGAAGAGCTTCCTGGCCGACAACTGGCCGCTTTCCGGTGATGCGGCCCAGCTCGACGGCGCCGCCCAGGCCGTCGAGTTTCGCGCGCGGGCCACCGCTGCCGGCTACTACGCGCGCGCCGTCCCGAGGCTCTACGGCGGCTCCGAGCAGCAGCCCGACTCGCTCAAGGCCGCGATCATCCAGGAGGAGTTCGCGAAGCACCGAGCCCTGCCCGAAGCCACGGGCCTGGGCCCGAACCTGCTGGTGCCGACCCTGCTGGACCACGGCGTGGAGTGGCAGAAGGAGCGCTTCATCCAGCCGACGATCCGCGGCGAGATCAGCTGGTGCCAGGGCTACAGCGAGCCGGGCTCCGGCAGCGACCTGGCCTCGCTGCAGACGCGCGGTGAGCTCGCCGGAGACGAGTGGCTGATCAACGGGCAGAAGATCTGGACCAGCGGCGCACAGGCCGCGGACTACATGTTCTGCCTGTGCCGCACGGAGCCGGATGTGCCCAAGCACGCCGGCATCTCGTACTTGCTGATCGACATGAAGCAGGACGGAGTCGAAGTGTCGCCGCTCAAGCAGATGACCGGGGGCTCGACCTTCAGCCAGGTCTTCCTGCGCGACGTGCGCACTCCGGCCGACTGGATCGTGGGAAAGCGCGGCGAGGGCTGGATCGTGTCGCGCTCGACGCTCAAGCACGAGCGCAACATGATCGGCAACGCGGCGCGCGCCCGGCAGCAGTTCGATGCCCTGCTGCGCCTGGCGCACGAGAGCCAGTGCGACGGACGGCCGGCGCTCGAAGATCCGGCGCTGCGCCAGCGTCTGGCGCGGCTGGAGGGTTACGTCACGTCGCACCAGTACTCGGGCTACCGGCAGCTCACCAGCGCGGCGCGCGGTACATCCCCGGGCATCGTGCAATCGATGAACAAGCTGGTCACCACGAACGTCGGCCACGAAGTCGCCAAGATCGCCCTCGACTTGATCGCGGATAGCGCCTTGCTGGCGCCCGCGCCGGGAGCGCGAGACATGCGGCCCGTGCCTCGCGAGGGGCGTGGCTGGGTGGTGCAGTACATGGCGTCGCTCGGCTCCGCGATCGCGGGCGGTACCGCCAACATCCAGCGAAACATCATCGCGGAGCGGGGCCTCGGCCTGCCGCGGGACGCAGCCGCGCAGACGAGCCAGTAGCCATGGGCCGCGGAAACCAGCGCACTCGGGCCAAGCGGGAGACACGCCAGGCGCTGCTCCAGGCCGGCCTGGCCGAGGTGGTCGAGAAGGGGCTCGACGGGCCCAGCCTCGACGCGATCTGCGCGCGGGCAGGGTTCACGCGAGGCGCGTTCTACGTGCACTTCGCGAACCGCGACGACTTCGTGGCGCAGTTGATGGACTGGGTGTTCTCTGGCTTCCTCGACTCGATCGTGACCGCGTCGAGCGGCGACGGCAGCCTGCGCGACGTGGTCGACCGCTTCCTGGCGGCGCTCGACTCGGACCAGCTGCCGCTGTCACGCCTGGGCGCCCGGCTGCCCCAGCTGCTCGAGGCGTCCTACCGGCTGCCGCAGGTGCGCGAGCGCATTCGCGGCCTGATCCTCGAGGCGATCGAGCGGGTCGGCAAGCGCGCACTCGAAGACCAGCAGCGCGGACAGGTGCGCCTCGACGTCGATCCCGAATGCCAGGCGACCGTGCTGGTCGCGGCCGCCCTGGGCGGCATGGTGATGCGCGACGCGGGCGTCCCGCTCGAGCTCGCTCCGCTGCGCGATGCCGTACTGCGCGGGCTCAAGCCCTAGGCACAAGTGCACCACGAGATCGAGCTCGAGGGGCCCGGTTTCCGGCTGCGGCACTGGCGGCGCGGCGACGAAGCCGCGCTCCTGCGCTACGCAAACAACCGGAAGGTGTGGCTGAACCTGAGGGACCGCTTCCCCCACCCCTACGACTCCGCGGCCGCGCGTTGGTGGATCGACCTTCAGGAGAGCGGCGGCGGTCCGGAATACGCCTTCGCGATCGAGCTGGACTGCGAGGCGGTCGGCGGAATCGGAGTGTCGCCACACGATGACGTGGCGGTGAAGACGGCCGAGATCGGCTACTGGATCGGCGAGCCCTTCTGGAGCCGGGGCATCGCCACCGAGGCTCTACGGCTGCTGACCGACTGGGCCTTCGCAGCACCCGACCTCGACCTGGTGCGCCTCGAGGCCCACGTTTTCGCCTGGAACGCGGCCTCGGCACGCGTGCTCGAAAAGGCCGGCTACGAGCGCGAGGCGCTGCTGCGCAAGAGCGTGTACAAGGACGGTCAGCTGATCGACAGCTTCCTGTACGCGATCGTCCGCCAGAACTAGCTGTCGGACCTAAGCCCGGAGCTTCTCGACCAGGCGCAGCAGACGGCGCCGCTCGACCACCACAGTGAGCGCCACCAGGCCCATCAAGCAGACCAGGCTGCCGATGAAGATGCGCAGCATCATCACCATGGTGCCGGCGCTGAAGATCATGCCGCGGCGCACGCCGTCGATCAGCCAGCGCTCGACCTGCGTCTCCGGCTTGATCCGGTCGAGCGTGTTCTGGTAGCCGTCGTACAGAAAGGCCAGCTGCGCAATCGGTCCGTCGAAGCTGGCCTGTGTGCGCGGATCGACCCGCCAATCGAACAGGTACAGCGCCCAGCAGACGTAGGCCGCGCCGAGTAGCGCGAGCACCACGCCGACCCCAGCAGCGATCTTCTGCGTGCGGCCGAGGCGCGCGAGAAAGGCCGCTTCGGGTTGGGACAGCTCTGCCATGTCTAGCCCAACCCCCTCACCCAGCGGTAGCGTGCCAGCGGCACCCGCCCTTCTGTATCGAACCGGACGCCCTCGCGCTCGAGCAGCTCGCGCTGGGTCAGCTCGGGCCCCTCGAACGAGCGCAGGCTGATCGCGCCGCGCGCGTTGATCACGCGCTGCCAGGGGACGTCGTCCTCGGCGAGCGCGTGCAGCGCATAGCCGACCAGGCGGGCCTGTCCGGACAGGCCCGCCAACTTGGCCACCTGACCGTAGGTGGCGACGCGGCCGCGCGGAATGCGCCGTACGACCCGGTAGATGCGGCGATAGCGGTCGGTCAGTGGCGGACCCCCATTCCGCAGTAGCATAGCCCCTCCCATGGTCCGGATCGGCAAGATGTGCGGAGCCTTGGCGCTCGCTCTCCTAGTGGCCGCAGCAACGTCTGCGCGAGCCGCCGAGTCGTTCACGTTTCGCTATGCACCGCCGCCCGACACCCGCTGGATCCTGGTGCTCGATCACAGCCAACTCCTGGAGCTGGCCGGCAGGGCGCGCCAGTCGAGCGAAATCGAGTCGCGCACACGATTCGCGGTCACGCCCGACGAGGACGGCTACCGCGTGACCTCGAAGCCGCTCTCGGTGCGCATGACGCGGGACGGCCGGACCGTGGAGGATCCGGTCCTGCAGGCGCTGCGCGACGTGGTGACCGTTCATCGCCTCGACTCCGCCGGGCGGCTGGTCGCGGTGGAGGGCTACGAGGGCCTGGCCGAGCGGCTGCGCGCACGCTTCCCGGAGCAGGTCACGCAGGCGCTGGCCGGCGCGCTAGACGAACAGGCGCTCGCCGCGCAGGAGCGCGCGGAGTGGGAGGGACGGATCGGCGGCCTGCTGGGCCGTACGGTCAGCCTGGGCGAGGTGCTGCGCGGCAAGACGCGCCTCCGCGTGGCGGGGCGCGAGATTTCCTGCGACGTCGAGACGCGCATCACGGAACGCGTAGCGTGCGGCGCGAGCCAATGTCTGCGCGTCAAGAGCGTCTACCGGGACCAAGCGCCGGAACAGCTCCTGGCGGGCGGCCTGCGTGTGTCGGGCGAGACCGAGCGGCTGATCGACCCCGACACCATGTTGATCTACGCCGAGTCGATGGCGCGCATCACCGAGACTCAGGTCGAGCAGCCCGACCAGGGCGCGGTTCGCGCGGTCATGACCGAGCGGCGCACCTACCGCTACGAGTACGAGTAGACTAGCGCTCGTACTTGGCGGCCAGTTCGAGCTGCTCGGAGACGCCGAGCAGCTCGAGCATGTCGGCGAAGCGCCGTGCGTCGCCGGTATCGCCGAGCGCACCGCTCCGGCCGAGTTCGTCGAACACCCCGCGCACGGCGCTGAAGACCGCGCCGAGCGTGGCGCTGTGGATCATCAGCCTGAAGCCGCGCTGCTCGATCTCGGCCGTGGGCAGCAGCTGGCCGTTGTAGAGCAGCGGCAGGTCGCCGAGCCGTCGGCCGTACTCGTCCAGGTCCTCGAGCGTGCGGATGCCGTCCACGAACACCAGATCGGCCCCCGCCTCCAGGTAGGAGCGGGCGCGGCGCTCGACCTCTTCCCAGCCGTGCGGCTGCAGCGCATCGGTGCGGCCGATGATCACGAAGGCGGGATCGCGCCGCGCGTCGCAGGCGGCGCGCAGCTTGGCCAACATCTGCGGAAGCGGGATCACTTCCTTGCCCTCGAGGAAGCCGCAGCGCTTCGGCCAGACCTGGTCCTCGAGGTGCAATGCGGCGGCGCCGGCGTCCTCGTACTCGCGGACCGTGCGCATCACGTTGAGCGCGTTGCCATAGCCGGTGTCCGCGTCACAGATCACCGGCACGTCCACGGCGCCCGCGATCCAGCGCACGTTCTGCACCATCTCAGAGAACGTGAGCAGGCCCAGGTCCGGATAGCCGCGCGCGGCCGCCGTGCCGAAGCCGGTCATGTAGACCGCCTCGAAGCCCGCGGACTGGGCGAGCTTGGCCTGCAGGGCGTCGTACAGGAATGGCGCCACCAAGAGCCCTTCACCGTCCAGCCGTTCGCGCAGCATCCGCGCCGCCTGGGTCATGGTCGCGCCCTCCTAGTTCGGCCGGGATCCTAACGGATGGGCCGCCGCTGAATCTTGACAGATTAGTACAGTTTGATACCCGTCCTGATCGAGACAGGAGGCTCCATGGCGCAGCTGACCGAGGGCGAGGTGCTGAACGCGCTGCGTCCGATCGTCGACCCCGACTTCAAGCGCTCGATCGTCGATCTCGGCTTCGTGAAGGGCATCGCCATCGAGGGCGGGCGCGTGTCGTTCGGCATCGAACTGACCACGCCGGCCTGCCCGGTGAAGGAGCAGTTCAAGCAGGCGGCCGAGCAGGCGGTGGGCGCGCTCGCGGGCGTGGAAGAGGTGGCGGTCACGATGACGGCCAACACGCGCGGCTCGCGCGCCTCGTCCGCGGGCGACCAGGCCGAGGGCCTGAAGGATGTGCGCAACATCGTGGCTGTGGCCAGCGGCAAGGGCGGGGTCGGCAAGTCGACGATCGCCGCGAACCTGGCCGTGGCGCTGCGCAAGAGCGGCGCGAAGGTCGGTCTGCTCGATTGCGACGTGTACGGGCCGAGCGTGCCGCTGATGATGGCCACGCACGGCGAGCCGCAGGTCACTCCCGAGCGCAAGATCGTTCCCAAGGAAGGCCACGGTCTGAAACTGATGTCGATCGGCTTCCTGACCGGCGAAGGGGCGCCCGTGATCTGGCGCGGGCCGATGGTGCACGGGGTCGTCAAGCAATTCCTCTCCGACGTGGAATGGGGCGACCTGGACTACCTGATCGTCGACATGCCGCCGGGCACGGGCGACGCGGCGCTGACGCTCACCCAGATTGCGCCGCTCTCGGGCGCGGTGATCGTGACGACCCCGCAGGAGGTCGCGCTGATCGATGCGCGCAAGGGCCTGGCGATGTTCCAGCGCGTGAAGGTGCCGGTGCTCGGCATCGTCGAGAACATGAGCTGGTTCGAGTGCTCCGGCTGTGGCAAGCGCCACGCGCTGTTCGGCTCGGACGGCGCGGCGCGCGCCGCGCAGGAACTGGGCGTGCCGCTGCTCGGCCAGGTGCCGGTCCAGCCCGACGTCGTGACTGCGGGCGACGAGGGCTTGCCCACCGTGCTGTCGGCTCCGGACTCGCCCGCGGCGCTCGCCCTGACGGAGCTTGCCGGGAAGGTGGCGCGCGGCCTCTCGGTCCTGAACGCGGACCCCGCCCCGGTCCTGCACGAGATCGCCTGGTCCGAGTCTTAGCGGCCTAACGGCGAGCGAAGCTCGCCTTGCCGCACGGAGAGCGACTGGCGTCGCTCTCCTACGGGAAAGGAGGCGGGGTTGGGCGCCTCCCCCCGTTCCCGGAGGAGAGCGACTCCTCCTGGAGTCGCTCTCCGTCGCGGCAAGGCGAGCTTCG
>CAXMNF010000050.1:0-1645 GCA_964194645.1 uncultured Gammaproteobacteria bacterium
GCCCTTTGCCGGGCTCGACCCGGCGCAGATCGCCGAGATGCGCGCGCTGATTCGCAGACTGGCGGGGACCCACACGGTCGTGCTCTCGAGCCATCTGCTCGCCGAGATCCGCCAGACCTGCGATCGACTGCTGGTGATGGGAAGCGGCCGGATCCTCGCCGATGGAACCGAGGAGGAGTTGCAACACCGCTTGAGCACCGAGGTCGTGATCGAGGTCATCGCACGCGGGGACTTGACGTCGATGCAGTCCCTGCTCGCCGGCCTCGAGGGGGTGCGGAGCGTGGCCGTGCAGGGAGAGGAGAGCGGCGCACATCGACTGCGCGTGGGCTGCGAGGTCGACGTGAGAGAGGCCATCGCGCGTTCCCTCGTCGAGGCGGGCTTGGGTCTGTTGGGGCTCCACCGCTCGGAGCACGAGCTCGAAGGGCTGTTCCTGGAGCTGACGCGAGACGGGAGCCCGAGGGGCGTCTGATGCGGAACGTCGCTCTCATCGCCCGCCGTGAGCTCATGTCCTACCTCGGCAGCCCGACCGGCACGGTCATCGTCGCGGCGGTACTGCTCATCGACGGACTGCTCTTCAATGGCTTCGCGCTCGGGGGCGGTCGCCGGCTCTCGGCCGAGGTGATGAGCGACTTCTTCTACTTCTCCTCGGGCACCACCATGATCGTGGGCATCCTGCTCGCCATGCGCCTGATCAGCGAAGAACGACAGAATGCCACGCTGGTGTTGCTGCGCTCCTCCCCGCTCACGAGCTGGGAGATCGTGCTGGGCAAGTACCTGGCGGCGCTCGTCTTCCTGGTGGCGCTCACGCTGGCCACTGTCTACATGCCGCTGTTGATCCTGGTGAACGGTCAGGTCTCCTTCGGCCACCTGGCCGCCGGCTACCTCGGTCTCGCGCTGTTGGGATCGGCGACCCTCGCCATCGGTCTCTTCGCCTCGACCCTGGCACGCAGCCAGCTCGTGGCAGCGATCCTCGGTGCCGCCATGCTCGTCGGCCTGTTGGTTCTGTGGCTCGTCGCGCGGGTCACCGACCCCCCGCTTGCGGAGATCCTGCGCTCGCTGGCGCTCTACAGCCAGCACTTCGATCCGTTCGGGAAGGGGACGATCCACACGCGCGACATCGTCTACTACCTGACGCTCAGCTACTTCTTCCTGCTCGCGAGCGTCCGCTCCCTCGATGCGCAGCGGTGGGACTGATGGCCGCCTCCGGGATCGCGAGCACCGGTCGGACCCTCACGGCCGCCTTCTTTGCCGGCTCGGCCGCCCTGCTCCTCGGCGAGCGGGTGCTCGGCGACAGCGAGACCCCGCGCTTCGTCGCCAGCGGCGCGGGCGCACTGTGTCTGCTGCTCAGCAGCTTGGGCCGGGCCCTCATCGCGGCGCGAGGTCCCGCCCCCCATCGGCGCAGCGCGCGAACCCTCGCCTTCGCTCACCTGGGGGGCCTGCTCGCCGCCGCCCTCTACGCGCTCTCCACCAATGGGGGGCTCGCGCTGCTCGGGCAGGACGTGCCACTCAGCGAGTCGGTCCAACGGCTGCGCGTCGTTCTCCAGTGCCTCTTCCCCATCGTCTGGCTCGTATCGGCGCTCCCGTTGTTGCTGATCCAGCGCTCCGCGCCGCCGCTCGCTGTCGACCGACCTCCCGAAGACCTCCG
>CAXMNF010000051.1:0-12326 GCA_964194645.1 uncultured Gammaproteobacteria bacterium
TGTCAGACAACTCGCCAGCGGAATCAACGTGGCCCGCAGCGAACCCGTGAGCAGGAACAGCACAATGTTCGCGATCACGACCGCCATCGGAATCAAGGTGATCAGGTCCCAGACCATCAGGTGATGCGCCTCGGCTCGGATGTGCGGGCGCCCGGAGCGGTAGAAGTGGCGGCCGTCGTGGCTCTCCCGCTCGAGGATCTGGCCGATGCGGCCGTCGAGGTCGCGCTCTACGAACTCGCCGTCCGACATCGGCTCGAACGAGACGTTGATCGCCGCCGCGCGACCGTCTGGTGAGACGATCACATTCGGATAGAGCGGATCGGCCAGCGCGCGGCGGCGCAACTCCACTAGCTCGGCCGGATCGCTCGGGACTTCGGTGATGAACTTGCGGATTTCGACCCAGTCCTCCTCCGGGTCGTAGCGGTAGGCGTGCACGTCGGACAAGCTCTCGGCAAGGGTCACACCCGCCAGGCGGTGAATGCTATCGGTGACGCGGCGCAGCGCGAGCAGGTTCTCCTCCGTGAAGACGTCGTCCGTCTCCATCGCCACCACGTAGATGTCGTCACTCCCGAAATCGAGTACTGCCTGGCGGTAGATCTCCTCGCCGGGATCGTGGCTGGGCAGCAGAGCCTCGCTCGAGGGATCCAGCTCGATGCGGAAGAACGGCCATTGCGGCTTGAAGAGCGCGGCCGCCGCGCCGATCGACAGCAAGGCGACCAGCAGCAGCGGAACGCGTGGCTGATCCACGATCCAGGCGGGACGCAGGGACGCAGCCGCGACGACGACCCCGATCAGAACGCCCGAACCGGTCACGAACGTGGGAAGGTCGAGGTGCATCGGTTGGGGCGGAAGAGTAGCAGGAGCCCAGCGGCCGAATACAATAAGCATTGAACGCGTCCCCAGACGCGGAGACCCGGTGACCCGACAGCAGCGAAGCCTGGCGGTCCTGACTGTGCTGCTCGTCGCAGCGCTGGTCGCGGTGCTGTCGGCGCTGACGCCGGTCAAGCTGCCCGAGCTGGCGGTGCCGTCGCGCATCTACTCGCGGGCGCACCGCATCGCGGTCGGGCAGAGCGTCAAGACCTCGGGCCTGGTCGAGCGCCTCGACCGGCTGAGCTATCGCGAGATCGCGCGCGGCGAGCCGCGCCCCGGAGAGGTCCGGTTGCTCCGCGACCGCATCATCCTGAACCGCCGGCCATTCCGCACGCCGCTCGCCGCGGGCAGCGAGGGCCGTGCCGAGCTGCACGTGGACCAGGAGGGCCGCATCTCCTCGATCCGCGCAGTCGGAGGCCGGCGGCTGCCCAGCTTGCTGCTCGAGCCCGAGCTGGTGGGCGCCTTCCACGGACAGCTGCGCGAGGACCGCCACCTGCTGGAGCTCGAGGACTTCCCCGTCTACCTGATCGACGCGGTGCTGATGATCGAGGACCGGCGCTTCTTCGAACACGCCGGCATCGACTTGCGCCGGCTGGTTGGCGCCCTGATCGCCGACCTGCGCGCCATGGCAATCGTGCAGGGCGGCAGCACGCTCACCCAGCAGCTCGTGAAGAACGTGTTCCTGGACGACCAGCGCACTATCGCGCGCAAGTTGCGCGAGGCCTGGCTGGCGCTGCGCGTGGAGCGCGGTCACACCAAGGACGAGATCCTCGAAGCCTACCTGAACACCATCTACATGGGCCAGCGCGGCTCGGTCTCGGTGCGCGGCATGGAGGCGGCCGGGCTGCACTACTTCGGCAAGCACGCCGGCGAGCTGTCGCTCGCCGAAGCGGCGCTGCTGGCCGGGCTGATCCGCGGGCCCGGCCTGTACTCGCCGTTCACGCACCCCGAGAAGGCGCGCGAGCGCCGCGACCAGGTGCTCGACATCCTGCTGGAGACCGAGCGCATCTCGCAGGAACAGCGCGACCGCGCCGTCGCGCAGCCGGTCGGAAACCTGAAGCGCGCGCCGGAGTCCGCCTGGGCGCCGTACTTCGTGGCGCTCCTCCGCCGCGAACTGGAGCGCGATCTCCCGGACCTGGACCTCGACGAGGCGCGGCTCGATGTGTACACGGGGCTCGACGCGAGCCTGCAGCTGCTCGCGGAGCGCGCTGTGCGCGACGGGCTGGCGCGGCTCGAGGCGGACTTTCCTCACCTGCTGCGCGAGGAAGGCGAGCCGGCGGTCCAGGCCGCGCTGGTTGCGCTCGATCCACACACCGGCGACGTACTCGCACACGTCGGTGGCCGCGACTGGGGCCAGAGCCAGTTCGACCGGGTGTCGCAGGCGCAGCGCCAGCCGGGCAGCGTGTTCAAGCCGGTGGTCGCACTCGCCGCGCTATCGCGCGGTCCGGACGGTACGCCGGCCTTCACCCTGGCGTCGGTGGTCGAAGACGAGCCCTTCGAGCTGGAGACGCCCGACGGCATCTGGTCCCCCGCCAACTACGACGGCGAGTTTCGCGGCTGGACCAGCCTGCGCCGAGCACTCGAGACCCCGAGCAACGTGCCGATGCCGCGCATCGGCCTGGAGCTCGGCCCGCAGCGCGTCGTAGCAACCGCGCGCCGCATGGGAGTTTCCGGGCGACTCGTGGCCGTTCCCAGCCTGGCGCTCGGTGCCTTCGAGACTTCGCCGCTCGAGATCGCCCGCACCTACGGCGTGCTCGCCAGCGGCGGCCTGCGCGTCGAGACGCGACCCTTCACGCGCGTGATCGACATCGACGGGCGCGAGCTTGCGGAGCGAACCGTGGTGAGCGAGCGCGTATTCGACCCGGCCGAGATCCGCCTGGTCACCTCGGCCCTCGAAGGCGTGGTCGAGCGGGGCACCGGTCGCGGCCTGCGCATGTTCGGCTACGAGGGACCGGTGGCCGGCAAGACCGGCACCACCAATGACTTTCGCGACGCCTGGTTCGTGGGCTACACGCCCGAGCTGGTGGCAGCCGTGTGGGTGGGCTTCGACGACGGCCACAGCCTGGACCTGACCGGGGCCAGCGCGGCGCTGCCGATCTTCGGGCGCTTCCTGACCGGCGCGCTCGGCAAGGACGGAGGCGCGCCGTTCGAGACGCCCGAGGGCGTCGAGTTTGCCGAAGTGAACGAGCGCACCGGCCTGCGCGCGGGCTTCGGCTGCTGGGGCGAGCGCGAGATCTTCCTGGACGGCACGGCTCCGCGCGAACGCTGCCGCCCGGGCTGGTTCCGCTCGCCGCTCCGCGACAAGCCGGATCCCGGCGAGCCCACGACGCGCCGCCAACGCGGGCGGCTGCCCTGGCAGCGCGTGCTCGACAGCGTGGGCGACGTGTTGGACGAGGTCACGCGCGACGCTGGCCGCAAGCGGCGCTAGGCCGGCCGCCAGGCCAGCCGCAGCTCGGCAACCATCGGGCGGCCGGGCAGGACCAGCTCGGGCGCCCCATTCAGAGCGTCGGGCGGTCCGGTCTGGGGCTCCACGCAAAGCGCGTGCGCGGGCTCGTCGTAGACCACCCAGTGCAAGACGGTCGCCTGCAAGCTGAGCTCGAGCGCGCCCGGCCAGCGGACGAGGGGATCGGCCTCGAGCTCCGTGAAGCAATCGTCCCAGGGTCCTGGCGGCGGCGGCACGGTCTCCCCGGTCGGGATGCCGCTCGGGTCGCGCAGGTACATGCGGCGCGCCTCCAGCGAGAGCTGCGCGGGCGCGCCCCGGCCCAGCTCGCGCCGGAACCAGGGGTGCCAGCCCAGGCTCGCCGGAAACGGCTCGCGCTCGGCGTGCAGCTCGAGCCGCAGCCGCAGAGAATCGCGCTCGAGCGAGATTTGCTGCACGGCGTGCCCCGCGAACGGCCAGTCGGGGCCGAGGTCGATCGAGAGGCGGCCGTCGCCTTCGTCGCGCCAGGGCCGTTCGTAGACCGTGCCGTGGATCGCGTGCGGGGGCGCGCGGAGCGGCAGCCGGTGGACGCGGCCCGCGTGGCGAAAACGCCCGTCGCGCACGCGCCCGGCCCAGGGCGCCATCGGGTAGCAGCCCCAGCGCAGCGGATCGCGCTCGCGGGCCACCAGTAGCTGGAGTCCCCCGACCTCGAGCTCGGCGATCCGCCCGCCCGCCTCGGGATCCACCCGGACGCGCGCATCGCCCGCTTCCAAGAGCCAGGTCATCGGCGCAAGATAGCGGCGCTCGCGTAGACTCGGCGGCCATGCAGCCGCGCGAGCCCGGGCGCTGGGGCGCCTTCTCCTACGGACCCTACCGGCGCTTCTGGCTCGCCGCGGTCGCCCGGGTGTTCGGCCTGCAGTTCCGCTTCATCGGAACCGGCTGGCTGGTCGTCAGCCAGGACGGCCTCGACCTCTCGCCGATCTGGCTCGGCATCGTCGGGCTTGCCTCGGCGCTGCCGACGATCGCACTCACGGTTCCGGCCGGCGTGCTCGCCGACCGCTACGAGCAGCGTCGCATCCTGATCTGGAGCCAGTCCGCCACGGCCGTGCTCTCCTTCGCGCTGGCCTTCGGCATCCTGGCCGGCGCGATCGACGTGTGGCTGCTGATCGGCTGGGCGGTCACGGTGGGCACCTTGACTGCGCTGGCCACTCCCGCACAGTCCGCGATCCTGCCGCGCCTGATCGACATGCGGGCCATGGCCAGCGCGGTGGCCTTGACGAGCAGCGTCTGGAACACCATGCGCATCCTCGGCCCCGCGACGGCCGGCCTGCTGATCGCGTGGATCGGCATCGGGCAGGCGTTCTTCGTGACCGCGCTCGGCTTCGCGCTGTCCGCCCTGCTGATCGCTACGCTGCGCATCGAGCCGCTCGAGCGCGAGGCGGGGGCGGAACAGCCGCGCATGCTCGACGGGCTGCGCTACATCTTCCGCGAGCCCGTCTTCCTGGGGACGATCGGGCTGTCGTTCTTCACGTCGGTCTTCGGCATGTCCTACCAGACGCTGCTGCCGGTGTTCGCCGACGACATCCTCGATGTGGGCTCACAGGGCTACGGCTTCCTGCAGACCGCGGCCGGGGTCGGCGGCTTCTGCGGCACGCTCGCCATGATCCGCGTGGGCGCGGGCCGCCACGCGGGCAGCGTGATGCTCGGCGCGGCAGCGCTGTTCGGGCTGTTCATCGCGGGCTTCGCCAGCAGCCAGAGCCTGGCCTGGTCGCTCGGGCTGCTCTTCCTGGCCAGCTTCTCGTCGTCGATGTACCTGAACATCGGCATGACCACCTTGCAGCTGCTGGTGCCGGACGAGCTGCGCGGCCGCGTGATGGGCGTCTGGTCCATGACCTGGTTCCTCGCCTCGATCGGGGGCCTGCCGGCCAGCGCCCTGGCGGAGTGGATCGGCGCTCCTCTCGCGGTCGCCCTAGGGGCCCTCTCGGTGAGCGCCTTCGCCGGCCTGCTCTTCCTGCTGATCGCCGAGCTGCGGCGCCTGCCCCAGCCCACCGAGCTTGCGGCGCCGGCAGCGCTCGCGGGAGGATCGTAGCCGTGGAATGGCACAACTGGGCCGGAAGCGTGCGCTGCGAACCGGCGCGCTACACGGAGCCGGCCAGCGAGGCCGAGCTGCAGAGAGTGGTGAGGGACGCCGCGCGCGATCGGCTGGCGCTGCGCGTGGTCGGCAGCGGGCACTCCTTCACGCCACTCTGCGCGACGGACGGCGTGCTCGTATCGCTCGACCGGCACGCCGGGCTGTACGGCGTGGACCGCGCAGCGCTCCAGGCTTCCGTGCGCGCGGGCAGCAAGATCTGCGACCTGGGCGAGCCGTTGCTCGAGCACGGCTTGGCGCTCGAGAACCAGGGCGACATCGACCGCCAGTCGCTGGGCGGCGCGGTCGGCACCGGCACCCACGGGACCGGCCGCGAGCTGCCGAACCTGTCGGCGCAGACCGTGGAACTGCGGATGGTCGGCGCAGACGGCACGATCCTCAGCTGCAGCGCGAGCGAGCGGCCGGAGCTGTTCCGCGCCGCCCGCGTGTCGCTCGGCCTGCTCGGCGTGCTCGCCAGCGTGCGCCTGCGCCTCCTGCCGGCCTATCGCCTGCACGAGCGCATCTGGCGCGAGGACCCGGAGCCGTGCCTCGAGGCGCTGGCCGAGCGCATCGCTGCGACCCGCCACTTCGAGTTCTTCTGGTTTCCCGGTCTGGACCAGGTCGAGGCCAAGTCGCTCGACCCGACCGGCGCCGAGCCCGACGACCTGCCCGGCGTCGAGGGCGAACGGATCGGCTGGAGCTGCCGGATCATCTCGTCGCTGCGCGAGCTCAAATTCCACGAGATGGAGTATGCCTTGCCCGCCGAGGCCGGACCGGCCGCGTTTCGCGAGCTGCGCGCACGCATGCGCGAGAAGCACCCGGACGTGGTGTGGCCGGTCGAGTACCGGAGCGTGGCGCCGGACGACGCCGACCTGTCTCCGGCTCACGGCCGGCCCACCGTCACGATCTCGGTACACCAGGACGGCCGCCTGCCGTTCCGAGAGTTCTTCAGTGACGTCGAGCCGATCCTGCGCGCGCACTCGGGCCGGCCGCACTGGGGCAAGATCCACACCTGTACGGGGCGCGACCTGGCCGCGCTCTACCCGCGCTGGGACGCCTTCTGCGCGCTGCGCGAGGAGCTGGACCCGGACGGCCGCTTCCTGAACGACCACCTGCGCGAGCTCTTCACGTAGAATCGGCCGGCAAGGAGAGCGAGCGAATGCCGTACGCCGAGGGTCGGACCTACCATGACGCGGACTCCCACGTGATGGAGACGCCCGACTTCCTGCTCCCGTTCGCCGACCCCGAGATCCGCGAACGCATGCCGTTGCTGCACGTAGGCACCACGAAGCCCGGCGAGGAGAGCTTCATCGAGGAGCTGCGCCGCCGGCACCGTGATCCGGCCTGGCGCGCCGACGAAGCCGACCAGATCCTGCAGCGCAAGAACTGGTCGGCGACCGGCTCGTTCCTGAAGGAGGACCGGCCGCGCGCGCTCGACCTGCTGGGCTTCTCGAGCCAGCTGGTGTTCAACACCTTCGCGAACTCCTTGCTGCTGGCTGCCGAGCACGGCGACGACCTGGACTATGCGTACGGCGTGGCGCGCGCACACAACCGTGCACTGCTCGACTTCTGCTCCAGCGACCGGCGCTTGCTGGCGACGGCCTACGTGCCGCTGCGCGACTTCGAACGCACCAGCGAGATCGCGGGCGAGGCGATCGGGGACGGCGCCAGCGCGCTACTGATCCCCTCGGCTTGCCCGAAGGGCCACTCGCCGAGCCACGTTGCGCTCGATCCCGTATGGGCGCAGGCGCAGGAGGCGCGCATCCCGGTCGTGCTGCACGTGGGCGGCGGCGGGCGTCTGCTCGACCCGAACTACTTCGAAAACGGCCTGCCGCCGGTGCCCGACTTTCACGGCGGTGCCGAGAACTTCCGCTCGATCGACTACATGGCGATCCCGTACCCGCCCATGCAGACGCTCGCGACCATGATCCTGGATGGCGTGTTCGAGCGCTTCCCGGAGCTGCGCTGCGGCGTGATCGAGCAGGGTGCGTCCTGGCTGCCCGGCTGGATGCGCCAGCTCGACTCGGCGCACGAGGCGTTCCGCAAGAACGAGGAGCGGCTCCGGAACTTGACCCTGCGCCCGTCCGAGTACGTGCGCCGCCAGATCCGCGTCACCCCCTACCCCGCCGAAGACAGCGGCTGGATCATCGAGCAGGCCGGCGTTGAGGTCTGCCTGTTCTCGTCGGACTACCCGCACGTGGAGGGCGGCCGAAATCCGCTGAAGCGCTTCGAGGCCAGCCTGGCCGGCCTGTCGGAGGGCGCCCTCCAGGCCTTCTACTGCGACAACTTCGTCGACCTGATGGGCAGCGCGCTCAGCTGAGCACCTGTGCTGCACCGCCACGCCGCGGGTCGCCTGCGGCGCGGCCGTCCGGCGAGACCGCGTTCACGCCGCCGAAATAGACGTCGCGCACAGTCCACTCGTTCGTCGACCAGCGCTCGCGAAGCGCGGCCAGGGCAGCGGCCGGGAAGCCGGGTTCGACCTGCACGCGCTCGCCGTCCCAGTGCACGCGCGGCAACTCGACCAGCTGTTCGGCGTCCAGGCCGAAGTCGACCACGCCGCTCACGCACTGCAGGAGCGCGGCCTTGATGCGCTTGCTGCCGCCGCTTCCGAACACCAGGACCAGGTGCTCGCCGTCCATCAACAGCGAGGGCGCCATCATCGACGACACGCGCTGTCCCGGCGGGCTGGCGTGGAAGCCATCGGGGTGCAGGTCGTCTTCGCCCATCATGTTGTTCAGCATGATCCCGGTACCGGGCGCAAAGTAGCCGGATCCCTCGCCGTTCGACGTGGTCATGCTGGCCGCGTTTCCCTCGGCGTCGCAGACCGACACGTGCGTGGTCCCGCCGCTCGCCAGCCGCACGCGCTGCTCGCTCTCCTGCCAGTCCGCAGGCGCCAGCGCGTCCGGGCCGGCGCAGGCGACCGCGCGGTGCAAGTCCGCTTCCTGCATCACCGCTACCAGCAGGGCCAGGTGTCGGGCTGTGCCGTACTCCGTCGAGTCGAGTGCGTGGGGCTCGAGCAGGCGCAGACCAAGCGCCAGGAGCGACCCCCCAAAGGCGGGCGGCGGGTTGCTGAGCAATTCGAACCCCCGGTACGACGCGCGGAGCGGCGCGCGCTCCAGAACCCGGTACTGCTCCAGGTCCCGCCGGGTGAGCAGACCCTGGCTCGCGTCCATTTCCCGCTCGACCGTCCGGGCCAGGTCACCCTGGTAGAAATCCCGCGCCGCGCCTGGCAGCGCCGCGAGGAACGCGGCCAACTCCGGGTTGCGGAAGCGGTCGCCTTCCGCGAGAAAGCGGCCATCCGGACAGAAGAGTGCGCGGCCCGGCGCGGCGAGCGTCTTGATCGGACGCAGCAGCTCCAGGAAGTACGCCTGGCTCCCGTTCAGCTCGACTCCGTCGCGAGCCAGCCGCAGCGCGGGCGCCAACACCTCGGCCAACGGCGCACGCCCCAGCCGCTCGTGCACGTGCAGCAGGCCGAGCAGATTGCCCGGCACTGCTACCGATCCCGGACCGGCGTGGAACACCTGCTCCGAGCCCGGAAAGCGCACCGTGACCGGCAGCAGCGCCGGCTCGAGCGCGCCGGGCGCGCGGCCGCGGCCCGGCGTATCGACGAAGAAATCGAAAAGCCGCGCGCTCCCGGACGCGGGCCTCGCCAGCAGGAAGCCGCCACCCCCGAGACCGGTCAGCGCGGGCTCGGCGATAGCGGACGCGAAGCCCGCGGCGACCACAGCGTCGAAGGCATTGCCGCGTGCGCCCAGCAGCTCGGCAGCCGCCGCGCTGCTGGCGGGGTGCCCTGCGGCCACCGCCGCACGGTTCAGAGCACGACCTCGTACCCTTCGAACTGCGGATGGCCGAGGACCGTGCCGGAGCTCGCGCCGGCGCGGCCGTGGGCCTTGCGGAACGACTCCGAACGAGTCCAGGCCTGGAAGGCGTCCTGCGAGGCCCACACCGAGTGCGACAGGTACACCGTCACTTCGTCGGCGGTCTCGCCGCGCAGCAGGTGGAACTCGACGAAGCCCGGCACCTCGGGCAGTTGGCTGTCGCGCTCTGCCCAGACTTTTTCGAAGTCCGACTCGCGGCCGGCCTGGATGCGGAAGCGGTTGATCGCGATGTACACGGCATCCCTCCCGTGGCGTACCGCGCCAGTCTAGCAATCGCGGCGGCCGCTAGGCGCGCAGGTCCAGATCCGCCAGTACGCCCTGAAGCTCCTCGGCGGTGCGCCGGAAGATCGGCAGGTCTACCTGGCGGTAGAGCACGCGGCCATCGTCGCCGATCAGGAACAGCGCGCGCCTGGTCATGCCGAGCAGGCCCAGCGCCCCATAGGCGCGGCAGGTCGTGCGCTCCGGGTCCGAGACCAGCGCGAACGGCAGCCCGTGCTTCTCGGCGAACGCGCGGTGCGACGCGAGGGGCTGTGAGTTGATGGCAATCACCTCGACGCCCAGGTCCGAGAACACCGACAGGTTGTCCCGGTAATCGCATAGCTGCCGGGTACAGACGGGGGTGTCGTCGCCCGGGTAGAAGACCAGCAGGACCGGCCCGTTCGTCCAGCGCTCGGACAGTCGGATCTCGCTCCGGGTCGAGTCGAGCCGGAAATCCGGAGCCGCGTCGCCAACTTGGGGACCGGACGCCACGATCCGCAGTCTAGCAGGCCCGCCGCGCGAAATAATCCATTGACAGATGTCTATCTGTACCACAGACTACGCATTGATCATCATCGATACCACAGGAGGACAGCCGATGCGGGTGCAGGTCGCCCTGAACGTGAACGATCTCGAAGAGGCCGTGGACTACTACACCCGACTGCTCGGCGCGCCGCCCGCCAAGCGCAAGCCCGGCTACGCGAACTTCGCGTTGGACAGCCCCCCACTCAAGCTCGTGCTCTTCCACCAGCCCGGCGCGGAGCGCCTGAATCACCTGGGCGTCGAGCTCTTCGACGAGAGCGACGTGGAGAGTGCGGCGCAGCGCATCGAGCAGGCCGGGCTGCCGCACGAGGTGATCGCGGACGAGTCGTGCTGCTACGCCAAGAAGAGCACGGTCTACTCTAGCGACCCCCAGGGTCTGCTCTGGGAGTACTACCTGAAAAAGGACGACTGGGAGCCCGAGCGCGCCCCCGAGCCCGAGCCACGCGAGCGAGGGGAAGCACCCGGCTGCTGCTAGGCCGGCGGGCGACGCGGGGCGGCTGGGCTATGATCCGGATCCGTGACGGTTTCCGTCCTGACGCTCAACATCTGGAACGAAGACGGGCCCTGGAAGGAGCGCGCGCCGCGCATCCGCGAGTGGATCGAGCGGCTCGATCCGGACCTGATCGGCTTCCAGGAAGTGCTGCTCGGCCCGGGCTTGGACCAGCTCTCGGAGCTGCTCGATGGCCTCGGCTACCAGACGGACTACGAGGCGGCCATCCCGTTCTGGAAGGACGCCTCGCTCGGCTTCGGCAACGCCGTGGCCAGCCGCTGGCCGATCCGCGAACGCGAGGTGGCGCGCCTGCCGGACGGCGGCGATGGCGAGCAGCGCATCGCGCTTTCGGTCACGATCGACGCACCGTTCGGCCCGATCTCGCTCACCTCGACGCATCTGAACTTCAAGCTCCACCACGGGGCGATCCGCGAGCAGCAGGTGGTGGCGCTGGGCGAGCTGGTGCTGCGCTGCCGGCCGCGGGGCGGCTTCCCGCCGATCCTGGTGGGCGACATGAACTCCGAGCCGGCGTCGAGCGAGATCCGCTACGTCTCCGGGCTACAGGCTCTCGGTGGCCGCAGCCTGTACCTGCGCGACGCCTGGACGCACGCCGGCGACGGCGGCCCGGGCATCACCTGGTCGAACCGCAACCCCTATACGCGGCCCTGGCTGGAGCCCGACCGCCGCATCGACTACGTGTTCGTCGGCCCCCCGCTCGCGAACGGGCTGGGGCTGATCGAGTCGTGCCGCGTGGTCTGCGACGACGAGCGACACGGCGTCTGGCCGAGCGACCACTTCGGCGTGTTGGCCGAGCTGCGCAGCGAGCCGTTCTCAGCCTGACATGGCCACCTACGAAGCCGAGAACATCGCCGTGTTCATCGACCTGGAGAACGTCGCGATCGGCGTGCGCGAGGTGCGCTTCAAGACCTTCGACATCAGCCTCGTGATGAAGCGCCTGGTCGACAAGGGCAACATCGTGGTGCGCAAGGCCTACGCCGACTGGAGCCGCTTCGAGGAGTACAAGCGTCCGCTGCACGAGGCGGGCGTGGAGCTGACCGACCTGCCCGGCAGCCGCGCGACCGGCAAGAA
Source organism: uncultured Gammaproteobacteria bacterium (assembly GCA_964194645.1). Lineage (GTDB taxonomy): Bacteria > Myxococcota_A > UBA9160 > SZUA-336 > SZUA-336 > CAXMNF01. The sequence goes on from CAXMNF010000051.1 coordinate 11,676, forward strand.
CAGCGCCGACATCAAGATGGTGGTCGATGCGCTGGAGCTCTCGTACACAAAGCCGCACATCGACACCTTCGTGCTGGTGTCGGGCGACTCGGACTTCTCGCCGCTCGTCGCGAAGCTGCGCGAGAACGCCAAGCACTGCGTCGGCATCGGTGTGAAGAACTCGACCAGCAAGATCCTGATCGACGGCTGCGACGAGTTCATCTTCTACGACGATCTGGTGCGCACCCCGCCCAAGCGCAAGGCCACGCGCCTGCAGCGCCTGCAGAAGGAGAAGCGCGAGGCCTTCGAGCTGCTGCTCGACACGGCCGAGGCGCTGCAGCGCGAGAACAAGCAGCTGCTCTCCTCGCTCCTGAAGGACACCATGAAGCGCAAGCAGCCGCAGTTCAACGAGGAATACCACGGCTATCGCTCGTTCAGCCAACTGCTCGAAGACGCAGCCGAGCGCAAGCTGATCCGCATCTCACGCGACCCGCGTAGCGGCACCTACGTAATCGACGAGATCCTCGACGAAGGCGGGTAGCGCGGGGGGGGCCGCCTCGGGGGCAACTAGGAGGGGATGTCCAGGGGGCGGCCGGCCATCCAGCCTCCGTCTACTACCAGGGCGCTGCCGGTTACGAAGCTGGCCTCGTCTGAGGCGAGGAACAGCGCGGC
>CAXMNF010000052.1:0-9003 GCA_964194645.1 uncultured Gammaproteobacteria bacterium
CTCCGAGCACCAACAGGCTCGACAGAACCGCCCCGATCGCGCACATGGCGGCCAGGGCCAGTGGCTTCTTCTCGAAGCGCCGGCCCAGCACGATCCAGACCGGTACGGACACGATCGACGCCACGAAGAACACGCCGAGCAGCAGGCCCAGCGCCTCGGCGTCGCCCACCACATAGTGCGTGTAGTAGGCCATCGACGTCACTAGCGAGCCGACCGCGAGCTGCTGCAGGAAGAACACCAGGATCAAGATGCGCGCATGCGGATTGCGTGCGACGTCCGCGAGCGAGCCCAGCATGCTCGCGCCGCCGCGCCCCAGGTTCTCGGGACGCTCGCGTACGGCGATTCCGGTCACCAGGAACAGGATGCTGGTGACCCCGGCCGCGGCTCCGGCAACCAGCAGCACGCCCCCGCGCGGATCCGCCAGCCCGGCCAGCCAGGCCAGCGCCGCGAACACGGGAAGCGAGCCCAGCCCGAAGAAGATGCGGCGCCAACCGAAGATCCGGTTGCGATCGGCGTAGTTCGGCGAGAGCTCCGCGCCGAGTGAGTCGTAGGGCATCGTCACGACGGTCAGCCCCGTGTAGAACAGCAGCACGGCCGCGCCGATCCAGAGGGGCAAGGCCGAGGCGTCCAGCGAGCGCGGAGCTGCGAAGATCAGCGCGAAGGCCAGCCCGAGAGGCAGCGCGCCGGCCAGGAACCAGGGCCGCCGCCGGCCGAGGCGCGTCTGCGTGCGGTCCGACAGGTAGCCCGCCAGCGGGTCGGAGACCGCATCCCAAAGCCGCGAGCCGGCCAGGATCGCGCCCATCGTGGCCGGCGCGATCAGCAGCACGTCCGTGGCGAACTTCATCAAGTAGCTGCTGACGAACAAGAACATGAAGCCGACGCCGCAGGTCGGAGCGGCGTAGAGCAGGATCGTGGCGAGCGGCAGCTCGTCTTCCAAGCGCGCGGGCCGGAGCATGGCAAGAGTGTGCGCAAGCCATGCCCGGACGCCAGCAGCGGAACCTGCACTGCGACGTAGAGCGGGGCGTCTGGCCCGCGCGCTGGCCGCGCCGGTCCTGCTGATCGTCGCCGTGCTCGGCTCGATCTTCTTCGGCGTGGCATCCCCGTCCGAGGCCGCCGGCGTGGGCGCCGCCGGAGCGACCGCGCTGGCGCTGCTGCGGCGCAGCCTCGACGGCGCGGTGCTGCGCGAGGTCTCGCGCCGCACCGCGCGCACCACCTCGTTCATCTTTGCGATCCTGACTGGCGCGAGCTGCTTCGCGGTGGTGCTGCGCGGCCTGGGTGGCGACCAGGTGATCGAAGCCGCCGTCACCGGACTTGGGCTGGGCGCCACCGGACTGGTGCTGCTGCTGATGGCCGTCTGCCTGCAGACCAGCTTCCTGACTCCGCCGGTCGGACCCGCGCTCTTCTACCTGCAGGGCGTTGCCCCGCCCGGCGTCGAGCTGCGCCACCTGTACCGCGGTGTACTGCCCTTCGTAGGCCTGCAGCTGCTGGGCCTGGCGATCCTGTTCACCTGGCCGGAGCTGGTCACCTGGCTGCCCGACCTCCTGTATCGTTAGCCGCACACGCAGGAGGCGAGATGGGCAGACTCGACGGCAAGGTGGCGCTCGTCACGGGCGCGGCCCGCGGAACCGGCGAAGCGACGGCACAGCTGTTGGTTCGCGAGGGCGCACAGGTCGCGCTCTGCGACATTCTCGACGAGCAGGGCGAGATCGTCGCGAAGCAGCTGGGGCCCGCGGCGCACTACCTTCACCTGGACGTGGGGAGCGAACCGGACTGGCGCAGCGCGATCGCCGCCACGGTGAAGCGCTTCGGAAGGCTCGACGTGCTCGTGAACAACGCGGCCGTGCTGCACCTCGCTGCGCTCGCCGATACCGAGCTGTCCGACTACGAGCGCATCGTGCGCACCAACCAGATCGGGACGTTCCTGGGCATGAAGCACGCGGTGGGGCCGCTGCGCGAGGCCGGGCGCGGTTCGATCGTCAACGTCTCGTCGATCGACGGGATGCGCGGCATGAACGGTCTGGTGGCGTACTCGGCCAGCAAGTGGGCCGTGCGCGGCATGACCCGCGTGGCCGCAATCGAGCTCGGCAAGTACGGGATCCGCGTGAACGCGGTGTGTCCCGAGGCGGGCAGCCCGTTCATGATCCAGCCCTACCTGCCGCCCGGCGTCGACCTCGAAGAAGCGACCCGACACACCCAGCCCTTCTTGTCCTACCAGAAGGAGCGCAGCAACGCCGAGAAGATCGGCGACGTGGCGAACCTGATCCTGTTCCTGGCCTCGGACGAGAGCGCCTCGTGCACCGGGGCCGACTTCTCGGTCGATGGGGGCAACACCGCTGGGAAGCGCGAGAAGTTCGTACCCGGCGCCTGACCAGGCTGACGCGGCTGGACGCGGCTGGCGCCCAGGGGCGCGCTCGCGTCCGGCCAGCGTCAAGCGCTACCGCCCCGGGGCCGAATAGACGGCGAAGGATCGAGGCCGGCGCATGGCAGATCGAGCAAACGAGCGGCGTAGAACCAAGCGCTACCGGCGCCGGATGAAGGTGCGCTGGTGGGCGGACGACATCGAGGGCAACGGCTTCACCGTCGACGTCTCGAGCTCGGGCCTGTTGATCGAGACGGGCCGCCCGATCGCGATCGGCACCCGGCTCCACCTCGAGGTGAGGCTGACCGACGAGATCCCCTACTTCTCGGAGTGCGTGGTAGCGCGCAAGCGCACCTACCCGCCCCAGGCGCGCGCGCTGTTCAAGCCGGCGGTGGGCGTGCGCTTCGTGAGCATCAACGAGGCGATCAAGGAGCTGACCGCGAAGGGCGGCGAGGAGTCGGTCGGCACCCAGGAGCAGGTGCACGTGCCGCTGCAGGCCGACCTGCGCGACTTCGACCACCTGGAAGCCGTGTACGAACGTGACATCAAGCACGGTGGCCTGATGGTGGAAACGACCGAACTACCGGACCTCAACAGCGAGATCGAGCTGCCGGTGCGGCTGCCCGATCCTCACGGGACGATCCAGTGCCGCGGCGAGGTAGTGAAGCTCTTCGACGATCCGCCCGGCCTGGCCCTGCGCCTGGAAGAGATCGACCTGGTGCGCACGCGCGTGAAAGAGATCCTCGGAACGCGCTAGCGGTCGGCGCGCCGCAGCCCGTAGAGCACCAAGGCGACGGCGATCAGGATCGCCACGGAACCAGCCACGAGCAGCCCCGTGACCGTCATTTCCTGCCAGGCCGCGCCCGCGTGTCCGGCTCCGGCCAGCGGCGTTGCTGCCACTGGTGCCGAACGCGGCGCCCAGCAGGTTGCCGAGCCACAGCGCGTAGAGCGAGAAGAGCAGCAGCCAGAAGGCCGCCGCTGCGAGCCGCTCCGAGAGCTTCACGTCGAGCCAGACCAGGCCGACCAAACCCAGCAGGATGCCGTTCTGTACGCCGGCCAGGTGGGCCGAGACGCCCATGCGCGGGTTCTCGAGCAGGGGGATCGCAACGCCGGTGAGCAAGCCGAGCAGCACCAGCAACACGCCGTGCCAGACCAGCCGCCGCTTCGCCTCTGCGACGCTCACGTGTGCGCCTGCGCCGGCCGGCCGACCAATTGGCGATAGGCCGAGGTCCAGGCCAGGTAGCCGATCACGCTGGCCGGAATGATGCCCACCAGGAACACCAGCAGGCCGAGGAACGCGACCACGATGGTCGCAAGCAGCAGGCCCACGAGCTTGAGCGTCTGACCGCGGGTCACCTCCCAGGAGAGCTGCAGGGACTCGATCGGTCCCAGGTTGCGGTCCACCACGAAGAAGATCGCAAAGTAGAAGCGCACCATCACGGCCATCACCCAGACCAGGTTCACGACTCCGCCGATCAGCATGAGCTCGGCCGAGTCGCTGAACTGGCCGACCAGCTGCACGGCCTGGCCCACCAAGGTCAGCCCGTACAGGCACAGCAACAGCACGATCATGCCCACCAGGACCTGGCCGTAGTTCGAGAAGCCGGCGAACAAGTCGCCAAAGCTGGCCCGCCCATCCGTCATGTTCAGGTAGAAGCGTGCGAATCCCCACACGAGGATCGGCAGGATGAAGACCAGACCCAGCACCGTGATCACGCTCGCGACGATCAGCACGGTGCCGAGCAGCAACACGCCAAGCCAGAGCGGGAAGTTCGCCCAGGTGTCGTCCCACGCGTCCGACAGGCATTGCCCGATCTGGAAGGTGCCGGTCCCCTCGAGCGCCTGGGCGCGCTCGTCGATGATGGCCGAGCCGGGGGGCTCGTAGGGATTTTCGGGCACCGCGTCTCTCCCGGTGTGTCCGGGCAATGTAGTCGCTAGTCGGCGATCCAGGAAGCCGGCAGACAAATCCGCTCGGCCGCCCAGCCGGCGGCGCGCTCCAGCCAGGACGGCTGGTGCCGTGCGCGCGCGATCACGTAGGCGTGGATCGCCTCGACCTCCGCAGGCGTCAGCAGGTCGGCGAAGCTCGCCATGCCCTTCGGCTCGAGCACGCCCCCCAGCACGATGTCCGCGAAGCGCGCGTGCACCGACCGATCCGAGTGGCGCAGGTCGGGCAACAGACCGCCGCTCACCGCGTGCATGCCGTGACAGCGCAAGCAGTTCTCGGCGTAGAGCCGCGCGCCGCGCAGCACGGTCTGCGCTTCCGCTTCGAGCGGCGGCGGCTCGGGGCTGGGCGCCGGACGCGGCCGTACCGGCGGCAGGGCCGCCTCGCCGCCCAGCTTCCAGGCCACGATGCGGCCCTCGTTCAGGTAGTCGAAGCGCGTGAAGTTCAGACCGGTGGAGCCGCCTACGCCCGCCAGCACGGCGATGTACTGCTCGCCGTCCAGCTCGTAGCTGACCGGCGCGGCCATGATCGCGATGCCCACCGGAGACTCCCAGAGGCTCTCGCCGCTCTCCGCCGCATAGGCGACCAGGCGGCCGTCGCCCGTGCCCTGGAACACCAGTCCGCCGGCCGTGGCGAGCACGCCCGCGTTCACGGGATTGCTGTGGTTCACGCGCCAGGCCTGGCGCTGCCGCACCGGATCCCAGGCCGTGAGGTGCGCGGGGTTGCAGAACGACACGGTGGGGAGTCCGGCCGCGTAGTCCGAGACCTCTCCGTAGTCCTCTCCCGTGTTGAAGGCGCCGGGGCGGAACGAGAAGCCGGAATCTGCGATGAACGGGTAGACCGAATCGAGTGTCGGGATGTAGACCAGCCCGGTCTGCGGGCTGTACGCCATGGGGTGCCAGTTGTGGCCGCCCGCAGGCCCTGGCATGACCAGGGCCGGCTCGTCGGCCCACTCCGCGAGGCCGGTCTCGACGGGACGGCCGCTGGCCGGATCGACGTGGCTCGCCCAGTTCATCTCTACGTATGGCTCCGCGGAGATCAGCTCGCCGCTGGCCCGATCCAACACGTAGAAGAAGCCGTTCTTGGGCGCTTGCATCAGCACCTTGCGGGGGCGCCCTGCGATCTCGAGGTCGGCCAGGATCATGTGCTGCGTGGCGGTGTAGTCCCAGTTCTCGCCGGGGGTGGTCTGGTAGTGCCAGGCGAGCCGGCCCGTGTCCGGATCGACCGCGAGGATCGAGGCGAGAAACAGATTGTCCCCGCCGCCCGGGCTGCGCACTCGGCGGTTGTACGGCGTGCTGTTGCCGACGCCCACGTAGAGCAGGTCGAGCGCCGGATCGAAGGCGAACGAGTCCCAGACCGTGCCGCCGAGTCCCGCCTCCCACATCGAGTCCGGCGACCAGGTCGCCGCGGCACGCTCCAGCTCCGCATGCTCGGGCGGCCGCGCCGGGTCGCCCGGCACCGTGTAGAAGCGCCAGACCAGCTGGCCTGTGTCCGCGTCGTACGCGCTGAAGTACCCGCGCACACCGAACTCGCCGCCGCCGTTTCCGATCACGACCTTTCCCTTTACGACGCGCGGCGCTCCGGTGATCGTGTAGGGCAAGGTGGGGTCGACGGTCTGCGTCTCCCAGACGGGCAGCCCGGTTGCCGCGTCGAGCGCGATCAGCCGGCCGTCGAGGGCGCCCAGATAGACACGGCCGTTCCAGAGCGCCACTCCCCGGTTCACCACGTCGCAGCAGGCATCTCGCCCTTTGCGGCCGGGCACGCGCGGGTCGTAGGTCCAAAGCTCACGACCGCTGCGCGCGTCGAGCGCGTACACGCGGCTCCAGGACCCGGTCGCGTAGAGAACCCCGTCGACGACGAGCGGTGTCGCCTCGAGCCCGCGTCGTGTCTTCGTCAGGTACGACCAGGCCGGGCCGAGCTCGGCAACGTTTCCCTGGTCGATCGAGGCGAGTGGACTGAAGCGCTGCTCGAAGTAGCTGCGGCCGTGGCTCGGCCAACTGCCGGGCTCGGGGTTCGCGATGCGAGCGCCGTCGACCAGCGCCGGCAGCGGCGTCTGGGGCGCAGCGTACGCGACGGCCGGCGCGGCCAGCAGGGCGGCCAGCCCGAGGTGGATCAGCCTGCACACTCCGCGGCGTCCCTAGCGGCTCTGTAGCCCGGGACCGAGCGCAACGCGTGCTTCGGCCACGGTGCGCGCCACGACCTCGGCCGCGGGCAGCAACTCGTCGATCAGTCCGGCGCCCTGGCCGCAGGGCATGGAGCCGCGCTCGGTGTCGCCGTCGCGGCGCGCAACCACGTAGACCTCGGCCGAGTTCTTGAACTGCTGCGGGAACGGCAGGATGTCGTTGGGGCGCGCCTCCCAGTCGTCGGTCCAGGCGTTGCGGATCACGCGCAGTGGCTTGCCGGAATACGAGCGCGTGACGATCGTGGAATCCTCGTCGGCGCCCAGGATCTTCTGCTTGTAGTTCTGGTGAGCGTGCGCCTCCCGGGTGGCCACGAAACGCGTGCCCATCCAGACGCCCGAGGCTCCGAGCGCGAGTGCGGCGGCCAGTCCCTGCCCGTCACAGATGCCGCCGGCGGCGATCACCGGGAGCGGTGCCACCGCACGCACGACGGCCGGCACCAGGGCGGCGCTGGCCACGCGTCCGGTGTGGCCGCCCGCTTCGCTGCCCTGCGCCACGATTGCGTCGGCGCCGGCCTCTGCAACCTTGCGCGCGGCGCGCGCCGTGCCCACCAGCCCGAGCACCAGCGTGCCGAGCTCGTGCAGGTGCGGCACCCAGGGACCGGGGTTGCCCAGCCCGGCGGCGAACACCGGCGGCGCCTCCTCGAGCACCACCTGCATCAGCTCTTCGGGCCGCACGGGGCGGCCGTCCCGGCCTACGGCGAACTCGCCCTGTCCGTCGTCGAACTCGGACGGATCCACCACCGGCCGCTCCGCAGGCGGCCGCGCCAGCAGCACCTTGCCCGTGGTCTGGACCGGCAGCAGCAGGTCCACTCCGAAGGGCCGGTCGGTGAGTTCGCGCACTCGGTGGATCTCGAGCCGCAGCCGCTCCGGCTGGAAGCCCGCGCCGCCGATCACACCGAGTCCGCCTGCGTTCGACACTGCCGCGGCCAGCTCGGCTCGCGCCACGAAGCCCATGCCCGCCGAGATCACGGGAAACTCGATCCCGAGCAGCTCGCAGATCCGGGTGTGCAGGGGATCCTGGGCGGACATGCGCCGCCTACTCTAGCACCGCCGGGCTCCGCTCAGTCCGAGCCGGACTCCCACATGTTCTGGGTGAGCACCAGACCGGGGACGTCCTTGCGCGGCTGCATCTCTTCGTAGACCCGCTCGTAGCCGGTGTGCTGGATGCGCCAGCTGCCGTCCAGCTTCACGTATTCATCGCGGTAGAACGCCGCACCGCGCAAGGTGAAGTCGTGCTGGGTGTGAATCACCGTGTCTTCGAGCGCCCAGGTGCCGCGCGCGTGCGTGGCATCGATCAAATCGATCTCCGGGTGGTGCACGTGGTGCGCGGTGATCATCTCACGCCCCATCGCGCCCCGAAAGAAGCCGATGATCGCGTCGCGGCCCTGGTAGGAGTACTTGCCGCCGCTGTAGGCCGAGCTCGCATCGGGGGCGAAGCAGTCCGCCATCTCGTCCCAGAGCTTCAGGTCGAGACAGCGCATGTACTTGTACTTGAGCCGTTTGATGGCCTCGATCTCGCGCAGCGCGTCCACCGCGTTACTCGACGCCCAGGATCTTGACCTCGAAGTTCAAGTTCTTGCCCGCCAGCGGGTGGTTCAAGTCGAGCACGATGATCGACTCGCTCACCTCGTGCACGCGCACCGGAAGCTGGTTGCCGTTCGGGTCCTGCGCCACGAGCTGAGCGCCCGGCTTGCGGGCGATCTCCGGGATCGCCGAGAGCTCGACAGTTTCGAACTTGGCGGGATCGACCGGCCCATAGCCCTGTTCCGGGGGCAGGGTCACCGTCTTGCTCTCTTCCACCTTCATCCCCACGAGTGCCTGGTCGAGCGCGGGCAGGATCTCCTCTGCGCCAGCCTGGTAGGAGAGCGGCTCACCTCCCACATTCGTGTCCGCAGTGGTTCCGTCGTCGAGCTTCAAGGTGTACTGGATCGAAACCTGCTTACCGCTCTTGACCACCTTCTCGTCCTCACTCTCCTCTGCAAGCGGACTTCCGACGAGCAGAGCCAGAAGAGTGAGGCTCGCGAGAAACGTGCGGACGGGACGCATGCTCGACCTTTCGCGGCTCGGTTCGCGCGACAGAATATCACACGGCCCGGCGCGGCTCCGGCGCTGGACCCGGCGCGCGGTACGACAGACCGGGCCCCGGCTCGACTGCGAACGCCACACACTCCAGACGCGCGCGCGCCGCACGGTATTCGGCAACCAGGCGCTCTTCCGCAGCGTAATCGAACGGGTCCTGCAGGATCCTATCGACACACGAAAGGCGCGCTCGGGCAGGCCGCGCACCAGCCAGGGACCGGTTGGACCGGGCCCACCGACCACGAGTGCGTTCACGACGCTCCGTCCAGGATCTCCTTGAAGCCGTACGGCTGGTAGGGACCGAAGCAGAGCTGCTCGAGCACCCCGACGCCCTCGCGATCCCCCCAGCGCGCGTGCATCACCTGCTGGATGTGCTGGTGCTGGTAGGCGAGTGGATCGAGATCCGCGAGCTTCCAGCTCTCGCCGCCGAGCGCCTGCTCG
>CAXMNF010000053.1:0-17362 GCA_964194645.1 uncultured Gammaproteobacteria bacterium
CGCTCGGTGTACTCGCAGCGGCAGATCGAGCTGCGCCGCGCGCGCACGAACCTGCGCCAGAGCGAGCAGCAGGTGATCCTCGAGGCCCGTTCCGCAGCGCGCAATCTGCGCTCGGCGCTGGAGGCCATCGAGGCCGAAGAGCGCGCCACGGAGGCCGCCGCGGAGTCGCTGCGCGCCGAGCAGGAGAAGCTGCGCCTGGGCGACTCGACGCCGTTCGACGTGCTGCAGTTCGAAGAGGATCTCGCGGAGGCCGAGAACCGGCTGGTCCGCGCCCTGCAGATCTACCGGAACGCCATCACCGACCTGGAGCGCGCGCAGGGCCGCCTGCTCTCGTCGCGCCGCATCGTCCTCCAGGAAGAGCTCGAACGCCGTTGAGCTGCAATTGAAACGTCGCGTGAGGCGTCACGCGGCGCTTCTGGCGCGACCTGCCGCGGCGTGGAAGGGCGGGCGCTTGCGCTCCGCCCGCGCGCGGTGGATCTTGTGACGACTCTCACTTTGTGAGGCGCGGTCCAGGCCGCAAAAATGAACGGAGCGAAATGAGTTTGCTGAGGAGACGCGGATCGTCGGGCGACCCGGGGCGGGACGAGAAGGACCAGCCCGCACCGACCCCCCCGCCCGAAGCACCGCGGACACGCCTCAAAGGGGGGACGGCTGGCGCCATGGCGAATATCGGAAAGTCGATCAGTATCAAGGGCGACGTCACGGGCAACGAGGACACCGTGGTGGAGGGCCGCGTCGAGGGACGCATCGAGCTCTCGAATCACCACCTGACCGTGGGCCCGAACGGCGACGTGAAGGGCGAGATCTCCGCCAAGCAGGTGACCGTGGTGGGCAAGGTGCGGGGCAATGTGACCGCCACCGAGCGCATCGAGGTCGGCGACAGCGGCCGCGTGGACGGCGACCTGTTGAGCCCGCGCCTGCACATCCGTGAGGGTGCCCAGTTCAACGGCAGGGTCTCCATGAAGCCGGCCGCGGCCGCCGCGGGCACCCAGCCGATGAAGGTCGCGCCTCACGGCGCCAAGAAGGTCGAGCTAGCCGCCAGCTAAGCCCAGCGGGGCACGCTCGCTCGATCTGCCCTACGATTGCTGGTAGCGCTCGATGCGGATCAGGAGGGCGCTGGCCACGTAGATCGTGGAGTAGGTGCCGACCACCACGCCGATCATCAGCGCCAGGGCGAAGTCCCGGATCACGGGACCGCCCAGGACCAGCAGCGCCAGCACCACGACCATGGTCGTGAGCGACGTGAGCAAGGTGCGCGCGAGCGTCTGGTTGATGCTCTGGTTGACCACCTCCTCGAGGTGCGTCGTGCCGCGCAGGCCCAGGTTCTCGCGGATCCGGTCGTAGATCACGATCGTGTCGTTCAGCGAGTAGCCGATCACGACCAGCAGCGCCGCCAGCACCTGCAGGTTGAACTCCAGGCCGAGCAGCGCGAACACCCCGGCGGTGATGATCACATCGTGGATCAGAGCGGCGACCGCGCCAGGCGCGTAGCGCAGGTCGAAGCGGAACCACACGTAGATCAGGATCAGCACGCAGGCGAGTGCCACCGAGCGGAAGCCCGCGGCGCGCATCTCCGCGCCCACGCGCGGTCCGATCGATTCGATCTTCTGCTCCACCACACCACCCTCGAAGCGCTGGCCCACACCGTCCAACAGCTCGATCGCGATGTTCTTGCTCTCCTCCTCCGACTTCTGCACCGTGATGCTGAATTCGCGGTCTTCGATCGCACCAAAGCGCACGACGCTCGCGCCGCCAAAGCCCAGGTCGCCCAGGATCGCGCGCAGCACACCCTCGTCGACGGGGCCGGCCGCTTCGGGCACCTTGATCTGCACCAGGGTGCCCCCGGCGAACTCGATGCCGAGGTTGAAGCCCTTCCAGAGCATCACGGTCAGGAACCCAACGCAGGCGACCAGCGAAACCAGGATCATCAGGCGCCCCGGCTTCATGAAGTCGATATTCGTATCGGGCGAGATGATCTGCATCAGATCCGGAGCCTCTCCGACCGGCTGGTGGTCACGTCCACGAGCAACCGGGTGACGACGAGCGCGCAAAACACGCTCGAAAAGATGCCGATCGCCAGGGTCACGCCGAAGCCCTGAACGGGACCCCGGCCGTAGTAGAGCAGCACCACGGCCGCGATCATCGTGGTGATGTTCGCGTCCAGGATCGTGAGCCGTGAGCGGCTGAAGCCCATCTGGATGGCGTTGCGCAGCGGGCGGCCGGCGCGCAGCTCCTCGCGAATGCGCTCGAATATGATCACGTTGGCATCGACAGCCATGCCGAGCGTGAGCACCAGGCCGGCGATCCCGGGCAGGGTGAGGGTGGCTCGCGCGAAGCTCATCAGCCCGATGATGATCACCATGTTCAGGATCAGGGCCAGGTTCGCCAGCGCGCCGGAGACGCTGTAGTACACGCCCATGAACAGCACCACGCCGAGGGCGCCGACCAGGATCGAGCGCAGACCGTTGCGAATCGAGTCCGCGCCAAGCGCGGGGCCGACCGTGCGCTCCTCCTCGATCACCAGCGGGATGGGCAGCGCGCCCGAGCGCAGGGCAACCGCCAGGTCCGCAGCCTCCTGCTGGGTGAACGCGCCCTCGATCTGGCCGCGCCGACCGATGCGGGCCTGGATGGTGGGCGCCGTCACCGACTCGCCGTCGATGATCGCGGCCATGCGCTGGCCGATGTTCGCGGCCGTGAACTCACGGAAGATCTCGGTACCCTGGGAATCCCACGTGAACAGCACCAGCGCGCGGCCGCGCCGGTCGAAGCCCACTCGCGCGTCTTCGAGCATCGCGCCGGTCAGCACCGCGCTGCCCTCGACCAGCAGCGCCTCGGAGACCACGCCGTTGCTGCGGGCCACGACCACCTGGCTGTTCTCGGGGGCCCCGCCGGGATGGCGCGCCAGCAGCAACTCCTCGTTCGGGGCCGCGTCGATCACCTTCTTGAACTCGAGGAACGTGGTGCGCGTGATCAGCTGGCGCGCGCGACGCGGGTCGATGTCGCCGGGCAGCTGCACGAGGATGCGACCCTCGCCCTGCGGCGCGATGATCGGTTCGCGGACTCCCGTGTCGTCGATGCGCCGGTTCAGCACGTCGAGCGCCTGGCGCACACCCCGGTCGATCACCGATCGGCGCCACACCTCGGTGAGCGTGAGGGTCAGCTCCCCCTCGCCGCCGTCCACCTGGAGCGTGTCGAAGCGCGCATCGATGAACTCGCGAAAGCTCGGCTCCACGGCGCCACGCACGACGATCCGGTCGCCCTCCGCCGCGGCCTCGATCGAGCTGAAGCCGATCCCGTCGGTCTCGGCTGCGACGCGCAGCCGATCGACTGTGGCCACAAGCTCGTCGCGGGTGGCCTTCTCGTCGTCGATGCGCAGCAGCCAGTGGACACCGCCCTGCAGGTCCAGGCCCAGGGTCAGACCCTGGTCGGGGATCCAGGCGCTCTCCTCGCGCTCGCGCTCCGAGAACACGTTGGGGAACGCCAGCGCGATCGCCAGCAGTGCGATGCTCCCGACCAGGATCAAGCGCCCGCGCAGGCTCAACTGCTGGCCTCCTTCTCGAGCGACGTCCGGCTGGCCACCGCCGAGCGGTTCAGCTTGACGCGCACTCGCTCGGCGATTTCCACGGTCAGCACGTCGTCGGCCACGCCGGTCACCTTGCCGTGGATGCCGCCATTGGTCACGACAGAATCGCCGCGCTGGACGGCGGCCACCATCTTCTGGTGCTCCTTCTGCTGGCGCTGCTGGGGGCGGATGATGATGGCGTACATCAACAGGAAGAGCGCGATCAGCGGCAGGAAGAAGCCGATTCCCCCGAAGCCTCCGCCGCCGTCCGGAGCCGACTCCGGCACAGCCTGGGCGAGAATGATCTCCTGAAGCTTCACTCGCCGCCTCCGAGCGCGGCCGACGCCCCGCCGAGCCGGCGCAGACGCGCGCCGGGATAGTAGTGCTGCAGGATCGCCCGGTAGTCCTGGGAGCGCAGCGCCAGCTCGCGGCTGCCCCACTGGCACAGGCCCACCCCGTGGCCGGCTCCGCTGCCCAGGAAGCGCACCTGCTCACCGTCCTCGCGCACCTCGAACAGGGCGCTGCGCAGGGCTCGTCCACCCAGGATGGTGCGCAGCTGGCGGCCGGTGAGCGGGGTCCCGCCGATCTCGAGCCGCGCCACCCGGCCGCTGGGGCTGCGCCGCAGCGGGCCGATTGCCGCGCTGGGCTGCACGGCCAGGCCCGCCTCGCGCAGGGCCAGCGCCAGATCGGAGCGCGAGATCTGGTAGGACCAGAAGTAGTCCGGCGCCCCGTCGTCCGGCGATTCAACGCTGCGCAGGTAGGGCAGTGCCTCGCCCCAGACCTCTTCCGAGCTGGCCGTCTGGCCCCCGGAAGACGAGTGGAAGGCCGCCAGGATCGGCGCGTCGGCGAAGCTCAGGTACTCGCCCCCGGTCGCGGCGACCGCCGCGCCGATACTGGGAGCGACGCGCCCGGCCAGGAAGCGCTGGGAGATCACCGTGGACTCCAGGTCGTGGCCGGCCCCGCGGTTGCGGGCGCGCTCGTACAGGGCGTAGGTGCGCGCCACCACCGCCTGGGCCTTCAGCGCCTCCGCAGGCCAGTCCGGATAGACCTCGCCGGCCACGGCGCCCGCCACGTAGCGCTCCAGGGGCAAGGTCTGCACGCGGCCGTCCAGCCGGACCCGCACACCGGGGTCGGCGGCGACCGGCGCAGCGGCCCATAGACAGATTCCGAGCGTCAGGCTGGCGCGGAGCAGGCTCGTTCCTCCCCCCTGTGGACGGGCCGGAGATATCGCAAACAGCCCGCGAACCGTCAAATGATTCCGGCGGTTAGACCCGGAGCTAGTAGCGGTAGTAGTCGGGCTTGAAGGGGCCCTCGACGGTCAAGCCCAGGTACTCGGCCTGCGCGGGCGAGAGGCGCGTCAGGCGCACGCCCAGCTGATCGAGGTGCAGGCGCGCCACTTCCTCGTCCAGCTCCTTGGGCAGCCGATACACCTTCTTCTCGTACGCATCGCCCTTCTCCCAGAGCTCGAGCTGCGCGAGCACCTGGTTCGTGAACGAAGCCGACATGACGAAGCTCGGGTGGCCGGTCGCGCAACCCAGGTTCAGCAGGCGCCCCTCGGCGAGCAGCATCACCGAGTGCCCGTCCGGGAACACCCACTGGTCGTACTGCGGCTTGATGTTGACCTTCTTGACGCCGGGCACGCTCTTCAGCCCGGCCATGTCGATCTCGTTGTCGAAGTGGCCAATGTTGCCGATGATCGCGCCGTCCTTCATGCGCTGCATGTGCTCGACCCGGATGATGTCGTAGCAGCCGGTGGCGGTGATGAAGATGTCGGCCTCTTCCACCACGTCTTCCAGGGTCGCCACCTGGAAGCCCTCCATGACCGCCTGCAACGCGCAGATCGGATCGCACTCGGTCACGACCACGCGGCAGCCCTGCCCGTGCAGCGCCTGCGCGCAACCCTTGCCGACCCCTCCGTAGCCGCACACCACCGCGAGCTTGCCGCCCAGCATCACGTCGGTCGCGCGGGCCAGCCCGTCGGGCAGCGAGTGCCGGCAGCCGTAGGTGTTGTCGAACTTCGCTTTGGTGACCGAGTCGTTGACGTTGATCGCGGGGAACAGCAGGGTGCCGGCCTTCTCCATCTGATAGAGGCGCCCCACGCCCGTGGTGGTCTCCTCGCTGACGCCGCGCAGTCCCTCGCCGAGCTTCGTCCAGCGCCCGGGCGAGGCGCTGATCTCGCGCTCCAGCAAGCCGAGCACCACACCCCACTCCTCCGAGTCCTTGGACGGTTCGTACTTCGGCACCGCCCCCGCCTTCTCGTACTCGGCGCCCTTGTGGATCAGCAGGGTCGCGTCGCCCCCGTCATCGACGATCAGATCGGGCCCGGAGCCGTCCGGCCAGCGCAGCGCCCGGTCCGTACAGTCCCAATACTCCTCGAGCGTCTCGCCCTTCCAGGCGAAGACCGCGGCACCGCGCGGGTTCTCCGGACTCCCCTGGCGGCCGACCGCCGCCGCCGCGGCGGCGTGGTCCTGGGTCGAGAAGATGTTGCACGACACCCAGCGCACGTCGGCGCCCAGGTCCGTCAAGGTCTCGATCAACACCGCCGTCTGGATGGTCATGTGCAGGCTGCCCATCACCTTGGCGCCCTCGAGCGGCTTGCGCTGCTCGTAGCGGCGCCGCAGGGCCAGCAACCCGGGCATCTCCTTCTCTGCGAGCGTGATCTCCTTGCGCCCCCACTCATGGAGCGAGAGATCGGCCACCTGGTAGCGTTCGCCGCGATCCATGATTTCTCCTACAGGCCCAGATCCCTGCGCAGCGCGTCGGCGCGCGAGGTCCGCTCCCAGGTAAAGTTCGGCTCGGAGCGGCCGAAGTGTCCGTGCGCCGCGGTAGGCCGGTAGATCGGGCGCAGCAGGTCCAGCGCCTCGATGATGCCGCGCGGAGTCAAGTCGAAGTACTTCTGCACGGCACGCGCGAGCTCGTCATCGCTGACCCGCCCGGTGCCGAAGCTGTCCACGCGGATCGAAACCGGCTCGGCCACGCCGATCGCATACGAGACCTGGACCTCCAGGCGCCGGGCCGCTCCAGCGGCCACCAGGTTCTTGGCCACCCAGCGGCAGGCGTACGCCGCCGAGCGGTCCACCTTGGACGGATCCTTGCCCGAGAACGCGCCGCCGCCGTGCCGGCCCATCCCACCTTAGGTGTCGACGATGATCTTGCGGCCGGTCAGGCCCGCGTCGGCCACCGGACCGCCCACCACGAAGCGCCCGGTCGGATTGACGAAGATGCGGGTGTTCTCGTCGATCAGGCGCTCCGGCAGCGTCGGCCGGATCAGGTCCTCGAGCACCTGCTTCACCAGGTCGGCGTGCTTCACGTCGGGCGTGTGCTGGGTGGAGAGCACGATCGCATCGACGCGGCGCGGCACTTCGTCCGCGTCGTACTCGACGGTGACCTGCGACTTCGCGTCGGGGCGCAGGAAGTCGAGCTCGCCGGACGCGCGCAGCTCCGCGTGCCGCTTCATGAGCTTGTGCGCCAGCGTGATCGGCAACGGCATCAGCTCCTCGGTTTCGTCGCAGGCGAAGCCGAACATCATTCCCTGGTCGCCGGCACCCTGCTCCTTGTGGAGCCCCTCGCCCTCGGTCACCCCCAGCGAGATGTCGTGGGACTGCTCCTCCAGGGCGACCAGGATCCCACAGGAACCCCCGTCCATGCCCGAGGCGGCGTCGTCGTAGCCGATCTCGAGGATCGTGCGGCGCACTACCGGCTGGATCTCGATCTGGGCGGAGCTCGTGACCTCGCCGGCCACGACCACGAACCCGGTCTTCACGAGAGTCTCGCAGGCGACCCGGCATTCCGGATCGCGTTCGAGATAAGCGTCCAGAATCGCGTCGGAGACCTGGTCGCACACCTTGTCCGGGTGGCCCATCGAAACCGACTCGGACGTGAACAGCCTGCGCGGCATTTTCCTCCCTCAGCGGACCGCCGGGGCCCTCGCTGCGACGGGGACTCTAACCGGTCCCGAGGATCCGCTCAAATTCGACAGGAAATCGCCCCGCCATGGTCCGCTCCACGTGCGCCCGGATCTCATCGGCGCTGCCCAGGTGCAGCACGTCGGAGAGCAGCGAGCGCGCCTCGGAGGCGTTCGACTCGCGGAACAGCTTCTTCAGCAGCGGGATCGCGAACGGCGCCATCGACAGCTCGCCCACGCCGAGCGCCAGCAGAATCCAGCAGTGCAGCGGCTCACCGGCCATCTCGCCGCACATGCCCGACACGATGCCCGCCCGCCGCGCGGCCTGGCAGATGCGCTGGATCATGCGCAGGTTCGCCGGGTGCAGGGGCTCGTACAGGTAGGCGACCTGCTCGTTGCTGCGATCCACCGCCAGGGTGTACTGGATCAGGTCATTGGTCCCGATCGACAGGAAATCGGCGTGTGGCGCGATCAGATCGGCGATTACCGCTGCGGCCGGCGTCTCGATCATGATGCCGAACTCGACCTTCTGGGCCCCGATGTGGCCAGCGCCAGTCACCTCGCTGCGGATCTCCTCGAAGCTGCGGCGCGCGAACTTCACCTCGGCCAAGGTCGAGACCATGGGCAGCAGCACCTTCACGTGGCCGCAGTCCGCGGCGCGCAGCAGCGCGCGGAGCTGCGTGCGAAACAGCTCCGGCCGGGCGGAGGACATGCGCACGCCGCGCAGCCCGAGTGCCGGATTCGGCTCCTCGCTGAGCGACAGGCCGGTCGGCATCTTCTCGCCGCCCAGGTCGAGCGTCCGGATCACGGCGGAGTACGGCGCGATCGCTTCGACCACCCTGCGGTAGGAGTCGAGCTGCTCCTCCTCGTCGGGCAGGTCGGTGCGGTTCAGGAACAGGAACTCGGTGCGGTACAGGCCGATGCCCTCGGCGCCATAGCGCAGCGCGTCCGGGATCTCCTCGATCTGGTCGACGTTTGCCAGCATGCTCATCGCCACCCCGTCGCGCGTCTCCGCCGGCAGCGGCACGTAGCGCAGCAGCTGCCGGTCGAGCGTCTGGTGGTCGGCGCGCCGCTTGGTGTACTCGGCGACCCGCTCCTCGTCCGGGTCGATCAGCACCGCCCCGCTGCGCCCGTCGATCACGAGCATGGTGCCGTCCGCCAGGCCGCGCACCCAGCCACCCTCGGTGCCGACCACGGCGGGAATCTCCAGACTGCGGGCCATGATCGTGACGTGAGAGGTGCGCGATCCCCCCTCGGTGACCACGCCCGAGATCTGGCCGCGCTTCACCTGCGCGAACTCGCCCGGCGAGAGATCCTCGGCTACCACGATCACGCCCGGCGGCGCATTCTGCAGACCCTCGGGCTCGCGGCCCATCAGCGCGTGCAACACGCGGCGCACGACGAAGCCCACGTCGCTGGCACGCTCGCGGATGTAGGGATCGGTCATCGACTCGAACACGGCCTCGAGCCGGCGCAGCTCGCGCTGCAGGGCCCACTCTGCGTTCAGCCGCCCCTCGCGCACGTTGCGGCTGGCGTTCTCGATCAAGGTCGGGTCCTCGAGAAACAGGAACTGGGCGTCGAAGATGTCGCCCACCAGGCCCGTGTCCTTCAGGCCTTCGCGGATCTTCGCGAGCCGGCTGCGCGTATCGCGGAAGGCGCGCTCCAGGCGCTCCACTTCCGCCTCGACCTGCTGGGCCTCGATGCGGTACTCGGGAATCACCAAGCGCTCGCGCCGCAGCACATACGCGGGCGCGATCGCGATCCCCGGCGAGCCGCCGACGCCGCTGCGCTGCTTTTCGCTCACTGCTCTTCCCCGAAGCGGTTCGCGATCAGTTCCACCAGGGCGCCAACCGCGGCCTCGGCGTCGTCGCCCTCCGCAACCACGCGCACGCGCATGCCCTTGGCCGCAGCCAGGGTGACCAGCGCGATTACGCTCTTGCCGTTCGCGGACATCGAGCCGCGCTCGAGCGTGATCTCGCTGTCGAAGCGCTCGGCCAGCTTCGCGAAGGCTGCCGCCGCGCGCAGGTGGAGGCCGAGCTCGTTGCAGATCTCCACCTCGGTCTCGATGCGATTCACGAGCCGTCCTCGGCGGGTTCCGCACCGGTCAGGATGTCGCTCGCCACCGAGATGTTGCGGCGCCCGTAGTCGCGCGCGATCTCCGCCGCTTCGTGCAGCGAGTGCCCGTCCTTCAGACCCGCCAGCTTCACCAGCATCGGCAGGTTCAGGCCCGTAACCACCTCGACCCGTCCGTCCTCCAGGAACGCCAGGCAGAGATTCGAAGGGGTGCCGCCGAACATGTCGACCAGCATCAGCACGCCGTCGCCGCGGTCGACGCCTTTCAGCGCTTTCTCGATCCGGCTGCGCATCTCCTCGGGCGGCGCCGACGGATCCAAGCCGATCGCGCGAAAGTGCCCCAACTTGCCCTGGATGAGCTGCAGCGCCCGCAAGAACTCGTCCGCCAGCTGATAGTGCGAGACGATCAGGTATCCGATCATGCTTCCGTCCTCCGGTTCCGGTCCAGGTCCCGGTGCGTCACGCGCAGGTCGATCTCGCGATCCCGCAGGCACCTCTCCAGCTCCGCCGCGATCGCGACGGAGCGGTGCCGGCCGCCCGTGCAGCCGATCGCAATGGTCAGATAGACCTTCCCTTCTGCCTCGTAAAGGGGCAGCAGGAAGTCGAGAAATTCCACCAAACGAGTGAGGAAGGCCTGTGTGGGCGGACGCTCGAGGACGTACGCCGACACGTCCGCCTCCAGACCCGTACGCTCGCGCAGCTCTGGCTCGAAGTTCGGGTTGGGCAGGAAGCGCACGTCGATCTGCAGGTCGGCCACGTCGGGCGCTCCATAGCGGAAGCCGAACGAGAGCAGCTCGATCTCCATGCGGCCGCTCGGCGCGCTGCCGGTGTAGCGGCGCGTCACGACCCGCTTCAGCTCGTGGACGGTCATCTGCGTGGTGTCCAGGACCAGATCGGCACGCACGGCTACCGGGGCCAGGATCTCGCGCTCCCGAGCGATCGCGTCGAGCAGCGAGCTGTTGCCGCGCGCGGGATGCACGCGCCGGGTCTCGTCGAAGCGCTTGGCCAACGCCTCGTCGGACGCGTCCAGGAAGAGCAACTCGGTGAGCACGCCGCGCTCGCGCAGGCGGCCGTGGATCTCCGGGAAGGCGTCGAGAAAGCGCCGCTCGCGCATGTCGATCACCGCCGCGAGCCGGTCCGCGCCCTCTCCGAACAGATCGACGAAGGGTTCGAGCAGCACGACCGGGACATTGTCCACGCAGTAGAAGCCCAGGTCCTCGAGCGCCTTCATCACGGTCGTGCGGCCGGCGCCCGACAGACCCGAGACGACCACCAAGCTGGGTCCCTCGCTCACCCGACCCGCCCCCGCAAGCTCTTCGTCACGCGGTCGTCGAGCAGGTCGGCCCCGCTGCGTCCCTGGGCGCGCAGCCGGAAGCTGCGCGCGGCCACGTCGATCAGGGTCGCGACATTGCGCCCGGGCGCGACCGGAAGCTGCACGCAGGGCAGCTCGAACTCACCCACCCGGTAGCTCTGCTGCTCGAGGCCGGTGCGCTCCACGTCCCCGCTACCCCAGGACTCGAGCCGCACGACCAGGTCGACCCGGCACTGGTCGGCCACCGCTTCCGGACCGAACAGGCTCGGCACGTGCACGATGCCGATGCCGCGCAGCTCCACGTAGTGGCGGATCAGCTCCGGGCTCTGGCCCAGCGGCTCACCATCGGGTCCCTTGCCGATCAGCACCACGTCGTCCGCGATCAGCCGGTAGCCGCGCACCACCAACTCTATGGCGCACTCGCTCTTGCCGATCCCGGAGCGGCCCAGGAGCAACACGCCGGTCCCCGCCACGGAAACGAGCGTGCCGTGGATGCGCGTGGTCGGCGCGGCGGACGCGGGCGCAGGGCCCACACTCAGCTCCCCGACTCCTCCTGCTCGACGGCCCGGAACAGCTCCTCCGTGCTGTCGACGTCGAGCAGCTTTGCGCGGAACTCCGACTGCGCCAGCAGACGGGACAGGCGCGCCAAGGTCAGCAGGTGCGCGCTGCCCTCGGTGCCGGGCGCGACCAGCAGGAAGAACAGATGGGTGCGCTTGCCGTCCACCGAGTCGAAATCGACGCCGTGCCGACTGCGCCCGAACGCGGCCAGCAGGCGGTCCAGGGACTCGATGCGGGCGTGCGGGATCGCGATTCCGTCGCCCATCGCGGTGGTGCCGAGCTTCTCCCGCTCGAGCAGCAGGTCGAGCAGTTGCGCCGGGTCGAGCCCGTCCACCTGCGCAGCCAGCCCGCTGGCGAGCTCGCGAAGGGCTTCCTTCTTCGTTTTCGCCTGCATGTCGACCAGGCAGGCATCGCGAATCAGGATGTCGGTCAGTTTCATCTTCCAACCGCCTCGCAGGCCGTCGTCGGACCGACGGAGGCCGCGCAGTCTAGCGGAACTGCTTGCGCCTTGTCGAAGAGAGAATACGCATGGCCTCACGGTACTTCGTGACGGTGCGCCGCGCGATGTTGATATTCGCGGCCTTGAGCAGCTGCGCGATGCGCTGGTCCGAGAGCGGCCGATTCGTATCCTCGTGCGCGATGATCGCGCGGATCTTCTCTTTCACGCTCTCCGACGCGATCGCATCCCCATCCCCGGTCTGGATGCTCGAATTGAAGAAGAACTTCAGCTCGTAGACCCCGTGCGGGGTCTGCACGTACTTGTTCGTGGTGACGCGGCTGACTGTCGACTCGTGCATGCCGATGTCGTCGGCCACATCCCGCAGGTTGAGCGGCCGCAGATGCTCGGAGCCCTTGTCGAAGAAGTCGCGCTGGAAGCGCAGGATCGACTGCATGACCTTGACGATCGTGCGCTGGCGCTGGTGGATCGACTTGATCATCCAGACGGCACTGCGCAGCTTCTCGCGCACGTACTCCTTGGTCTCTTTCGGCTCGCTGTTGTTGCGGGCCAGCACGTCGCGGTAGGCCGAGCTGACGCGCAGCTTGGGCAGCCCGTCCTCGTTCAGGACCACGTGGTACTCGTCGCCGATCTTGTGCACGAAGATATCGGGCGTGATGTAGATCGGGTCCTCGGAGCTGAACTGCCGCCCGGGCCGCGGCTCGAAACTGGCCACGATCTCGGCGGCCAGGGCCACGTCCCCCACCTCGAGGCCCTCGATCCGGGCGATCCCCCGGAAGTCGCGGCGCTGCAGCAGGTCGAGGTGCTCCTGGATGATCTTGATCACCAGCAGATTGTCCGTGGCGGCGCGTTGCGCCTGGACGAGCAGACACTCGGACAGGCTGCGCGACGCCACCCCCACCGGGTCGAACTCCTGGATGCGGTGCAGCACCTTCTCGGTACGGTCCAGGGTCGCGCCGTTCGCCTCTGCGATCGCCTCGAGGGTCTCCTCGAGGTACCCGTTGTCGTTCAGGTTGCCGATGATGTGGAGTCCAACCTCGCAGTCCAGTTTTTCCAACTCGAGGAAGCCGAGTTGCCAGCGCAGGTGCTCGGCGAGCGACGTGCGCGGGCTGTGGTTTTCCTCGAGTGCCGGACGATCGTCGTCATAGCGCGCCAGGCTGGTCTGGGGGCGCGACTCCATGTAGCTGTCCCAGTCGACGTCGCCAACCATGTCCTCGGCACTCGGCTCGGCGCTCTCGGCCGTCTCGGGCTCGGCTGAGGGCGCCGCGTCGCGCGCCTCGGCCTCCGCGGTGTTGCTGCCATCGGACTGACCCTCGGACGGGCCCTGCGCGTTGTCGTCATCGACGCTCTCTTCCGCGTCGAGCATGGGGTTCTCCACGAGTTCCTGCTCGACGGCGTCGACCAGTTCCTGGCGGGAGAGCTGCAGCAGGCGGATCGCCTGCTGGAGCTGGGGGGTCATCACCAGCTGCTGAGAAAGCCTGATCTGCTGCTTGAGTTCCAGTGCCATCCCTGTCCCTAGAGCCTGAAGTGCTGTCCCAGGTAGATCTCGCGCACCGTCTGGTCGTCGGCGATGTCCGACGGCGTCCCCTCGCGGATGATGCGCCCATCCTTGATGATGTACGCGCGGTCGCAGATCGCGAGCGTCTCCCGCACGTTGTGGTCGGTGATCACGATCCCGATGGCCCGCTCGCGCAGCTGGGCGATGATCTTCTGGATCTCGAGGACCGCGATCGGATCGATGCCCGAGAAGGGTTCGTCGAGCAGCATGAAGCGCGGATCGAGCACCAGGGCTCGGGTGATCTCGACGCGCCGGCGCTCGCCGCCCGACAGGGTGACCCCCCGCTGTCGCCTCTTCGACTCCAGGTCCAGCTCACTCAGCAGCCGCTCCAAGCGCTCCCGGCGTTCGCGCCGGGAGAGCGGAAGGGTTTCCAGAATCGCGAGGATGTTGTCCTCCACCGAGAGCTTCCGGAAGACCGAGGGCTCCTGGGGGAGGTACGTGATGCCACGCCTCGCTCTCTGGTACATCGGCAGATCCGTGATTTCTTCTTCGCCCAGGAAGACCCGGCCGCTGGTGGGCCGGACTCGTCCCACGATCATGTTGAAGGTGGTCGTCTTGCCGGCGCCGTTGGGGCCCAGCAGGCCCACGATCTCGCCAGGCGCGACAGCCAGTCGGATGTCCTGGACCGCCTCGATCGCGCCAAAGCGCTTGACCAGGTCCCGCGCGTGCAGGGTGTCGCTCACGGCAGGTCCCCAGCGGCTTCCTGGCCCGGTGAGACGCGGATCGCCGCCCCGCCGCGCACGCGCAGGGTGTCGCTGCACAGGTCGAGCTCGATCTCGTCGCCGCGCAGGACGTCGTCGCCGCGCTGGATCTCTGCGGGGTCGTCGCCCCGCCGGCAGGTGAGCCGGCAGGCAGCGCCTTCATAGATGAGTTCGCCGCACTCCATGCGGGAGGCGCTGCCGGTGAGCTGCACATGGCCGCGCGCGGTCAGCCGTTCGGGCGCCCCTCCCCCCGCGGGGTAGCGCGCCTCGAGCCAGTCACAGGAGAGCCGCGTGAGATCCTGGAGCGCCACGACCTGGCCGCGGAACACCACGCGATCGCCGGCGCCCGCACCCTCGCCGCGCATGGCCTCCAGCTCGTCGGACTGCACCTCGATGGGGCGGTCCCGGTCGAACAAGACTCCGAGCTGCTCGGCCGCGTGCTGCGCAGCGCCGGGCTGCGCCAGCCAGAACAGCATCAGGAGCCCCCCGAGCCTCATCCCTGGCCCTCGAGCGTAGTGCGCACGTTGCCCCGGATGGTGAGCCGCCGCGCCGGCACGTCGATCTCGAGGCCGTCTCCCCGCAGGCGCAGGGACGGGCGGGTGACGCGGACCGGCTGATCGGTCCAGGCCCGCTCTTGTGCGGCGTCGTAACGCAGCTCAGAGGTCTCGAAGCGTTCGTCGGCGCCGATCCGGCCCTCGACCCGGCCCTCGAGCACAAAGTCGTCGGCCTCGAGGTCCAGGCTGCCCCGCTGCGCGCGGATCTCGACCAGCCCGCGCTCGGCATCACGGAACTCGATCCGCACGCCTTCCAGGTGAGCCACGCGCTCGGCCGTCTCGACCCGTGCGCGCCGGGCACGGACCTCGACCTCCCGCGCGGAGCCCGACCAGGCCTCGAACACCACGTTCTCGAGCAGGGCCGGCGGGGTTTCGGTGGGCAGGCGGGTATCCAGCCCGGCGATCTCGGCGCCACAGGCCAGCAAGGGCGCGATCAGGCCGGCCAGCAGCACGCTACGCGACAGGCTTCCCCAGGACACCCGGACCTCCACACGACGAGTGCCCCGAGCAGCCGGAGCACAAGCAAGAACCATACCTCTAAGGGACGGGTCCGCCAAGTAGCCTAGGGCTGGGTCTCGGCGGTTTCCTCCAGGCTGTCTGCGGGGTGTCGCTCGTGTCCCACGACGGTGCGAATCGGCTCGCGATGACCGATCCAGTGGGCCGGGCGGAAGATCAGGTAGTCGAGCAGCACGCCCACCGGATGCAGCACGTAGGCCGCGATCCGCACGGGATGGCCGGCCGTCCTGGGATCGTAGTCGTCGGCACGCGCCGTCGCGGTCACGACCAGGGCAGCTGCCAGCAGAAGCGCTGTGCTCCACTTCCTCATCGGAGTCCAGTGTACGCGCTCCCGGGGCGACGCGCGAGCCGACCGGCAAGAGCCTCGCCAAGCACCGGCATTCCCGTACAGTACCCGGATGCCCGCTGCGGAGCCCTCTGCGCTGTCGCTCGTTCCGGCGCTGATCACGATCGGGCTGGCGTTCCTCACCCGGCAGGTCGTGTCGTCGTTGTTCGCCGGGGTGGTGGCGGGCGGAGTGGTGCTGGCCATCCAGACCGGGAACCCGGCCGACGCCAACCCGATCACGAGCTTTCTGCTGCCAGCGATCGGCAAGCCGGGCTACGCACAGATCCTGCTGATCTACTTGTGGAGCCTGGGCGGCCTGATCGGGCTGTGGGAGCGGACCGGCGGCGCCCGGCACTTCGCTGACGTGGTCGGCGGCGCGCTGGCGCGCGGGCGGCGCTCGTCTCTGGTCTTCGCCTGGCTGCTGGGCTGCGTGTTTCACCAAGGCGGAACAGTGAGCACCGTGCTGACCGGCTCGACGGCGAAGCCGGTGGCCGACCGCCACCGCGTGAGCCATGAAGAACTGTCGTACGTGGTCGACTCGACGGCCGCCCCCGTGGCGACCGTGCTGGCCTTCAACGCCTGGCCCGTCTACGTGGCGGGTCTGGTGGCCGGCACCATCCCCTTGCTCCCGGACGAGGCGTCCGCGGCCGGCTTCTTCTGGGCATCGGTGCCGTTCAACTTCTATGGACTGTTCGCGGTGCTGGGGACACTCGCCGCGGCACTGGGCTGGATTCCCGTGTTCGGCACGGGGATGCGCAAAGCCCGCGAACGCGCCCTGACCGAGGGACTCCTCGACCGTCCCGGCGCCGAGCCGATGATCCCGGTTTCCGTCGAGCCGGCGCCGCTGGCCAGCGCCTATACCCCGCACCTGGCCGACTTCACGGTCCCGCTCGGCGTGCTGCTGGGGCTCGCGATCGTGCCCTACGTCGTCTTGGGGCAGAACTGGATCAACGAGGCGTTCCTCGGCTCCCTGCTCTCCGCCATGGTCGTGGCGGGGGTGCGCGGCATGCGCCTAAAGGAGATCCTGGAGGGCTTCGTCGCCGGCTGCAGCAAGATGACCATCGGCGCGATCGTGCTGGGGCTGGCTGTCACCCTCGGCCAGGTGTCGAAGGATCTGGGCACCGCCACCTACGTCGTCGACCTGGTGGGCGGCCAGGTCCCCGCCGCAGCCCTGCCCGCCGCGCTGATGGTCCTGTGCATGCTGATCGCCTTCGCGACGGGCACCTCGTGGGGGACCTACGCCGTGGTCTTCCCGATCGCCATGCCGCTGGCGTTCGCGCTCGAGCCGGATCCGAGCTTCGTGAAGATCTGCTTCGGAGCGGTCCTGGGCGGCGCCGTCTTCGGCGACCAGTGCTCGCCGATCTCCGACACCACGATCCTGTCCAGCATGTTCACCGGCTGCGACCTGATGGACCACGTGCGCAGCCAGCTCCCCCTGGCACTGGGGGTCGCCGCGCTGGCCATGCTCTGCTCCACCCTCATGGTGCTACTCATCTAGCGGCAGCTGCACGATCGCGCCGCCGCAATACACCGTGGCGAACACGGACGAGCCGAACGGCACCGCGCTGTAGAGCAGCGGCGGCCCTCCGGTGAGCGGACAGGGACGCGGCGCGTCGGCGAAGAGCTCGACGTGCTCGAGCTCGGCGCCGCGGTCGCGCAGCACGTGCACCCGTCCGCTCCAGCGCGCCAACGCCACACGGCCATCCGGAGCGATCTTGATGTCCTGGACAAAATCGCTCGGCGGCAGCGCAGCAAGCTCGCGCTCGAGCACGCGGTCGCCGTCCACCATGCGCACACGCAGTACGCCGGCCTCGCGCTCCGCGAACCAGCCGCGGCCCCGGG
>CAXMNF010000054.1:0-2392 GCA_964194645.1 uncultured Gammaproteobacteria bacterium
GCGCGCCTCGAAGACCGCTCCGGCGGCAAGCGCCTGCTGCGCGACGAGGTGACCGAGACCGAGATCTCCGAAGTCGTGGCGCGCTGGACCCGCATCCCCGTGGACCGCCTGCTCGAGACCGAGCGCGACAAGCTGTTGCGCTTGGACGAGATCCTGCACGAGCGGATCGTCGGCCAGGACGAGGCGGTGAAGCTCGTGGCCGATGCAATCCTGCGCGCCCGGGCCGGCATCCAGGATCCCAAGCGGCCGATCGGCTCGTTCATCTTCCTGGGCCCGACCGGCGTGGGCAAGACCTACCTGGCCAAGACGCTGGCAGCCTCGCTCTTCGACTCCGAAGAGAACATCACGCGGATCGACATGAGCGAGTACATGGAGAAGCACGCGGTGTCGCGCCTGATCGGCGCGCCGCCGGGCTACATCGGCTACGACGAGGGCGGCCAGCTGACCGAGGCCGTGCGCCGCAAGCCCTACTCGGTCCTGCTCTTCGACGAGATCGAGAAGGCCCACCCCGAGGTCTTCAACGTACTGCTCCAGATCCTGGACGACGGGCGCGTGACCGACTCGCACGGGCGCACCGTGAGCTTCCGCAACACCGTGATCATCATGACCAGCAACATCGGCTCGCCGTACCTGCTGGAGGGCATCGGCGCCGACGGCGAGATCGAGGAGAGCGTGCGCGAGAAGGTGATGGCGGAGCTGCGTGCCAGCTTCCGTCCGGAGTTCCTGAACCGGGTCGACGAGACGATCCTGTTCAAGCCGCTGCGACTCGACGAGATCAAGATCGTCGTCGATCACATGATGGAGGAGCTGCGCGGCCGGCTGGCCGAGCGCAAGGTGACGCTCGAACTCAGCGACGCTGCGCGCGAGCTGGTGGCGCGCGAGGGCTTCGACCCGGTCTACGGCGCGCGGCCCCTGCGGCGCTTCATCCAGCGTGAGGTCGAGACGCGGATCGCCCGCTCCTTGCTCTCGGGAGAGGTCGGGGAGGGCGGCCGGGTGCGCGTGGACGTGACGGACGGCCACCTGGACGTGGCCGTGGAGCCTGCCTAGGCTCGCAGGCCGGTGCTACCCTCGCAGGTCGTGCGGGGACTACGGAATGCGCTGCTGGCCGGAGGTATGCTGGCGGCCCTCGGGTACACCCTGGGCTTGGGAATCTACGCGGTCGCCTCGACCGCGCCCCGGGTGTCGAGCCAGCCGGAGAACCCCGAGCAGGCCCGCGAAGCGGTGCGCCTGCTGGGCATCGAGCGCGAGTACCCCTTTGAGCACGGCTTCGCCGCGACGCCCCACGGTCGCATGCACTATGCGCAGGCGGGCCGCGGCGACCCGGTGCTGTGCCTGCACGGGAATCCGACCTGGTCGTTTCTGTACCGCGAGTTCCTGCGCGGCCTCTCGGACGATGCGCACGTGATCGCACCCGACCTGATCGGCTTCGGTCTCTCCGAGAAGCTGCCCCGAGTCGAGGACTATTCGATCGAGGGCCATGTCGACGACGTGGTGGCCCTGGTCGACGCGCTCGACCTGCGCAACGTGACCTTGATCCTGCAGGACTGGGGCGGGCCGATCGGACTCGGCGTCGCGGCCCGGCGCCCGGAGCGCGTGCGCGCACTGGTGATCATGAACACGATTGGCTTCGTGCCCGAGGGAAACGGCGGTCCGCCGTTCGCGCTGCGCATGCTGCGTGCGCCGCTGCTCGGCGAGGGACTGGTGCAGGGGCTCGGCCTGTTCCACCGCAGCTTCGTTCCGCTCGGCATCGCGCGGCCCGAGCGGCGCACCGAGAGCGTGCTGCGCGCCTATCGCGAGGTGCAGGGCAGCTGGGCCTTGCGTGCCGGGACCCTGGCGTTCCCGCGCCTGATCCCGACCGCGCCCGAGGACCCCGCGAGCCTGGTGCTGGAGCGTGCCGGCGCCTTCCTGGATGGCTTTCGGGGTCCGGTCCTATTGGTCTGGGGCATGCGCGACCCGTTCTTCGACGCGGGTCTGCTCGCGCAGTGGCGTGAGCGCTTCCCCGACGCCCCGGTCCTCGAGCTCGGAGACGCCGGACACTTCCTGCAGGAAGACGCGCCCGAGCGGATCGTGCCGCGCGTGCGCGAGTTTCTGGCGAGCGTCAGCCGTAGCTGACGTCGGGGTGGACGAGCCGCAGGATCCCGTTCCAGATCGGCTCTACGACTTCACCGAACAGGTACCACGCCACCAGCAGTCCGAAGAGCGCGAGCCCCGGGCTGCGCAGCGCATTGGAGACGCGTAGCGCCATTTCGGCAGGGAGGAGCAGGGTGATCACGGCGGCACCGTCGAGCGGCGGGAACGGGATCAGGTTGAACGCGCACAGGATCGCGTTCAGCATCAGCAGCATCGACAGGAAGCGGCCCAGGTTGTCCACGAACTGGCTGTCGGCGATCAC
>CAXMNF010000055.1:0-12421 GCA_964194645.1 uncultured Gammaproteobacteria bacterium
ATGATGCGCGTGCCCGAGGTCCTGGACTGCTGGTTCGAGTCGGGCTCGATGCCCTTCGCGCAGGTGCACTACCCGTTCGAAAACAGCGAGTGGTTCGACAAGCACTTTCCGGCCGACTTCATCACCGAGTACCTGACGCAGACGCGCGGCTGGTTCTACACGATGATGGTGCTGGCGACCGCTCTCTTCGATCGCCCGCCGTTCCGAAATTGCATCTGCCACGGCATCGTGCTCGACGAGGGCGGGCAAAAGCTCTCCAAGCGCCTGCGCAACTACCCGAGCCCGGAAGAGGTCTTCGAGACCTACGGAGCGGACGCGCTGCGCTGGTTCATGGTGTCGTCTCCGATCCTGCGCGGCCTCGACCTGCAGATCGACCGCGAGGGCCACCGAATCCGCGAGATCGTGCGCCTGGTCGTGAACCCGCTCTGGAACGCCTACTACTTCTTCTGCCTGTACGCGAACTCGGAGGGCGTTCAGGCGCGCGTGCGCAGCGATTCAGAGCACCTGCTGGACCGCTACATCCTGGCCAAGACCCGGGCGTTGGTGGAGCGGCTCGGCGCGCAGATGGACGCCTACGACCTGCCCGCGGCCTGCGCGGAGTTCACCCAGTTCAACGACGTGCTCAACAACTGGTACATCCGGCGCAGCCGCGACCGCTTCTATCAACACGGCCAGGATCTGGATCCGGCCGCGTACGACACGCTCTACACCGTGCTGCGCACCGCGCTGGTCGCTGTGAGTCCGCTGCTGCCGCTGCTCTCCGAGGAGATCTATCGGGGGCTCACGGGCGAGAAGAGTGTGCACCTCGGCGACTGGCCCGACGTGTCGGCCTGGCCCGACGAGCCGGAACTGGTGGCCTCCATGGACCGGGTGCGCGAAGCCTGCTCGGCGGCGCTCGCGCTGCGCCGCAGCCACGACGTGCGCGTGCGCCAGCCGCTGCGCAAGCTCACGCTCGCCGGCCCCTGGGTGGAAGCGCTCGCGCCCTTCGCCGACCTGATTCGGCAGGAGGTGAACGTGAAGCAGATCGAACTCGAGACCGGCGTCGACAGCTACGCGAGCTTCCGTCTGCGGGTGAACTCGCGCGTGGTCGGCAAGCGGCTGGGCAAGACGATGCAGGGCGTGCTGCGCGCCGCGAAGGCGGGCGAGTGGCAGAGCGTCGCGGGGGGAGTCGAGGTCGGCGGTGAGCGGCTGACCGGCAACGACTACACGATCCTGCTGCAGCCCCGCGAAGGTGTGGCCTGCCAGGCGCTGTCGAGCAACGACGCGATCGCGATCCTGGACCTCGAGGTCGACGGACCGCTGGCCGAGGAGGGACGCGCACGCGACATCGTGCGCGTGATCCAGCAGGCGCGCCGTGAGGCGGGCCTGCACGTCTCCGACCGGATCGACGTGGTGCTCGAAGTTGCAGACGAGTGGCGCACGGCGGCCGCGAACCACCAGGACTACATCGCGGCGCAGACCTTGGCGCAGCGCATGCAGCTCGACACGGCCGGCGCGCGCGAGGGCTATTTCCTGCACGAGGCCAAGCTGGGCGGCGATCCGGTCCGCGTGGCGCTCGCCAAGATCGACTAGCTCGCGCAGCAACGCGGCGAAACCCCTCAAGGGGCCGGCGCTTTCGCTGTGGTAGGATCCGCTGGCCGCGACGCGTGCGGGGCAGCGGTGCGCTGCGCGCCGTGCAGCAGTTCGTCGACGGAGGGAGCTAGCGGTGGCTGAGCGCGTAGCGATCCAGATCGAAGATGGAGTGGCCGACGTGCAGCTGGCGCGGCCCGACAAGCTGAACGCGATCGACGCGGGCATGTTCAAGGACCTGACCGAGGCCGGCGCCTCGCTGGCCCAGGATCCGTCCGTCCGGGCCGTGGTGCTCTCGGGCCAGGGGCGGGCCTTCTGCGCGGGCCTCGACATGGCCAGCTTCCAGGCGATGGGTGAGGGCCCGCGCGATGACGGCGGAGTGGCAAAGGACGCCGGGCTGTTCAAGCGCGGCGAGAGCCCGGCGAACGCCGCGCAGCGCGCCGCCTGGGTGTGGCAGGAGCTGCCGGTGCCGGTGATCGCGGCGGTGCACGGCGTGGCCTATGGCGGAGGCCTGCAAATCGCGCTCGGCGCCGACCTGCGCATCGTGGCGCCCGACGCGCGCCTGTCGGTGATGGAGATCAAGTGGGGACTGATCCCCGACATGAGCGGAACCCAGAGCTTGCGCCGACTGCTTCCGCTCGACGCAGTGAAGGACCTCGTCTGGAGCGGCCGCATCGTGTCGGGCGAGGAGGCGTTGGCGCTGGGACTCGCGACCCGCGTCTCCGAGCGGCCGCGCGATGAGGCGCTGGAACTGGCGCGCGAGATCGCCGCGAAGTCGCCCGACGCGATCCGCGCGGGCAAGGAGCTGCTGAACGCCTCGGTGCAGCTGAGCCTCGCGGACGGCCTGCGACTCGAGGAGAAGCTGCAGGCCGAGCTGATCGGCTCGCCGAACCAGGTCGAGGCGGTGCGCGCCAACCTGGAGAAGCGCGCCCCGCGCTTCAAGGACCCGAAGTAGGCTCCACCACGTAGCTCCACGTCGGCCTCGTCGAGCCAGCGCGCCGGACGCGGACGCGTCAGCCGCCGAGCAGCCGCTCCATGATGCCTCGCACTGCGTCGGGGCTCGCCTTGCCGCGGGTGCGCTTCATCACCTGGCCGATGAAGAAGTGGAGCAGCTTGGTCTCGCCGCCCCGGTACTGCTCGAGCTGCTCGGGGTGGGCCGCGATCACGTCGGAGGCGATCGCTTCGAGCTCGCCCAGGTCGGAGAGCGCCTCGAGTCCGCGGGCCTGCATGATCTCGGCCGGGTCGCCGCCCCGCTCTACCAGCTCCGTGAACACCTCGCGCGCGCTCGCGGCGGTGAGGCGCCCGGCGTCAAGCAGCCCGAGCAAGGCCGCGAGTTGCTCGGGCGTGAGCGCCAGCTCATCGGACGAGCGGCCCGTCTCTCCGAGGTGTTGCAGGACGCTGCGCTGGATCCAGTTGGACACTTCGCGGGCCTTCGGGTGCAGAGCGACGGTCGCCTCGAAGAGCTCGGCAACCCCGCGGTCCTCGGCGAGCAGCTGGGCGTCTCCGGGCGGCAGGCCCAGCTCCTGCTGGTAGCGCTGCCGCTTCTGGTGCGGCAGCTCGGGGAGGCTCGCGCGGATTCCGGCGATGCGCTCGGGATCGATGCGCAGCGGCGCCAGGTCCGGATCGGGGAAGTAGCGGTAGTCGTCGGCGTCCTCCTTGCCGCGACTCGGTCTGGAGCGGCCGGTGCGCTCGTCCCAGTGGCGGGTCTCCTGCTGGATCGCCCCGCCCTGTTCCAGCAGCCCGCTCTGCCGCTCGATCTCGTAGGCGATCGCCTGTTCGACGTGCTTGAAGGAGTTCAGGTTCTTCAGCTCCACCTTCACGCCGAGCTTCCGCTCGCCGCGCGGCCGCACCGACACGTTGGCGTCGCAGCGGAACTGTCCTTTCTCCATGTCGGCGTCGGACACCTCCACATAGCGCAGCACCGCGCGCAGCGAGCGCAGGTAGGCGCCGGCCTCCTCTGGGGTGCGCAAGTCCGGCTCCGACACGATCTCGATCAGCGGCACCCCTGCCCGATTCAAGTTGATGTGCGAGACGCCGTCTCCGGTGATCGCCGAGTCGTGCACCGACTTCGCCGCGTCCTCCTCCATGTGGATGCGGGTCAGCCGGAACTCGCGCAGCGCTCCGTCGAGCTGCGCCGGAACGGCGCCGCCCAGCGCGTAGGGCTCGTCGAACTGCGAGATCTGGTAGCCCTTGGGCAGGTCCGGGTAGAAGTAGTGCTTGCGCGCAAAGCGCGAAACCGGCTGGATCTCGCAGCCGAGTGCCAGGGCAGCGCGCACCGCCAGCTCGACGGCCTTCTCGTTGATCACGGGCAGCACGCCGGGCAGCCCCAGGTCGACCTCGGTGGTCTGGCTGTTCGGCTCGCCCCCGAAGGCGTTCGGCGCCGAGCTGAACAGCTTGGCCCGGGTCCGGAGCTGGGCGTGTACCTCCAGTCCGATCACCGCCTCCCAGTCGCCCATGCCCGTGATGCTAGCGCGCCTGCTCGCAGAACAGGTCGGTGTAGGCCTGCACGACCGCCGGCAGCCGGTACTCGTCCGGCAGCGGCGACGGCGGGGTCTTGCCGCGCTCGAGCAACGCCACGATCGCGTCGGCGAGGGCCTTCACGTCACCGCGCGGCACCAGCAGCTCGCCTGGCAGGCGCTCGAGGATCTCGCGCGCGCCCCCTGGCGAATCGAAGGCCGCCACCCTCGCACCACAGGCGATCGCCTCGAGCACCACGTTGGGCAGCCCCTCGAACTGCGAGGACAGCACGAAGACATCCGCGTTGCGCATCCACGGGTAGGGATTCGGCACGTGGCCCACCAGGTGGACCCGGCCGCCGACGCACCGCTCGGCGGCGAGTTCCTCGAGCGCGTCGCGGTCGGAGCCCTCGCCCAGCACCCAGAGCCGCGCAGCCGGATAGCGCGGCGCCAGCCGGGCAAACGCCTCGATCATCAGGTCGAAGCCCTTCTGCGGCGCGAGGCGGCCCACCCCGAGCAGGTGGGGGCCGGGTCCGCGAAACGGCGACTCGCCCTTGGCCAACTCCTCGATGTGCTCGACGTCGACAGGGTTCGGGATGTAGCGGATCGCGCGCGGGGGAATCCCGAAGTTCTCGACCAGGTCCGCGGCCATGGCGCGCGCGGGGCAGACGATCCCGTCGGCGCGCGGATAGAGCGCGCGATACGCGGCCTTCCAGATGCCGGCTCGCGGGAAGGTCTGCACCTCGGCCGAGAGCGTGTTCGCCTCGCGCACGTAGAGTCGCGTGCCGCTGGGCAGGAACGGCCAGAGCGGAATCAGCGCCAGGTTCATGTAGCCGAGCGTGGAGAGCACCACGTCGGGGCGCAGCCGGTAGGCGAGCCGCAGCAGGGGCAGCGGCACGCGGCGCACGCGGCCCGCCCGCAGGTGGTGGACCTGGACGTCGGGCGGCAGGGATTCGAGCAGCAGGCCGTAGCGCGCCACCAGCGCGATATGGGGTTCGACCCGGTCACGCGGCAGGTGCTGCAACAGGATCGTGACCAGGCGCTCGGCGCCACCCGGTTCCAGGT
This sequence comes from uncultured Gammaproteobacteria bacterium, assembly GCA_964194645.1. Taxonomy (GTDB): domain Bacteria; phylum Myxococcota_A; class UBA9160; order SZUA-336; family SZUA-336; genus CAXMNF01. Next base: position 5,091 of record CAXMNF010000055.1, read on the forward strand.
TGGGCAGCACGAAGAGCACGCGGCGAGGCCGCTGCGCCACTAGGGCACCACGTTCACGAGCCGGCCAGGTACGTAGATGACGCGCCGAGGCTCGGCCCCGCCGAGGTATTTCTGCACATTCGACTCGGCAAGCGCGAGCTGGCGAACCTGCTCCTCGCCCGCTTCCGCTGGCACGCGGATGCGCGCGCGCACCTTGCCCTTGACCTGCACCACCAGTTCGATCTCGTCCTCTACCAGCTTGGCGGGGTCGCACTCTGGCCAGGGCTCGGAGGCAATCGAGTCGCTGTGTCCCGAGAGCTCCCAGAGCTCCTCGGCCAGGTGCGGCGCGAGCGGCGCGAGAAGGCGCAGGAACGCACCGCCGATCGAGCGCGGCAGCGGCCCGTCCTTCTCGATGTCGCGCACGAAGACCATCAGCTGCGAGATCGAGGTATTGAAGGAGAGCGCCTCGAAGTCGCGCGTCGCCGCGTCGATGGTGCGCGCCAGCAGCCGCTGCTGCGCATCGGAGCCGGGGCCCTCGGGCAGCGCGCGCACCCGGTCCCCCTGCTCTTCTTCCTCGACAAAGAGGCGATAGGCGCGCTGCAGGAAGCGGAACACCCCCGGCATGCCCTCGGTCGACCAGGGCGCCGCCTTGTGCAGCGGGCCGATGAACATCTCGTAGAGCCGCATGGCGTCCGCACCGTATTCGGCGATCACGTCGTCGGGGCTCACGACGTTCCCGCGGCTCTTCGACATCTTCTCCACGACCTCCTCGAGGTCGATCTCGGCTCCCGGGGCGACCGGCTTGCCGCGCACCCAGCGCACCTCCTGGGGGGCGACCCACTCCTCGCGCAGCTCGGTGCCGGAGCCGATGTGCACGGGCGTCTCGCCCTGGTAGCGCACGTCGGCCGCCGAGTAGAACTTGGGCCCCTCGTCACCCGGCTCGCTGAAGAACCGGTAGCTCTTGCCCTGGATCATCCCGGGGTTGAGGAGCCTCTGGAAGGGCTCGGCCGTGGACACCACGCCCAGGTCGTAGAGCACCTTGTGCCAGAAGCGCGAGTAGAGCAGGTGGAGCACCGCGTGCTCGGCACCGCCCACGTACAGGTCCACATTCATCCAGTAGCGCTCGGCCTCGGGCGAGATCAGCGCGTCGTCGTTGTGCGGATCGCAGAAGCGCAGGTAGTACCAGCAGCTCCCCGCCCACTGCGGCATCGTGTTCGGATCGCGGCGCGCCGGCCCGCCCGTCTCGGGGTCGGTGGTCTCGATCCACTCGGGAACGCGAGCGAGGGGAGGCTGGAACTCGCCGCTCGGGCGGAAGTCCTCGAGTTCGGGCAGCTCGACCGGCAGCGCCGAAGCGGGCAACGCCTTCACGCCGCCGTCGGGCAGATGCAGCAGCGGGAACGGCTCGCCCCAGTAGCGTTGCCGGCTGAACAGCCAGTCGTGCAGCTTGTAGCTGATCGACCGCTCGCCACAGCCCTGCTCCTCGAGCCAGTCGATCATGCGCGACTTGGCGTCGTCGCTCGCCAGGCCGTCGAGCAGGCCCGAGTTGACCGCCACGCCGTCGCCGCTGTAAGCGGCCTGCTCGACGTCGCCGCCGGCCACCACCTCGCGGATCGGCAGGCCGAAAGCCCGCGCGAACGCGTGGTCGCGCGCGTCGTGCCCGGGCACGGCCATGATCGCGCCCGTGCCGTAGGAGATCAGCACGTAATCTGCGACCCACACGGGGATGCGCTCCTGGTTCACCGGGTTCTTCGCGTAGCCGCCGGTGAAGACCCCGGTCTTGGCTGTCGCGTCCACGGCCCGCGCCCGCTCGCTCTTGCGGGCCGCCGCCTCTAGATACTCACGCACGACGTCGCGCTGCTCCGGGGTGGTGAGCACGTCGACCAGCGGATGCTCCGGCGCCAGCACCATGTAGGTGGCACCAAAAAGGGTGTCGGGTCGCGTGGTGAACACGTCGATCACCTGCGCTTCGGCATCGGCCACTGGGAAGCGCACGCGCGCGCCCTCCGAGCGGCCGATCCAGTCGCGCTGCATCTTCTTGATGTGCTCGGGCCAGTCGACCTGCTCCAGGTCGTCGATCAGGCGGTCCGCGTAGGCCGTGATCCTGAGCATCCACTGGCGCAGCGGCACGCGCACCACCGGGTGGCCGCCGATGTCGCTCTTGCCGTCGCGAACCTCCTCGTTCGCGAGCACCGTGCCGAGCTCCGGGCACCAGTTGACCGGAACTTCGGCCTCGTAGGCCAGCCCCCGCTCGTAGAGCTTCGTGAAGATCCACTGGGTCCACTTCACGAAGCGCGGGTCGGTCGTGTCGAGCTCGCGGTCCCAGTCGTAAGACAGACCCAGGGCCCGCAGCTGCTCGCGGAAGTAGCGCACGTTCGCGGCGGTGGTCTCGCGCGGATGCCGCCCCGTCTTGACCGCGTGTTGCTCCGCAGGCAGGCCGAAGGCGTCCCAGCCCATGGGGTGGAGCACGTTGAAGCCGCGCATGCGCTTGTAGCGGGCGTATACGTCGGTCGCCACGTAGCCCTTGGGGTGGCCCACGTGCAGGCCTTCCCCGGAGACGTACGGGAACATGTCGAGCACGTAGAACTTCGGCTTCGCGGGATCGATGTGCGCAGCGAAGGTGCGCTGCTCGAGCCAGTAGCGCTGCCACTTGGCGTCGATCCTGCCCGGTTCGTACGGCATGGCGGGATCTTAGCGATTCCGCCACATCGCGCAGGATCAGCGCCCAGGGTGGCGAGTGCGCCGCGGATGACTAGACTGGCAGGCGCGAGCGAGGAGCTCTGATGACCAAGAAGACCACGGGTTCGGCGTGGCAATATCCGAACCTCGACGCGCAGGAACTGCGCAGGAAGCGGGAGCTCCTGGACACGCCCGTGCGCCCGTTCGTGCCCTCGCAGACCGAGAGCGTGCTCGACCTGGTGAACGCCTTCTCTGGGATGAGCATCCAGGCCCGCAACGTCGGCCAGTGCTACCGGGTCTTCGAGGCGATGCTGCGCGATCCCGAGCGTCCGCTGGTCCTGCTGGGTCTGGCCGGACCGCTCATCGCCGGCGGCCTGCGGCAGGTGATCCGGGAACTCGTCGAACACGGCCTGGTGGACGTGGTGGTCTCGACCGGCGCGATCCTCTACCAGGACATCTACCAGGCGCGCGGCTACCAGCACTACCGCGGGACCCCGAACGCGAATGACGGCGAGCTGCGCGACCTGTTCGTCGACCGCATCTACGACACGTACGTAGACGAGGTCGGCTTCGGCAAGACCGACACGTGGATCGGCTCGCTGGCCGACGAGCTCGAGCCAGGGCCCTATTCGAGCCGCCAGTTCATGGACGTGATCGCCGAGCATCTCGACGACCCGCACTCGATCGTCGCGACCTGCCGCAGGCTTGGCGTGCCCATGTTCGTGCCGGCGCTGAACGACAGCTCGATCGGCATCGGGCTCACGGAGCACTATCACCGCGCGGTGACCGGGGGCCAGCCTGGCATCCAGATCGACTCGATCCAGGACAACTACGAGCTCACCCAGATCGTGGCCAGGGCCCCGGCGACGGCCGCCTTCTACGTCGCCGGAGGCGTGCCCAAGAACTACATCAATGACTCCATCGTGATGAGCTACATCTTCGGGAAGCACGACTCGGGGCATCGCTATGCGCTGCAGATGACCACGGCGGTGGTATCCGACGGCGGGCTGTCGAGCTCGACGCTCTCCGAGGCCACGAGCTGGGGCAAGGTCAAGAAGACCGCCGAGCGCGCCATGGCCTGGGTCGAGCCCACGGTCGCCCTGCCGATCCTGGTCACGGCCGCGCTCCAGGCCGGGCTGCAGCAGGGCCGGCCGCGCTACGACCTGGCGTGGAACGGAAGGATCCTGGAGAAGCTGGCGCTGGCCGAGCGCGCGTGAGCCGGCTGCCGCTGCTCGTCGAGCCCGAGTGGCTCGAGGCGCAGCTCGGCTCGCCTGACCTGCGAGTGATCGATGCGAGCTGGTACCTGCCAGACGCCGCCCGCGATGCGCGCGCCGAGCACGCCGGCCAGCACGTGCCCGGCGCCGTGTACCTGGACTTGTCCACCGACCTGGCCGATCTCGAGGCGCCGGTGCGCAACACGGTCGCGCCGCCCGAGCGCCTGGCGCGGGCGTTCGCCGCGGCGGGCGTTTCGAACGAAGACCGGGTCGTGATCTACGATCGCAAGGGCGGCTACTCGGCCGGGCGCGTCTGGTGGACCCTGCGTTACGCCGGACATGAGCACGCAGCCTTGCTCGACGGCGGACTGGAGCGTTGGACCCGCGAGGGGCGGCCCAGCAGCGACTGCGCCGAGGCGCCCGCGCGCGGCATCTTCCAGGCGCGCGCCGAGCCGCGCTGGCTGGCGTCGCGCGAGGACGTGCTGCGCGCGCTCGCCGATGGCAGCGCGCAGATCGTCGACGCGCGCAGCCCCGCGCGATTCCGCGGCGAGGGTGTAGAGCCGGCGAAACGGCCGGGCCACATCCCCGGCTCGCGCAACGTCCCCTACGACGCGAACCTGCACGGCGACCCGCCTGTCCTGAAGCGGCTGGACGCCCTCCGCTCCGTGTACGAGGACGCCGGCGTCTCGCTCGAACGCCCGATCATCACGAGCTGCGGCTCTGGCGTAACGGCCTCGCTCACGGCGTTTGCGCTGCAGCTGCTGGGCCACGAACGGGTAGCCGTCTACGACGGCTCGTGGGCGGAGTGGGGCAACACCGACGAGCTGCCCATCGAGACGGGTCCGTGATTCCACTGCGCCACTCGCTGCGCCGCCGCAGCCTGCCGCTCGCCAACTGGGCGCTGATCGCCCTGTGCACGGCCGGCTTCGCCTGGGAGCTGCGCGCCGGCAGCGGCCTGGATGCGCTCATCGAGGAGTGGGGGCTGGTGCCGGCGCGCGTCGTGACGCTCGCGGGACGCGGCGCGCTGTACCCGCCCGAGTTCTGGGCGCCGTTCGTCAGCTCTACCTTCCTGCACGCGGGCGCCCTTCACTACCTGTCGAACATGCTCTTCCTGTGGATCTTCGGCGGCGGGGTCGAGGACCGCATGGGCCACCTGGGCTACCCGGCCTTCTACCTGGCCGGCGGCTTTGCGGCGGGGCTGGTGCACGTGGCGGCGAACCCGGACAGCGTGATCCCCACGATCGGCGCGAGCGGCGCGATTGCGGCGGTGATGGGCGCCTTCTTCGTGCTCTACCCGCGCGCCTGGGTGGTGTCGATCATCCCGCCGCTGTTCTGGCTGCAGTTCCAGATCCCGGCGCTGCTCTACCTGGCCATCTGGTTCGCCCTTCAGGTCTACATGGGCACGCTCGCCATGGCCGCGGAGCCGGGCGAGGCAGGCGTCGCCTGGTGGGCTCACGCCGGCGGCTTCGCGTTCGGGCTGGTGGTGATCAGCCTGCTCGGCCGCGAAAGGGCGCGATGAGCCCGGCCCGCCTGCTGCCGGGCGCCGAGCACTTCCACGTGACCGAGCTGCCGGCCTACCCGGCCTGCGGCGAGGGCGAGCACTTGTACCTGGAGCTCGAGACCCGGCGGCTCGGTAGCGATCGGGTCGCTGCGCTACTGGCGCGCGTCTGCCAGGTTCCCCGGCGGGCCGTGGGCTACGCGGGCCGCAAGGACCGGCACGCCGTGAGCCGCCAGTGGTTCAGCGTGCACGGAGCCGACGCCGCCACGCTCGACGCGCTGCCCACGGCTCCCGACGGCGGCGCACTCGAGGTGAGAAGCATCACCCGGCACCGGAACAAGCTGCGCCTCGGCCACCTGGCCGGGAACCGCTTCCGGCTGGGGCTCGAACTCGAGCCGGGCGACGAGGCGCAGCTCGGCGCCGGACTCGCCGAGGTCGAACGCGCCGGCTTCGCGAATCGCTTCGGCGCGCAGCGCTTCGGCATCGGTGGCGGGAACATCGCGATCGCCTGCGCGTGGGGTCGGGGCGACGACGCTGCGGCACTCGCGCTGATCGTGAGTCCGGACGGCGACTGGCAGCCGGGCGATCCCCTGCCGGGCGGCCGCTCGTTCGGAGCGCGCGGCGCCGTGCTGCGCGCGCTGCGCGGCCGGCCGGACGACGCGGCCGGCGCGCTGCGGGCCGCAGGCCGCGCGTTCCGACAGCTGATCGCCAGCGCCGCACAGAGCGCGATCTTCAACGCCGTGCTGGAGGCGCGCCGCGCGGCGGGCCTGCTGCACGTGCTGCGCGACGGCGACCTGGCCCGGCTGGGACGCGGCCCACTCTTCCTGTGCACGGCCGAGGAGCTCGACGACGCGAACCGGCGGGCCGCGCCGGGAGTCCTCGAGGTCTTCGCAACCGGTCCCCTGCCGGGCCGCTCGCGCTTCGCGCCTGGACCCGAGGTCGCTGCCGAGGAGCGCGCCTGGTCAGAGCCCACTGGAATCGACTGGAGCTGGCTCGCCGCGGGCGCGCTGTCGAGTGCGGGCGCGCGTCGGGAGCTGATCGCGCGTTGTCTCGAGCCGCCCCGGCTCGAGACGGACGCCACGGGCACCTGGCTCTCGATCGCACTGCCGCCCGGCAGCTACGCGACGCAGCTCCTCGAGGAACTCGGGATCAGCGTCCCCGAGCGGCGGGCCGGCTGAGCACACGCCACACGGCCACGCCCGTCAGACGAGCTCGGCTTCGAGGTCCACGTCGCGCACCTGGGTGATCCGCGCGCGCACCAGGCTGCCGACCTCGGCGTCGCCGCGCAGCAGTACGTGGCCGTCGATCTCCGGGGCCTGGCTCCAGAGCCGCGCGGTGCTGAGGCCCGGCCGCCCGCGGTCCACCAGCAACTCGGCCTCCTGACCGACCAGCGTCTCGAGCTGCTTCGCCATGATCTCGCGCTGCAGCGACATCAGGCGGTGGTAGCGCTCGCGCGCTCGCTCGAGCGGAACCTTGTCGGGCAGGTCCAGCGCGGCGGTCCCCTCCTCGTCCGAGTAGCGGAACACGCCGAGCCGGTCGAAGCGGGACTCCTCCACGAAGGAGAGGAGTTCCTCGAAGTCCTGCTCGGTCTCGCCCGGGAAGCCGACGATGAAGGTCGTGCGAAGCACCACCCCGGAGATGCGCTCGCGCAAGCGCGCCACCAGCCGGCTCTGGCGCTCGGCCGTGACGCCCCGGCGCATCCGCTTCAGCATGCGGTCGCTGCCGTGCTGGAGCGGCACGTCCACGTAGGGCAGCACGCGCGCAGCACCTGCGATCGCATCGATCACCGCGTCGCTGAGCGCGCTCGGGTACAGGTAGAGCAGCCGGATCCAGTCCAGGCCCTCGACGCCATCCAGCGCGCCGATCAGCTCCGCGAGCTTCGGGCGGCCCGGCTGGTCCTTGCCCCACGAGGTGGTGTCCTGCGAGATCAGGTTCAGCTCGCGCACGCCCTGCGCCGCGAGCGA
>CAXMNF010000056.1:0-1939 GCA_964194645.1 uncultured Gammaproteobacteria bacterium
CGGAAGCCGGTCATGGCGTAGCGCTTCGAGAAGCCGTCGAGCACGTAGACGTCCTCGCCGAGCTCCAGGGCCGAGGTGGTCCGCGCGTCGTCATACACCAGCCCGTCGTAGATCTCGTCCGAGACGAACGGCACGTCGAGCGACGCCAGGGCGCGGACCGTCTCGGCGTCCTGGATCGCCCCAGTCGGGTTCGCCGGAGACGCCACCACGACCGCGCGCGTGCGCGGCGTGATCGCCCCGCGCACGCGCTCCGGGTCGAGCCGGTAGCCGTCCGCGGGATCGGTTTGCACGAATACCGGCTCGCCGCCCGCCACGCGCACGAAGTTCGGGTAGCAGGCGTAGTGAGGCGTGCCCAGGATCACCTGGTCGCCGGGCTCCACCAGCAGCAGGAACACCAGCAGCATGGCGGGCGAGGTGCCATTCGTCACGATGATCCGCCCGGGGTCCACTGCGGTCCCGCTGCGGCGCTGATGATCGCGGGCGATCGCACAGCGCAACTCGGCGATGCCGCGGCTCTCCGTGTAGCGGGTCTCGCCTTCCTTCATGGCGCGCTCGCAGGCCTCCAGAACGGCGGGCGGCGGCGCGAAGTCCGGCTCGCCGAACTCGAGGTGCAGCACCTCGGCGCCCGCGCGCTCCAGCTCCAGGGCGCGCTCCATCATCTCGACGGCCAGGAACGGCTCGACGAGGCGCGTACGGTTCGCGAACGGGTGCGGCATGGGGCTCGGATAGCCCGAGCCCCGCGCCGCTGTCAAATGCCGGGCACCGGGAACTGCGCGCAGAAGCCCTCGACCTCGCCGCGCAGCGCTTCCAGCTTCGCGTCGTCGCCGTGGGCGCGCAGTGCCTCGACCAGCCACTCGCCGATCCGCGCCATGTGCGTCTCGTCCATGCCGCGCGTGGTGGCGGCCGGCGTGCCAATCCGGATCCCGGAGGGACGCAGCGGCGGCCGCGGGTCGTCGGGAATGATCTGCTTGTTCGTGGTGATCGAGACTCGATCGAGGGTGCGCTCGGCGGCGCGCCCGTCCAGCTCGAAGCTCGCCACCGTGTCGAGCACCAGCATGTGGTTGTCGGTCCCGCCGGTCACCAGGGTGCAGCCCGCGTCCAGCAAGGTCTGCGCCAGGGCCCGGGCGTTGGCCAGGATCTGCGCGGCATAGACCTTGAATTCCGGCTCGAGCGCCTTGGCGAGCGTGATGGCCACGCCCGCGATCGTGTTCATGTGCGGACCGCCCTGAAGACCCGGAAAGACCGACTTGTCGATCACCGTGGCCAGCTTCTCGCTGCACAGCACCATGCCGCCGCGCGGGCCGCGCAGGCTCTTGTGCGTGGTCGTGGTCATCAGGTCGAAGCCCGCGTCGAGCGGATTAGCGAGCGCGCCGCCGGCGATCAGTCCGCCCACGTGCGAGACGTCGGCCATGGTGAGCGCGCCCACCTCGTCGGCGATCGCCTTGAACTCCGCGTAGTCGAGGTCGCGTGGGTAGGACGTGTAGCCGGCCAGCACGATCTTCGGCCGCGTCTCCAGCGCGACGCGGCGCATCTCGTCAAAGTCGATGGCGCCGGCCTTGTCGGGCTGTGTCTTGTAGCGCACGAAGTTGAAGATCTTGCCCATGTGGGAAACCGGGGCCCCGTGGGTCAGGTGCCCGCCGTGCGACAGGTCCATGCCCAGGATCGTGTCGCCCGGCTTGATGAACGCCAGGTAGGCCGCCTGGTTCATGGGCGAGCCCGAGAGCGGCTGCACGTTGGCATGCTCGGCGCGGAACAGCCGCGTGGCTCGCTCGCGCGTCAGGTTCTCGATCTGGTCGGTGAACTCCTGGCCGCCGTAATACCGGCGCCCCGGGTAGCCCTCCGAATACTTGTTGGTCAGCACCGAGCCGAGCGCCACGAGCACCTCGGGATAGGTGTAGTTCTCGGACGGGATCATCTCGATGCCTTTGCGCTGCCGATC
>CAXMNF010000057.1:0-2076 GCA_964194645.1 uncultured Gammaproteobacteria bacterium
AACGTCGCCCAAGGCCGCAATGCGGCCAGCGCGCACGCCCAGGTCGCCGCGCCGGGCCGGAGCCCCGGTGCCGTCGACGAGCGTGCCGCCGCGGATCAGCAGGTCGAAGTGCTCGGCCATCGAAACGTCCTCCCGTCCGGATCGCGGCGCCATTGTAGCCGGTTCGCACCCCGCCCTGGCCTGGCTTCCGCTGTAATGGCCCGATCAGGCGGGAGACGGGCATGGGACGCTTCAGGGATCGGGCACGGCTGTTCGGGGCTACTTGATCGCGATGGGGTTCAGCGGCGAGCCCACGGCGCCCGGGATGTGCAGCGGCTGGGCGGCCAGGAAGAACTCGTAGCGCATGTCGTCGGCGCAGTCCGCGGCGAGCTCCTCGAGCCACCAGATCTCGCCGATGTAGACGCCCATGTCGCGCAACAGGTTGCCGTGCAGCGGCGCCATGTGCTCGGGATCGTTCTCGTTCGGCACGCGCTCGAAGGCGATATTGTCGGTGGCAACAGCCGCGATCAGGTTCTCTTTGACCCACGGCACCACGTCCGACGCGATGCCCGCCTGCGGCTTGTCCCAGAACTCGACACGCTCGGCGGGGGTCTTCAAGGTGTAGAAGTGCGGGACCACGCCGGTGCGCACCAGCACGATGTCACCGGGACGCACCTGGGTCTCCTGCTTCTCGAGGGCGCCCTCGAGGTCGGCGCGTCGGATGCTGTAGCCGCGCTTCAGCTTGCCGCCCTTGTAGGCCAGCACGTCGATCAGCACGCCGCGTCCCACCAAGCCGTCGCGCACGTTCTCGATGCCGAGTCGGGTGGCGCCGCCGGCCGCGGGCGCTCCCCGGATCGCGCTCTGCGGCACGCCGTTGTACAGCGTATCGCCGTACCACCCGTGCGAGAGGGCGTCCCACTGGGTGGAGCCTTGGAGCGGCATATAGATGTAGTCGTCGGCGAACCGGTAGATGCCGAGGGCCAGGTCGCCCTCCGCGCCGACCTCGTAGTCGGCGCCGCTCACCACCATGGTGTGGTGCGGGGTCAGGCGGCCGGGAAACACGGGTCCGTTCACGTCGATCGGAATCGCCAGGCTGAACAGCTTACCGACCTTGATCTGCCGAGCAGCCGCGAGCACGCGCTCGGGCGTGATGAAGTTGGCCGCGCCGCGCTGGTCGTCCGGACCCCAGACGCCCCAGTTGTTGATCTGGTCGTGCGGCCAGAGCGCCGGGTCCTCGGCGCGGGCCGCGCTTGTCAGGGTCAGAAGCAGCGCGAATGCGCAGACGAAGCTCGACATGGCACCCTCCCTGACTTTCATCCTACTCCGGCGCAGTACTGCCGAAAAGGCGCAGCGCCCCGGCCAGCAGCGCGACGCCACAGACGAACGCCAGCGGGAACGACCAGACGGCCAACCCGACGCTCGGCAGATAGCCCGCGATTACCGCGACGGCGGCGATCAGCAGCGCATAAGGGGCCTGCGTGCGCACGTGATCGACGTGGTCGCTGGCCGCCGCGACCGACGACAGGATGGTCGTGTCCGAGATCGGCGAGCAGTGGTCCCCGAAGATCGAGCCCTCGAGCACCGAGCCGATGCACACCAGCACCAGGCCGAACGAGCCGATCGGGTGGTCCGCGCCGACCGCGGCCGCCAGTCCGACCACGTTCGGCACCAGGATCGCCATGGTGCCCCACGACGTGCCCGTCGAAAACGAGACCAGGCAGGCCACGCCGAACAGCAGCACCGGCAGCCAGAGCGCCGTGACCACGCCGGAGGCAAGGGCCACCAGATAGTCGGCGGTGCCGATGTCCGCGCAGACCTTTCCAATCATCCATGCCTCGAACAGGATCACGACCGCGAACCAGAGACCCCGCGTGCTGGCCAGCGCCGCGCGCCCGAGCTCGCCGCCCGCGAGGTGCTCGCGCCGCGTCGGCCAGCGGCGCTCCGGGAACAGACGCGTCCCGGCTACGCCTCCGGCCGCAAGCAGCAGGCCGACGGCCAGGTAGTCGTCCATGCCCTCGGGCAATACCGGGTCGAGCGCACTCGCCAGCCGGCCGGCGGCCAGCGCACACGCGCCGAGACCCAGCACGAGTCCGAAGC
>CAXMNF010000058.1:0-2339 GCA_964194645.1 uncultured Gammaproteobacteria bacterium
GCGAACGCCTCGGCGCTCTCGGTGGGCTGGGGCGCGGTGGGCAGGCCGTCCGACAGCAGCATGATCGCGCGGTTGCGGGCTGCGTCTCCGGGTGGCGCGGCGACCTCTTCGAAGGCCTCCAGGGCGCGCTTGAACGCCGCATAGAAGTGGGTACCGCTCGGGTCGGCGAACTGCGGCATGTGGTCCAGGGCGGCCAGCAGCTCGCGGTCGCTGCTGCCGAGCGGCGCCAGGACCTTGGCGCGGCCCCCGAAGGCGACGATGCCCATGCGGGTGGTCTCGGGGTCGAGCCGCTCGATCAGCTTGCGCGCTGCGGCCAGCTCGGCCTGGAAGATGGTGTCGCCCGCGTCCGTAGTCCAGAAGGCGTGCTGCTCCGCGTTGCGGCTGCGCTCGCGCAGCGTGCCGACGCGGCCGTCGCCGTCGATGTCCGCGCCGGACGGCTCCCAGACCGAGAGCGAGCGGTCGATGGCGATCAGGACGTCGTGGCCGCCGCGCAGGCCTGTGCCAGCCCAGCCGCGCACCTCGACCAGGCCGATCGGCGCGCGCACCTGCGCCTTCTCGCGCGGGGCCTCGAGTTCGACCCAGATCTTCTCGGCGGCTGCGGCCGGCGGGGACGCGAGCAGCGCGATCGTACAGGCCAGAGCTCCCCGAATGCTAGGCTCCGGGCGTGGCTTTCCGCGCGTGCTCGGCGATCGCGTCGACGACGCGCGGCCAGGCCTGTCGCGGCAGGTCGTGCCCCATGCCCTCGATCACCAGCAGCTCGGCTCCGGGGATCGCCTGCGCGGTGTCGCGCCCGCCGTCGATGGGGACCAACGGATCAGCGTCGCCGTGGATCACCAGCGTGGGGGCGCGCACGCCACCGAGCGCTGCGACCCGGCTGCCCGACGCGACGATCGCGGCGAGCTGGCGCGCCAGGCCCTCCGGGTGGAAGCAGCGGTCGTACTGCCGCGCGGCGCGCTCTCGAACACGCGCCTCGTCGAACGGGAAGCCCGAGCTGCCGATCACCTTCTGGGCCTCGACAGCCGCCTCGATGGCTCCCTCCCGGTCCGTAGCGCGCTTGCGCATCAGCACGGCCATCGCCTCGGGGCGCGCCGGCGGCAGCTCGGGGTTGCCGGTGCTCGACATGATCGAGGTGAGGCTCTGCACCCGCTCCGGGTGCCGGATCGCCAGGGTCTGCGCGATCATGCCGCCCATCGACGCGCCCACCACGTGCGCGCTCGGCAGCTCCAGCGCGTCGAGCAGGCCCGCGGCGTCATCTGCCATGTCGTCGAGCAGGTAGGGCGCCTCGAGCGGACCGCCGGACTGCGCGTTCTGCATCAGCTCGAGGACGTTGGGTGCGCCGGCCTGCTCGAACTTGGTCGAAAGGCCCACGTCGCGGTTGTCGTAGCGGACCACGTAGTGGCCGCGCTCGACCAGCGCCCCGCAGAAATCCTCGTCCCACAGCACCATCTGGCTTCCCAGGCCCATGACCAGCAACAGGGGCGCGTCTTCGCGGCGTCCGAAGCTCTCGTAGCAGATCTCGATTCCGTTGGTTTCGGCTGTCGGCATGGCGCGATCATCGGGTGGCGCAGGGGTCGCCGTCAAGCGGCCGGCACGGGAGTTCTGGACCGCCGGGGGCCAATCGAGTATTTTGCGGGGAGATCCCGCCCGCGTGACTGGCGATCTACGTGGAACGACCACGGGGGAGCGCGGGCGCCAGCTCTCGAGCCGCTCGCCTGGGCCAACCGAACCGCACGCCGCAGTCCGCGGCATCGGGAGGCGATACGATGGACGAGTTCCGGGACCTGCTGCGCAGCACCGACCCCGAGATCTACGCCGCGATCCTCGGCGAGGAAGATCGGCAGCGCAAAGGCATCGAGATGATCCCGTCCGAGAACTACACCTATCCCGAGGTGCTCGTGGCGCTCGGCTCGGTGCTGACCAACAAGTATTCGGAGGGCTACCCGGGGCGCCGATATTACGGCGGCCAGGAGTTCACCGACCAGATCGAGAACCTGACGCGCGAGCGAGCCACGCGGCTGTTCCGCGCCGAGCATGCCAACGTGCAGCCGCTCTCGGGCTCGCCGATGAACCAGGCGGCCTACCTGGCGTTCATGAAGCCGGGCGACACGATCCTGGGCATGGACCTGTCGCACGGCGGGCACCTGACCCACGGGGCCCCGGTTTCCCACATGGGCAAGATCTTCAACTTCGTGCGCTACAAGACGCAGCCCGACAAGGACGGCGCCATCGACTTTGACGAGATGCGCCGCGTCGCGCTGGAGACGCGGACGAAGATCGTGCTGGCCGGCTACACGTCCTACCCACGCGACCTCGACTACGCGGAGTTCAAGGCGATCGCC
>CAXMNF010000059.1:0-2515 GCA_964194645.1 uncultured Gammaproteobacteria bacterium
AGATATGCGTGGCTCGCAAGCGTTCGCTGCAGGAGCAGCAGCTCGGCATCGCTGTGGCGCAGGATGTAGTCGAGCTCGGCCGGGGTCGCGAAGGTGTTGACCGGCACCAGCAGCGCGCCGGCCAGGCCACAGGCGAATGCCGCAATCACCCACTCCGGGCGGTTCGCCAGCAGCAGGGCCACGCGCGTGCCCTTGCCCGCGCCCGCGCCGATCAGGCCGCGCGCCAGGCGGCGGGCTTCGCGCTCGAGCTCGGCGTACGACAGGTCGCGTCCCTCGAAACGCAGCGCCGGCCGCTCGCCGTGCCGCGCAGCGACATCCTCCAGGAAGTGCGCGAGCGTGAGGCGCGCCGGATCGGGCTGGAGGCGCAGCTCGAGGGCGTCCACGGCCTAGGCCGCCGGCAGGTCTTCGCTGGGCAGCCGTACCTCGGCGGTTCCGCTCGCCATCACCTCGTCGCGCTGGTTGGTCATCACGACCTTCACGCTCGCAATCGGCTGGGGCCCCTCGTGCGACACGCCGATCACTTCTCCGTCCAGATAGGTGACGTCGCCGGTGAAGGCGGGGGAGCGGTACTGCATGTTGCTGTGCAACACGTCGCCCCACTCGCCGGCCCAGTTCGTCAGGTAGTCGATGATCCAGGCGCCCATCGACGCGCCGTAGCCGTAGCCGCGCGGCAGCCCGATCAGCTGGGCGTACTCCGGCTGCACGTGGCCGCGCGACGGACCCTTGTACAGGCCGTCTCCCTGCGACGGATCGATCTTGGCGCCTTCGAGGTCGCGCGACATCTCCGGCAGCCAGCCCGCCTGATGAAGCGACGAGGGCCCGCCCGTGTCGGCAAAGGCGCCCCACACGGTCATCAGGTAGGAGCGCCACTCGGTCGTGAAGGTCATCAAGGTGTGCGGCCCGAGCGGGCGGCGCGGCAGCTTGTCGCCCTCGCGTACGAACAGGCGCCGATCGTGCCCCAGCTCGAGGAAGGTCTGGTAGTAGTCGAACTTCTGTTTCTCGAGCGCTTCGAGCTCGTCCTGGCTCCACTCGCGCTCCTGGTCGCGCATGAACACGCCCCGCTCGCGCGCCTGGTCAGCCCGATAGCGGATCGACGTAGAGCGCTGCTTGCAGACCACCTCGCCGTTCTGGTTGATGTAGGCGGTGTCGCCGCGCGAGAACATGGTCGTGCCCGCGAACTTCGTCTCGGTGACCTTGTAGTCGAACAGCATGCGGTCCTGGCGCAGCCGGTCGCCGGGCAGAATGCGAGGCCCGAAGAACCACCATTCGTCGCCGCCGAACAGCATGTGCTGGCCCTCGATGTGCCCCTGGATGGCCGGCGCTGCGCCGTGGCTGTCGTCGGTGCAGACTGCGAAGCTCTGCGGAGCGACGATCGCCCCGAAGCGGCTGTCGGCGGCGTAGTCGTCCTTGTAGTACAGCGGGTTCGGGTTTTGCATGCCCTGCGCCCAGCGGCGGATGTCGTTCTTGTGCACGGCATCGCGCATGTGGCTGCCACCGAGCGGCACGCCGACCCAGCGGTCGACGTCGCTGGTGTCGAAGCCCGGCGCGCGCTCGCTCACGCCCGCACCTTCAGCGCCTGGGGCAGGTCGTAGAGCCGCACCATGTTGCCCGCGCAGATCTGGTAGGTCTCGTCGGCCGGTACCGCGTCGAACATCTCCGAGACCACCTTGCGGCTGTAGGGCCAGTCGCAGCCGTGGTGCGGGTAGTCAGTCGACCAGGCCATGTTGCGCACGCCGACCTCGTAGCGGTTCTTCACGCCAATCCGGTCGGTGATGAAGGTGCAGGTGAAGTTTCGGTGGAAGTAGTCGCTCGGCAGGTGCTGGATCGCGACCCCGGTGTGCGTGCGGTTTCGCCAGTAGAAGTTGTCGAGCTGCTCGAGCGCCTCGGGGATCCAGCCGACCTCCGTCTCGACACCCAGGATCTGCAGGTCGGGGAAGCGGTCGAAGAGCCCCGACATGATCAGCTCGCACATGATCGGCGGGAAGAGCAGCATGCCGGCCAGCGCCATCGAGCCGATCGCCGCCGGCCCTTCGAGCACGCCGCGCACGTTGCGCTTGCGCTGGATATTGATGTGGATGCTGACCGGCATGCCGAGCTCCTGCGCGGCCGCGAAGAAACGGTCATCCTCGGCACACAGGTCGTCCCCACCGGACGGCCAGGTGGTGATGATCACACCGCGCGCGCCGAGCTCCTTTCGGCAGCGCGTCATTTCGCCGATCATCGCGTCGACGCCCACGTTCGGCATCTGCGCGAGGAAGAACAAGCGCTCCGAGTCGGCTGCGCAGAACTCCTGCGCCATGAAGTTGTTGTAGGCCTGCACGCCGGCCAGGTGGAACTCGCGATCCTCCTGGCCCATGAAGTAGAACATGGTGCGCTGACTCGGATACAGGAACTCGGCGTCTACGCCGTCGAAGTCCATGTCCTCGAGTCGCGCCTTGCCGTCCCAGCAGCCGCGCCGCACGGTGTCGTAGGTGTAGCCCTTCCACTTGATGTCCTCGAAGCGCATGCCCGGCGT
>CAXMNF010000060.1:0-13845 GCA_964194645.1 uncultured Gammaproteobacteria bacterium
CGCTTCATCCCGCGCGCGATGGGCCAGCGAGTCGACCTGATCCGCCAGGCGCTCGACTCCTACCGGCGGCTTCAGCCCTCGGAGGGAACCTTCCAGATGAGCATGTTGCTGCTGCTCGGCATGCTCACCCTGGCGAGCCTGCTGTTCTCGTCTTGGATGGGGTTCCGTCTGGCCAAGCAGATCACCGATCCGATTCAGCGTCTGGCCGAGGCCGCCGACCAGGTGGCGGCCGGCAATCTCGATGTGCAGATCGAGCAGCGCGGCGACGACGAGATCGGTTCGCTGGTCGCCTCGTTCAACCGCATGGCTACCGACCTGTCTGCGAACCGGGCCGACCTGGAGCGGCGCCGCGGCCAGATGGAAATCGTGCTGCGCAGTGTCGCCGCCGGTGTGATCTCGCTCGACCGCGACGCCATGGTGACCACCATCAATCCATCCGCACTGCGTCTGCTGGGTATCGAGCCGGGCGCCTGGGTCGGGCAGAAACTCGGCGCCTTCCTGTCGGACCGCGCGCTCGAGACGGTCGAGGACCTGTTGCGCCGGCTCGCGGCGGGCCCGCAGACCACGCTGCGCCGCCAGGTGCCGATCACGGTCAACGACGAGGTGCGCACCTTGAACTGGACGGTCTCGCGGCTGCGCGGTCCCGAGGACGGCAGTGCGGCCGGCTTCGTGGTCGTGATCGACGACGTGACGCAGATTCTCAAGGCCCAGCGCATGGCCGCCTGGCGCGACGTGGCGCGCCGCATCGCTCACGAGATCAAGAACCCGCTGACCCCGATCCAGCTGTCCGCCCAGCGCCTGCGTCGCAAGCTCGGTCCGCGGCTCGCGGACGACGAGTCGCGCCGGGTATTGGCGCAGAGCACCGACGCGATCACCGGTCAGGTCGACGCGATGAAGCTGCTGCTACAGGAATTTTCGAACTTCGCTCAGCTTCCGGCCACCGAGCCCGTGCCGACCGCGCTGAACGATCTGGTCTCGGAGACGGTCGCGATGTATGAGGGCAAGCCGTCGATTTCCTTCACGACCCGACTGGCGCCGGACCTGCCGAATCTCGACCTGGATCGCGAGCAGATCAAGCGCGTGATCCTGAACCTGGTCGACAACGCACTCGGGGCGATCGAGGCGGCCGGGCCGGGACCACGCCGGATCGAGGTGGCCACGCGCTTCGAGCGCGAGCTCGGCACGGTCCACCTCGAGGTGTCGGACACGGGCTGTGGCATTCCCGCCGAGCGGCGCCTGCAGATCTTCCAGCCGGGCTTCTCGACGAAGATGGACGGCACCGGGATCGGGCTCGCGATCGTCTCGCGCATCGTCTCGGATCACTCGGGTTACATCCGGGTGCGCGCCAACAAGCCGCGCGGCGCGCGCATCGTGATCGAGCTGCCCGTGAGAACCTGAGGCATGTCCCGCACGGTCCTGATCGTCGATGACGAGGAGTCGATCCTGAAGAGCGTGTCGGACGTGCTCTCCGACGAGGGCTTCCGCGCCTTGACCGCTTCGGGCGGCAACGAGGCGCTGCGCACCGTGGCGGAGAGCTCACCGGACCTCGTCCTGCTGGACGTCGCCATGCCCGGACGCGACGGCCTCGAAACCCTGGAGGCGCTGCGCCGCTCCTGGCCGTGGCTGCCGGTGGTGATGATGTCCGGCCACGGCACGGTCGAGACCGCCGTGCGTGCCACCAAGCTCGGCGCCTACGACTTTCTGGAGAAGCCGCTCTCCTACGACAAGATCGTGCTGTGCGTGCGCCACTGTCTGGAGACCGCGCAGCTGGAGCTGGAGAACGAGCGGCTGCGCGAGCAGCTGCGCCGCGCCAACGAGCTGATCGGCGAGTCTGCGGTGATGCGCGAGCTGAAGGAGCAGATCGGTGTGGCTGCGCCCACCGAGGGATGGGTGTTGATCACCGGCGAGAACGGCACCGGCAAGGAAGTCGTCGCGCGCCAGCTCCACGTGCAGTCCAAGCGGGCGGACTTTCCGTTCGTCGAGGTGAACTGCGCGGCGATTCCCGATGAGTTGATCGAGAGCGAGCTGTTCGGCCACGAGAAGGGCGCCTTCACCGGCGCGTTGCAGACGCGCCGGGGCAAGTTCGAAGCCGCCGACGGCGGCACGATCTTCTTGGACGAGATCGGCGACATGAGCCTGATGACGCAGGCCAAGATCCTGCGCATCCTGCAGGAGCACCGCTTCGAACGGGTCGGCGGCAGCGACACCATCGAGGTGAACGTGCGCGTGATTGCGGCGACCAACAAGGACCTCGAGGTCGAGATGGCCGCGGGCCGCTTCCGCGAGGACCTGTTCTACCGCCTGAACGTAATCCCCTTCCGGGTCCCCGCTTTGCGCGAGCGTGCCGAGGACATCCCACTGCTGATCGACTACTTCCTGGCGCGCTTCTCGGCCGAGGGGAACCGCGCGAACGTGTCGATTTCGGAGCGGGCGCGTGCGCGCATGATCGAGTACGCCTGGCCGGGCAACGTGCGGGAGTTGCAGAACATCGTGGAGCGGCTGGTCCTGATGACGCGCTCCCAGGAGATCGACTTGGAGGACCTGCCCGCGCAGATCGTCGCGCCGGGCCGGGAGAGGCTGCTGCGCGGTCTCGGCTCGCAGAAGCTGTCCGACGCACGCGCGGCGTTCGAGCGGGAGTTCCTGGAGCAGAAGCTGCGCGAGCACGGCGGAAACATCTCGCGCACGGCCGAGTCCGTGGGCCTGGCGCGCGAGAGCCTGTCACGCAAGCTGCGCAGCCTGGGTATTCAGGTCGGGAAGCACCGCGATGGCTAGCATCGCCCGCGCCGGACCGGCGGATGCCGACGACCTGGCCCGCGTTGCCGCCGCGGCGTTCGATGATCCCTGGTCGCTGGAGCGGTTCCGCACAGAGCTGCAGCGCTCTGGAACGCGCGCACTGGCCGCGCGCGTCGACGGCCGCACGGTCGGCTACGCGCTCGCCTGGCGCGTACTCGATACTGCGGAGCTGCAGTCGCTCGCGGTCGAGCCGGCCTGCCGGCGCCGCGGGATCGCACGCGCACTGCTCGCGGAGTTCATCGACGCCCTTCAGAAGGAGGGCGCGTCGCGCCTGATGCTCGAGGTGCGCGAGTCGAATTGCGCGGCGCTGTCCCTTTATGAGTCGTTCGCGATGCGCCGCGAGGGCCGGCGCCCCGGCTACTACGCGGGTGGAGAGTCCGCGCTCCTGCTCGGCATGGCACTAACGTGATGCGCGTGGAAGCGCGCGTGGTTTCCGCGGACGCGCGTTCGCTCGCGCTCGACGTGCCGGGCTGGCCCGGCCAGCGCCCCGGCCAGTTCGCGATGCTCTCGCTCGACCCGACCGGGCGATCCTTCGATCCGCTGCTGCCGCGGCCCATGGCGGTGTTTCGCTCGCGTGGGGAGCGCGTCGAGTTCCGGCACAAGGTCGTGGGGCGGGGCACCGCGCTTCTCGCTGGACTGCCGTCCGGCGCAGCGCTCGGCGTGCTCGGGCCGCTCGGCAACGGCTTCCCGGAGCACGACGGTCCAGCGCTACTGGTGGGCGGAGGCACGGGTATTGCCTCGCTCTACCAGTTGGCCGAGGCGCGTCCCGGCTGTCGGGTGCTCCTTGGCGGGCGCAATCGCGACGACATCCTGGGGCTCGACGACTTCGCAGCGTTGCCGTCTACGCTGGAGGTGGCGACCGAGGACGGCAGCCTGGGCCGGCGCGGCCTGGTGACGCAGCTGTTGCGGCCCAAGGCGGGCGAGCAGATCTACGCGTGCGGTCCCACTGCGATGATGCGCGCCGTGTACGAGCTGGCCCGCAAGCACGACGCGCAGTGCTACGTCTCGCTCGAGAACCAGATGGCTTGCGGCTTCGGAGTATGTCTGGGCTGCGCCGTGCGGCACGGCCCGGGCTTCGCGTACGTGTGCACCGATGGTCCGGTGTTCCGCGGCGATACGATCTTCTGGGAGGATCTGCCGTGACCGGCCCCGACCTCGCGGTGGAGTTCGCCGGTGTGCGCCTGGCCAATCCTGTGCTGCTGGCCAGCGGCACGGCCGGCTACGGAGACGAGCTCTCACCGTTCCTCGACCTGCGCGAGATCGGCGGCCTGGTGGCCAAGTCGCTCACGCTGGAGCCCCGTCTCGGCAACCCTCCGCCGCGCATCACCGAGACGCCCGCCGGCATGTTGAACGCGATCAGCCTCGAAAACGTCGGCGTCGAGCGCTTCCTGCGCGAGAAGCTGCCCGCGCTGCCGCCCGAGCTGCCGGTCTTCGCCAGCGTCTTCGAGACCGAGATCGAGCGCTACGGCGAGGTGTGCCAGCGCCTCGATGGCGCGCCCGGCGTCGCAGCGCTCGAGATCAACGCGAGCTGCCCGCATGTGAAGGCCGGGGGTATCGAGTTCGGCCAGGACCCGGTTGCGTTGGCCGCGTTGGTGCGCGCCTGCCGGGCGCGCACGGGGCTGCCCCTGCTCGTCAAACTCTCTCCGAACGTCACCTCGATTGCGGAGATGGCGCGCGTCTGCGAAGGGGAGGGCGCCGACGGCCTGTCGCTGATCAACACCCTGCAGGCTTTGGTCGTGGACGTAGAGCGCCGCCGCCCGGCGCTCTCGAACACGCTAGGCGGCCTCTCGGGTCCGGCGATCCGTCCGGTGGCGCTGCGCATGGTCTACCAGGTGGCGCGCGCCGTCCGCCTGCCGATCTGCGGGATGGGCGGGATCACCAGCGGCGAGGACGCGGCCGCGTTCATGCTGTGCGGCGCGAGCGCGATCCAGGTCGGCACGGCCACCTACGCCAACCCGCGCGCTGCGCTCGACGTGCGGGATGGCCTGGCAGCCTATCTGGAGCGCCAGAAGATCCCCTCGGCGCGCTCGCTCGTGGCTGCGCTCGAGGAACCGCCCGGGCGCTGACTTCCCTTCAGAATCAAGCACCTAGGTTGCTCCCGGGGCGGGAATTTGATACCTGTCCCGCACTTCTCTTGCAGTTGGTTCGGCACGAAAGTGGGCGCTGCGTCCGCTTTTTTTTCGTTTCGGGCCCGGCTGCCAGGCGGCCGGACACCGGTCGGGGCTGCGGTCATAAGTATTTGATGTACAAAGATATTTCACCCAAGATCCTGGCGACAATCGAGCCCGTCGCCGCGGCGCACGGGCTGGAGATCGTCGATGCGCTGGTCGAGCAAGGACCGGGCCGCAAACAGGTGCGGATCGTGGTCGACACGCCCGCGGGCGACGGGCGAGTCACGATCGACGCCTGTGCCCGGGTCTCTCGAGAGGTGGGCCACGCGCTCGACGCCCTCGATGCGGTGTCCGGCGCGTACCTGCTCGAGGTGTGCTCGCCCGGTGTGGATCGGGTGCTAGGTCGCCCGGTCGATTTCGAGCGGGCCGTCGGGCGCAAGGTGGCGCTCGAGACGCGCGAGGCGCTGCTGGGCCGCCGGCGCTTCCGCGGTGAGCTCCTGGCCTTCGTCGAAGACCAGGCGCTGCTCCGGGCAGAGCAGCAGGAGTACAGCATCCCCTTCGCGTTGATCAAGCGCGCGAAGTCGTTCTATCCCTTCGACTCCCCCGCGGGAAAGAGGTAGCGATGGATCAGCTGGACCTCAGGCGCATCATCGATCAGGTGGGCAAGGACAAGGGGATCAGCCGCGAGGTGGTGGTCGAGACGCTCGAGAAGGCCCTGGTCACGGCGGCGCGCCGCAAGTACGGCATGGAGCGCGAGATCGAGGCTCGCTTCAACGAGCAGAGCGGAGAGATCGAGCTCTACGAGTTCAAGACGGTAGTCGAGGCGCCCGCGGGTGACGAGCAGATCAGCATCGAGGAAGCGCGCCAGCACGATCCCGAGGCGGAGTTGGACGACCAGATCGGCCTTCGGCTGGACACCACCGGCTTCGGTCGCATCGCGGCCCAGACTGCCAAGCAGGTGATCATCCAGGAAGTGCGCGGCGCCGAGCGCCAGATGATCTACGACGAGTACAAGGACCGGAAGGGCGAGATCGTGCACGGGATCGTGCGCCGCATCGAGAAGGGCAGCCTGATCGTGGACCTGGGCCGCGCCGAAGGCATCGTGCTGCGCAAGGAGCAGGTGCCGCGCGAGATGTACCGGGTGAACGAGCGAATCCGCGCCTACGTGCTCGATGTGCTCAAGGAGGCCAAGGGTCCGCAGATCATCCTGTCGCGTGCCTGCACGGAGTTCCTGATCAAGCTGTTCGAGCAGGAAGTGCCCGAGATGTACGAGGGCGTCGTGCAGATCGAGGCTGCCGCGCGCGAGCCGGGCGCGCGCGCGAAGATCGCCGTGGTCTCGCGGGATTCGGACGTCGATCCGGTGGGCGCTTGCGTGGGCATGCGGGGCAGCCGCGTGCAGGCCGTAGTCCAGGAACTGCGCGGTGAGAAGATCGACATCGTGCCGTGGAACTCCGATCCCGTGAAGTACGTGTGCTCCGCACTCGCGCCCGCCCAGGTGGTGCGCGTGATCGTCGACGACGAAAAGCGCAGCATGGACGTGATCGTGCCGGACGACCAGCTCTCGCTCGCGATCGGCAAGAAGGGTCAGAACGTGCGTCTCGCCGTGCAGGCGACGCGCTGGAAGATCAACATCAAGAGCGAGACCTCCATGCTCGAGGTCCAGGACGATCTGGCGCAGGCGCTGTCGATCGTGTCGGGGCTCGGCGAGTACGAGGCAAAGGTTCTGCTCGACCACGGCATCTCGAGTCTGACGGAGCTGGCCGAGGCGGAGGTGGATCTGCTCAAGACCCTGCCCGGGAACAGCGAAGAGGGAGCCGCCGCGATCAAGGTGCGCGCGGCCGAGCTGGCCATCGAGAAGCAGGCCGCCGCCGAGGAGGCCGCGAAGGCGGCCGCGTTGGCGGCCGAGGCTGCGGCGATCGAGCAGGCGGCAGCAGCCGAGGCCGCGGCGGCCGAGCAGGCCCGGGCGAGTGAGGCAGCGGCGGCCGACACGGAGTCGGCGGCCGACCCGGCCGAGGCGAGTGAACCGGCACCGGCCGTTCCGTCGGCGCCCGAGCAGGAGACGAAGGCCTAGCGGCCGGACGGCATGGCGAAGATCAGGGCCTACAAGCTCGCTGCGGAACTCGGACTCGAGAAGAACGAGTTCATGGACAAGCTCGCCAGGCTTGGCATCAACCTGCGCGGTCCGATGTCGGGCCTCGACGAAGAGCAGGTTGCAGCGGTGCGCGCGCGGTTGGGTGGCAAGATGACCGAGGAGCGCGTCGAAAAGCGTGCCGCCGGCGGGGCCGTGATTCGCCGGCGCCGCAGGCCGGTGGCGCCCGCGCCAGAGCCCGCTGACGCGCCGCTCGAGCAGCCCAGCGCGGAGCCCGCAGCCGCGGCGGCCGAGGCGCCTGCGGACTCGCTCGCGCCGCTTGCCGAGGAGCCGCCGGCCGTGGCAGCCGAGACCAAGTCGGCCCCTGGCGCCGGCGACGCCGAGCCAGGGGTTGCCGCGCAGCTTCCGGCGCGTCCTTCCGGGGCTCGCATCAGCTCGCGGCCGGAGCCGGCGCCGGCCGGCGGACGGATCCAGCCCCCCGTGCCGAGTCAGGCGCCCGGGCGCGACGCGGGAGCGCACACCGCGGATGTCGCGGGCCGCGGCGCTGCCGCGCGGCGGCCTGTGCGCCGCACGCACAACGAGCAAGTCAAGCTGAAGGAGCAGGAGGCGCTCGGCCGGACCATGCTCGGCAACGTGCAGCACCGGCTGGAGGCACGTCGCATGATCGTCGAGCAGCAGGCGCGCGAGCAGCGCCGCCGCAAGACCGGGCCCAAGAAGCTCGTGCTCAAGGCGAGCGGGCCGAAGAAGAAGATCATCCGGGTGTCCGGCGAGACCAGCTTCAAGGAGATCGCCGCTCAGACCGGCGTGAAGATGCGAGACCTGGTGCGGCGCACGCGAGCACTCGGTAGCGAAGCGGACCGCGACGACCTGCTCGACTTCGACACGGTGTCGCTGCTGGCCGCCGATATCGGCTACGAGGTCCAGCAGCTCGGCCGCGACATCGAAGAAGGGATCGCGAGCGCGGAGACGCGGGCGGAGGATCTCGAGCCGCGTCCCCCGGTGGTTACGGTGATGGGCCACGTCGACCACGGCAAGACCTCGCTGCTCGACCGGATCCGCCAGACCAACGTGGTCGAGGGCGAGGCCGGCGGAATCACCCAGCACATCGGTGCCTACAAGGTGGCGGTGCCGGCCGGCGAGATCGCCTTCCTGGACACGCCGGGCCATGAGGCCTTCACGCAGATGCGTGCGCGCGGCGCCCAGGCCACCGACGTGGTCGTGCTGGTGGTCGCTGCCGACGACGGCATCATGCCGCAGACCGTCGAGGCGATCGACCACGCGAAGGCTGCGGGCGTGCCGATCATCGTTGCGATCAACAAGATCGACCGGGTCGAGTCGGATCCGCAGCGGGTCAAGCAGGCGTTGCTCGAGCACGAGCTGGTGCCCGAGGAGTTCGGTGGCGACGTGATCTGTGTCGAGCTGTCGGCCTTGAAGGGCACCAACGTCGACAAGCTGCTCGAGATGCTGGCGCTCCAGGCCGAGGTGCTCGAGCTCAGCGCGCGGCGCACCGGCCCCGCCCGCGGGCTCGTGATCGAGGCACAGCTCGACAAGGGACACGGGCCGGTCGCGACCATTCTGGTCCGCGAGGGCACCATGCGGCGCGGCGACGCCTTCGTAGCGGGCACCGTGTCTGGGCGCGTGCGCACCCTCAGCGACGATGGCGGAAAGCCCCTGAAGGAGGCTGGCCCCTCGACACCGGTGCAGATCGTCGGGCTCTCGGGCGTACCCGAGGCCGGCCATGAGCTGACGGTCGTCGGCAGCGAGCGCGAGGCCAAGGCGATCGCCGAGCACCGCGCCAGCCAGCAGCGCCAGACCGCGACTTCCGAGGCGTCCGGACCGATCGTCGATGAAGCCGTATTCTCGATGCTCGAGGAGAGCGACCTGAAGGTGCTGCCGCTGGTCATCAAGGCCGACGTGCGCGGCACCATGGAGGCGATCCGCGAGTCGGCCGAGAAGCTCTCGACCGAGCGTGTGAAGCTCCATGTGATCCACGCGGGCGTCGGCGCCATCTCGGAGCGCGACGTGATGCTTGCCTCGGCTTCGAAGGCCGTGGTCAGCGGCTTCCACGTGCGCCCGGAGGCGGCGGCGCGCCGCGCTGCGGAGCAGGAGGGCGTACTGATCCGCACTTTCGACGTGGTCTACGAACTGCTCGACGACCTGGCCGCCCTGATGACCGGCTTGCTGCCTCCCAAGCAGATCGAGACCGTCTCGGGCCATGCCGAGGTGCGCGCGCTCTTCCACGTGCCGCGCCGCGGCACCATCGCGGGCTGCTTCGTGCCCGAGGGAATCATCCGGCGCAGCGACCGGATGCGCGTGATCCGCGACGGCCTGCCGATCTACGCCGGGCCGATCGAATCGCTGCGGCACTTCAAGGACGACGTACGCGAGGTGAGGCAGGGTTTCGAGTGCGGCATCAAGGTCGCGATGTTCGACGACTACAAGGTGGGCGACGTGCTCGAGTCGTTCAAGGTCGAGGAGCAGCCGGACACGCTGTAGGGCGATGCTGATCGCGGCGGCCCTCATCCAGCTCGCGCTCCCCGAGGCGGACTCGCTCAAGGCGCGCCGTCGCGTGGCGAACGCGATCAAGGAGCGCGTCCGTTCGCGCTTCCGCTTGTCGATCGCCGAGGTGGGTGACCCGGAAGACCGTCACGAGGTGGTATTGGGCATGGTAGAGGTGGGTAGCGATCCGCGAGTGATGCGCGAGCGTATGCGCAAGGTGATCGCGTTCATCGAGGGTCTGGGCCTCGCCGAGGTCGCCGCAGACGACGTGGTAGTCGCGCGGCTCGACGAGCTCGAGGAGATCGAGTCGGACGACGAGCCGCTGCCCGAGGCCTGGAGGCGCCGATGAGCCACCGCCGCGAGCGGGTCGCAACCGACATCGCGCATCGCCTGGCGCGCATCCTGGGCGAGCGGGTCTCCGATCCCCGGCTCGCCGGGTTGACGATCGTAGAGGTGCGGCCCTCTCCCGACGCGTCGTTCGCGCGGGTCTACTACCGTACGCTCGACGACCGGGAGCAGGCAGAGCAGGCCCTGGAGAAGGCCAAGCCGTTCATTCGGCGCTGCCTGGGAGAGGGCCTGCGTCTCCGGCAGGTGCCTGAGCTGGACTTTCGCTACGACACGACGGCCGACCAGGGCGCGCGTGTCGACGCCATCCTCGAGGAGATCCGCGACGGTGCCAAGGAAGAAGCCTGAAGACGACCGGATCTGCGGCGTCCTGGTGGTCGACAAGCCGTCCGGGCTGACCTCGCACGACGTGGTCCAGCACCTGCGGCGCTGGGCCGGCCAGCGCCGTGT
The DNA here is from genome assembly GCA_964194645.1 of uncultured Gammaproteobacteria bacterium. GTDB lineage: Bacteria > Myxococcota_A > UBA9160 > SZUA-336 > SZUA-336 > CAXMNF01. The sequence continues at coordinate 10,288 of CAXMNF010000060.1, forward strand.
GGGCCACCTGGGCACGCTCGACCCGTTGGCCACCGGGGTGCTCCCGCTGGCGCTTGGCGAGGCCACCAAGCTCTCGCAGCTGCTCACCCACGGCCGCAAGGGCTATTCGAGCGTGATCCGGCTGGGCATCGAAACCGCCACCTATGACGGCGAGGGAGAGCCCAGCGCGCAATCGGAGGGACCCTGGCCGCCGCGCGACGCGGTCGACAAGTGCCTGGAGCAGTTCCGCGGCGAGGTCCTGCAGGTGCCTCCGCCGTACTCGGCCATCAAGCGGGGTGGGGAGGCTGCCTACCGGCGCGCGCGCCGTGGCGAGGACGTGCAGCTGGATCCGCGCCCGGTCGTGTTCCACCGGCTCGAGGTCCGCAAGTACGACCCGCCCGATCTCGAGATCGAGGTGGAGTGCAGCGCCGGCACCTACCTGCGCTCCCTCGCGCACGACCTCGGGGCGGAGCTGGGCACATTCGGGCACCTTGCGCAGCTGTGCCGCACGCGCAGCGGCCCATTCACGCTGGAGCACGCCGTGGGGCTCGATCAGCTCGAGGAGCAGGGCGAGGCGCGCCTGATTCCGATGGCCGCGGCGACCGGCCTGGGCAGCTACGACGTCGATGCACGCACCGCGCGGCGTGTGTCGCTTGGCACCCAGCTCGGCCGCCACGAGGTGAAGGGCGCGCCCGCCGAGGGCTCCTTTCAGCTGGTGCGGCGCGGCAAGCTCGTAGCCCTGATGGAGTCCAGTCGGGGCCTGCCGCAGCTCCGGACCGTTCGAGTTTTTCTAGAAGGCACGAAGAGTTAGCGGCGAGAGCGCAATTGCGGCAGGCAGGGCGGGCTGCTATACCATGCCGCGACGCAAGGGGTAGAAGAAGTGCTGAGCGGTGAACGCAAGCAAGAACTGGTGAGTGAATACCGGCGGGCTGACGCCGACACGGGCTCACCCGAGGTACAGATCGCGCTCCTGTCGGAGCGGATCAGTGGCCTCACCGAGCATCTGAAGGTCCACCAAACGGACCACCATTCGCGACGTGGGCTGCTGCTCCTCGTGAGCCAGCGGCGCGCTCTGCTCGACTACCTCAGGCGCAAAGAAGAGGCGCGTTACCAGTCTCTGATCGAGAGACTGGGAATTCGCCGCTAATCGCTGGAGCGTAGAGGAGGGCTGGGGCCGGACCGAAGGTCCGGCTCTTCACAACCGGATGCCGAGATGTGGGATGAGCGATGGGCTGGGCCGCAGGGCGCAACCCATCGCTCATTCCGCATCCTTCCCAGCCTACCCACATCTCGACGTTTGAAGCGCGGCACGGTGTCGCGTTGGAACTCCTGCGCTCCGCAAGAGGAGATGTGATGGACTCTGTAGAGTGCACAATTGATGGACGTCCGATCCGGATCGAAACCGGGCGGATCGCCCGACAGTCCAATGGTTCGGTGCTGGTCACGAGCGGCAAGGCCGCTGTGCTGGTCACCGTAAACTCCGCGGCCCCGCGGCCCGGAATCGACTTCTTCCCGCTCACGGTCGACTATGTCGAGAAGATCTACGCCGCCGGTCGGATCCCGGGCGGCTTCTTCCGCCGCGAGGGCCAACTGTCCGACAAGGGCATCCTGACCTCGCGTTTCATCGACCGGGCATTGCGGCCGCTCTTCCCGGACGGCTATCGCGACGAGACGCAGGTCACGGTGACCGTGCTCTCGGCGGACCCCGACTTCGACTGCGACATGCTGGCCTTCACGGGCGCATCGGCCGCAGTAATGCTCTCCGACATTCCGTTCCCCGGGCCGATTGGCGCAGTGCGGGTGGTGCGGCACGAGGGCAAGCTGATCGCGAACCCGACGCACGAGCAGTTGGCCGAATCGGACATCCACCTGATCGTGGCGGCCCACCGCGAAGCCCTGGTGATGGTCGAAGGCGGCGCCTCCGAGGCGAGCGAGGCCGACGTCACCCAGGCGTTGCGCTACGCACACGAGCAGATCGTGAAGCTGATCGACGTGCAGACCGAGTTGGTCAAGCGCAGCGGCAAGCCGAAGAGCGTGCCGATCCCCGCAGAGACGGACCAGGCGCTGCTGAAGCGCATCGAGGACAAAGCGCTCGCGCGGATCATCGAGGCCAGCCGGGTCTCCGGCAAGTTCGAGCGGCGCGCCGCGCTGAAGGCGATCTCGAACGAGGTGCGGTCCGAGATCGTGACCGAGTTCCGCGACGCCCCGCAGAGCCTCGGCACCCTGGCCGAGGTGGAGTCGGTGCAGCAGGCCGGGCGCAAGCTCGAGACCGACGTGAAGACGATCCTCCACGACCTGGAGGGGCGCGTGATGCGCGAGGCGATCCTGGACGGGAAGCCTCGCGTCGATGGGCGCCAGAGCACCGAGATCCGCCCGATCACCTGCAGCGTGTCGGAGTTCGAGAGCAACCACGGCTCGGCGCTCTTCACGCGAGGTGAGACGCAGGCGTTCGTCACCGTGACGCTTGGCGGCACGCGCGACGAGAAGATGATCGAGGGTCTGGAAGAGACCTACTACGAGAACTTCTACCTGCACTACAACTTCCCACCGTTCAGCGTGGGCGAGGTTCGGCCCCTGCGCGGACCGAACCGCCGGGAGAAGGGCCACGGCGCGCTGGCCGAGCGGGCGGTCCGCGCGGTGATGCCGAGCGGCGAGGACATGCCCTTCACGGTGCGCATCGTCTCCGAGGTGCTCGAGTCGAACGGCTCCTCGTCGATGGCCACGGTGTGTGGCGCCACGCTCGCGCTGATGGATGCCGGCCTGCAGATCAAGGCGCCGGTGGCGGGCATCGCCATGGGCCTGATCACCGACGGCTCGCGCAGCGTGGTGCTGTCCGACATCCTGGGCGACGAAGACCACCTGGGCGACATGGACTTCAAGCTGGCCGGAACCACCGAGGGCATCACCGCAATCCAGATGGATCTAAAGGTGGCGGGCCTCGACTGGGACGTGATGGAGCGCGCGCTCGAGCAGGCGAAGGTCGGACGGCTGCACATCCTGGACTGCATGGCTCGCGAGACGAGCAGCCACCTGCCGGGCTTCCGCCCGCGCGAGGAGCTGTCGCCCAACGCGCCGCGCATCGACATCCTGTGGATCAAGCCGGATCGCATCCGCGACCTGATCGGACCGGGAGGCAAGGTGATTCGCGGCATCCAGGAGACGGCCGGCGCAAAGGTGGACGTCGAGGACTCGGGCAAGGTCGTGATCTTCGCCCCGAACGGCGAGGCTTTGGCGCGTTGCCGCAGCATGGTCGACGACGTCACCCAGGAAGCCGTGCTCGATCGGCTCTACGTGGGCAAGGTCAAGCGAGTCACCGACTTCGGGGCCTTCGTCGAGATCTTCCCGGGCACCGACGGCCTGCTGCACATCTCGGAGCTGGCCGATCGGCGCGTGGAGAAGGTCGAGGACATCTGCGTCGAGGGTGACGAGGTGATGGTCAAGTGCATCGAGGTCGACCCGAGCGGCAAGATCCGCCTGTCGCGCCGCGCGGCACTCGCGGAGGGTCTCGAGGCCGGCTCCTAAGGGGCGCACCACGGACGGGACAGCCATGACGCCGCGGCGCACACGCCTGGAGACCGG
>CAXMNF010000061.1:0-2431 GCA_964194645.1 uncultured Gammaproteobacteria bacterium
GTGATACGAGTCGACCGACACGCGCACCCCGCCGGCGACGAGTTCGGCGACCACAGGCTCGAGCCGCTCGATCTCGAGAGTCGGGGTCACCTGCTTCGCGTCGGGGTGACTAGACGCGGCGCCCAGGTCGACCGCGGCGGCCCCGCCGGCGATCAGGCGCCGCGCGTGCTCGAGCGCCTTGCCGGGATCGAGGTAGCGCCCGCCGTCCGAGAACGAGTCTTCGGTCAGGTTCACGATGCCGAGCAGCTGCGGCGCGGTCATCCGTAGCGCGCCGCGTAGAGCGGACCGGCCAGCTCCGCGACCTCGCGCACCAGGGATTCGAGGCCGGCCACGCTGCGGCGCAACTCGTCGGGCGAGCCGCCGGGCGCGGCGAGCAGCCCCGCCACCCGCTCGCCGTACGCCGCGGGCGCCTGCGCGAACCCGGCGATCTCGGCCAGGGCGTCCTTGTCGCTCGTAAAGTACTTCTCGTTCAGCGCGAAGAGCGCCTGGGTCAGGTAGCCGAGGGCGCGCGTCAGCGAACCGACCGTGTTGTACACGTCCCCTCGCACGGCGTAGGGCGGCAGCAGCTTCAGGGTGAAGTCGGCCCCCCAGATCGAGCTCTGTACCAGCGCCGCGCGCAAGGCGGGCGGATAGCCGGCGACCGAAGCCTTGAACCCCGCGACCAGCCCCTCCGGATCGAAGAGTGGCCGGCACGTGGCGACCTCGGCCAGGTAGATCACGGAGTGAAAGCCGTACACACCCGCGTGTGCGTAGTCCCAGCGGGCCTCGCCGGCCTGCGCCTCGGCGATCGCGCGCGACACCCGGTCGGCGCTCCGGTACAGGAGATCAACCTTGCCGGCGGCCGTTGCGAGCCACGCGCCACCGTTCACCCACTCGCCCCAGTCCCCGATCGCCGTCAGGACCAGCGGACCGTCGTCGTGGAAGCTCGCCGCCAGCTTCCGCAGTGCGTCGAGATCGAGCGGCGCCGCGTCGCGGTAGTACAAGCCCAGGTCGAGGTCGGAGTCCGGTCGCGCCGTGCCGCGCGCCCAGGAGCCGCCCAGCACCAGCGCAGCGAGTCCCGGGACCCGGGCGAGTTCGGCGGACAGCGGCTCGACCACGCCGCGCAGCTCCACCGGCAGTCCGTCGAGCGCGGACACCGTCATGCGCCGAGTCTAGAGTTCCGCCGCAAAGGTCGCGACCGCGTCGGCCAGCTCGTCGAGCGCCTGCTCGTCGCTGCGGCCCGAGCGCTTGCGCGGGTGGAACGAGTGGTCGCCGTCTTCGATCACGACCAGGCGCGCGCGTGGCGCGAGTTCGGCGGCGAGGGGCCGGATGAGTTCCAGCTCGGCCAGGCGGTCGCGCGTCCCTTGCAGGAAGAGCATGGGAAGCTTCACGTCGGCCAGGTGCGCGGCACGCTCGCGCCCCGGCCGCCCGGCGGGGTGCAGCGGGAAGCCGACGAAGACCAGGCCGCGCACGCCGGCGAGCGGCTGCTCCGCGCAGGCGAGCGAGGTCATGCGGCCGCCCATTGACTTGCCTCCCGCCAGAATCGGCAAGTCGGACAGCGCCTCGCGTGCGGACGCGACAGCCGCACGCACCGTGGCGAGCAGCAGCCCCTTCGGGCTGGGCCTCCGGCTGCCCTGCTCCATGTAGGGAAACTGATAGCGGAGCGTGGCAACGCCGCGCTCGGCCAGGCGCACCGAGAGCGCTTCCATGAAGGGATGGCGCATGCCCGCCCCCGCTCCGTGGCCGAGCACCAGAGCGCTGGTGGCGACTTCGGGCCGCAGCAACAGCGCAGACACTTCGCCGGCGCGCTCGCCGACCACCACGCGCAGCTCGCTAGCGCCCACCCGCGCGCTCCGGCGCCAGGTAGATCGCCTCGATCTCGCGGATCAGGCCGTCCTCCACCAGGAAGCGCTCGTACAGGATCACGGGATCCTCGAGGCCCTTGAAATGCAGGTCCGCCAGGACGACCGCCTGGTTGCCGTCCACGATCCAGCGGCGCCGGTCGATCGACCAGATGCCCCGCTCGTCGCCGCGCCGGATGCCCGCCCGGATCTCCTCGGCGCTCTGGTTGCGCGGCCGCGAGTGGTAGCTCTGCTGGGTCCAGCGCCGACAGTCGGGCGCGAGCCGGACGCCGTCGGCGTCGTCGTCTACGAGCCCCGCGTCGAGGTACGTCGAGGCGACACCGATGATCTCCTCGCGATCGCCCATCGCACCGAGCATATCAAAGCGCATCGAGTTCGACGCTACGCGCGGAGCGCAGCGGTGAGGCAGCCGCATACGCGAACGAGGCGAGCGAGATGCCGGCGCTGGTCCAGAGGGCCGCGCGCAGGCCGAACGCCTCGCCGAGCCCGCCCCCGGCCAGCGCACCGAGCGGGATCGCGCCGAACACCAGCACGCGCCGGGTGGCGTTCACGCGCCCGAGCAGCGCTGCGGGAATCAGCGCCTGGCGCAG
>CAXMNF010000062.1:0-24072 GCA_964194645.1 uncultured Gammaproteobacteria bacterium
GGCGACAGCGTGATGCGGCGCGCCACGCCGAACTCGCGGCCGCGCGCGCTGGCGGCGCAGCGCCCGCCTGCCGCGGCCACCGAAAGCTGGGCCGCCCAGCAGCTTCCGAAGCTCGGCACGCCGAGCCGGTAGACCGCGCGCGCCAGCTCCAGCTGACGGCGCACACGCAGGTCGCCCGCGTCGTGGATCGTGAGGCTCGAGCCGGTCCAGGTGATTCCGTCGTAGTCGCCGAGCGCGACCCCGTGCGGCAACACATCCCCATCGGCGGGCTCGCCGACATCCACCACGGAGCCGGGCGCCAGGCCGAGCAGCATACGCCGGTAGAGCGCACCGGCTGGCGTGCCGCCGGCCGCTGCCAGGGCCGCCCTGCCCTCGCGCGCGTACGCGTCCAACACCAGGAAGCGCAGCGGGCGGGCGAGTTTCGCACTCAAACGGGCTTCGTACCCGAGATCGTCACGCGGTACAGGAGTCGCTCGAAGTCGCGGTAGTCGTCGAGCGCGTAGTGCTGCACGCTGCGGTTGTCCCAGAGCGCCAGCGAGCCGGCCTCCCAGCGGAAGCGGCAGGTGAACTCGGGGCGCGCGCAGTGTTCATACAGGAAGCCGAGCAACGCCTCACTCTCCGCGCGGCGCAGCCCGCAAATGCGCTGCGTGAACATCTGGTTCACGTACAGGCTCTTGCGGCCGGACTCCGGGTGCGAGCGGATCACCGGGTGCTCGACTTCCTCGTGAATCTGGTCGGAGTAGTGGTAGGTGATCGCGGCCTCGCCGCGGTACTTCGCCTCGCCAGTGGTCGCCGGATCGTAGGCCCGCCCCGCACTGTGGACCGCGACCAGGTCCTCCAGCATGCGGCGCATCGTGTCGGAGAGCGCCTGGTAGGCGAGCTCCATCGATGCGAACAGGGTGTCGCCGCCGTAGGGCGGGACCACCCGCGCGTGGAGCATCGAGCCCAGGCTCGGCTCAGCGAGGAACGAGTTGTCGCTGTGCCAGCCCACCCCGAAGCTGGCCAACTCGCCGGCCGGCTTCAGCACTCGCACCAGCTCCGGGTAGCCATCCATGGCGTCGACGATCGGGTGCACGTCCAGCGGCCCGAAGCGCCGCGCGAAGTCCAGCTGCGCCTCGTGAGACAGGTCCTGGCCGCGGAAGAAGATGGCCCCGTAGTCCACGAACGCGCGCTCGACCTCGGCAAAGACCGGCGCCTCCAGTGGCTTCGCCAGGTCCACGCCGTGGATCTCGGCGCCCATCGCCCCGGACAGCGGCCTCAGCTCGATTGCTCGCTCGCCCATTGCTCCTCCGTACGGCGCAACCGTAGCACGCGGCGCACGGATAGATCGCGTGAGCGGCTAGCGCGTCGGGCGCTCCGCAGACACAGGCGGGGCAGCGCGCGGCGAGGCCTTCTCGATCTCGCGCCGGAAGCTGAGCAGGAACTCGCGGTGGCCCGCGAAGCGCGCGTGGATCACGTCTTCCGCCTCGAGCGAGTAGCGCGGGAAGCCCAGCTGATCGATCGCAGAGATCGCCTCGACGAGTTCCTCGGGCGTGGGGTCTGGCTTGGCCAGTACCTCGAGCCAGAGGCGCGCCTGCCAGATGCGCGAGGTCAGGCGCCGGTCCAGGAAGAGCGTGCGCTCGAGCGACGTCTCCGGCAGGCGGATCTCGAGCTTGCGCGGGGGCGCCTGCATGCCGGCGGACGCGACGTCGAGCAGGTGCACAGCGGCGTAGCCGCCCTTGTCCGTGTGAACGACCGCGGCCGCGCCGCCTTCGAACGACACCTGGATCGGGTAGTACTCGAGTGGCCCCCGCACCACGGTGCGCACCGGCGTGCCCACGCGCACGTCGCGGTCGAGCTCGCGCTGCTCGATGCGCGTGCTGGACTCGACGTTCATCACCGGGTTGAGCGCAGTCACCGTCCAGCGCGAGTACCCGTCCACGAAGCCGTCGGGCAAGGTTCCCAGCAGCAGAACGTCGCCGACCTGGATGAGCAGAGCGAACGGCAGCGACACGGCGCCGAGCGGCACCTCGTAGAGTTCGCGAAGCGGCGAATAGGGCGTCGACTCTTCGACGGTGACCACGGTCCTCTCGATGCGGGCCTCGAGTACCTCCTCGACGGATACCTCCACGTGCAGGCGCGGTGAGCGCACCAGGTCCTCGGGCGTGTCGAAGCTGTGCTGCACGTCGATCACCTTGGCCCGCTCGCGCTCGTCGACGTGCTCGACGGTGCGCACGTGGTTAGCGCAGCCCCAAGCCACCAGCAGGGGCAGCAGCAAGCCCCCGAGGGGAAGCTGCAGTCGCCCGGCCCCGCGCTGCGCAGACCTCTCCCCTCGGGCTATCATGGTCCGGCCCATCGGACGAGGATCCATGTCCAACCCGATCGAAGTCCGTGAGATCGATCACGTCGTCCTGCGCGTACGCGACCTGGCGCGCTCCCTGCGCTTCTATGAGGACGTCCTGTGCATGGATGTGGAGCGGCGCAGCGACGAGCTAGGCCTGGTGCAGCTCCGGGCGGGACGCAGCCTGATCGACCTGGTACCGGTCGACTTGCCGCTCGGCCGGGCAGGTGGCGCCGCGCCCGGAAAGGAGGGCCGCAATGTCGACCACGTCGCGCTGCGGCTGGCCGAGCTGGACCTCGTGCGGATTCGGGCACACCTGGCGCAGCACGGGGTCGCGATCGAGGGCGAGCCCGGCATCCGCTACGGCGCCGAGGGACTCGGTCCGTCGCTCTACCTACGCGACCCCGACGACAATGTGATCGAGCTGCGCGGGGCCCCTGCGGAGCGGCTCGACTGAGGCCATGTGCGGCCGCTTCACTCTCCACACTGAAAAGGAGCTGCTGGCGCGCCGCTACGAGGTCGACCTCGAGGGGGTCGATCTCACCCCGCGCTACAACATCGCCCCGGGCGAGCCCGTGCTCACCGTGCGGCACGGCGAAGAGGGACGCAGCGCGGAGCGCCTGAAGTGGGGCCTGGTGCCGTGGTGGGCAAGGCCGCTCGAGAAGCTCCCACCGATGATCAACGCGCGCGTCGAGACGGTCGACAGCAGACGCGCCTATCGCGACGCGTTCCGCGCGCGACGCTGCCTGGTGCTGGCCGACGGCTTCTACGAGTGGCAGTCGTTCGATCGCAAGCTCCCGTCCACGCCTCACTGGATCTCGCTCGTGAGCGGGGAGCCCTTCGCGATGGCGGGCCTCTGGGAGCGCTGGCGCGGCGAGCCCGAGGCCGAAACGCTGCTCACCTGCAGCATCGTCACCGCACCGGCCAACCGGGCCGTTCAGATGATCCACCCGCGCATGCCGCTGATCCTGCCCCACGAGCGAGCTCTGGCCTGGATCGATCCCGCGCTCGACGGCGACGTCGAAGGTCTGCGCGCCTTGCTGGAGCCGGTGCCCCCCGACGCGCTGCAGGCGCACCCGGTTTCGAACGCGGTGAACTCGCCTGCGAACGACGATCCGACCTTGATCGAGCAGGTCGCGCACCCTCAGCCAGCCCTCTTCTAGCGAACCTTCAGGATGACCTTGCCGAAGTGATCGCTGCGCTGGACGACCGCATGGGCCTGCTCGGCAGCGGCGAGCGCTAGCACCCGGTCGACCACCGGGCCGATGCGTCCCTCAGCGAGCGCTCCGCCAAAGCGCTCGCTGAAGCCGCACACGATGGCGGCCTTCTCCTCGGCCGACCGGGCGCGCAGCGTCGAGCCGACGATCGTGAGCCGCTTCGCGAGCAGCAGTCCCAGCTGAATCTCGGCGCGCGCGCCGCCCATCAGTCCGATCAGCACGAGCCGTCCGCCGATCTTCAGACAGGCCAGGTGCGCGGCCAGGTAGGGCGCCCCGATCGAATCGAGCACCACGTCGACCCCCTGCCCCTGCGTCTCTTCGAGCACGCGCGGCGCGAAGTCGCCGTCGTTGTAGTTGATGGCAACGTCGGCGCCCAACTCGAGGCAGCGCTTGCACTTCGCATCGGAACCCGCCGTCACGAGCGAGCGCACCTTGGCCTCGCGCAGCAACTGGATCGCCGCAGTCCCGATCCCGCTGCCGCCTCCGTGCACCAGGGCCGCGCCGCCCGGCGGCGCGCCAGCGATCTGGAAGAGGTTCAAGTAGCAGGTGAGAAATACCTCGGGAACCCCGGCCGCCTCTTCGAACGAGAGCCGCTCTGGAATCGGCATCACGGAGCCGGCAGGCGCCGCCACGCGCTCGGCATAGCCACCGCCCGCGAGCAAGGCCATCACCCGGTCGCCGGGGCGGAAGCCGGCACCGCCCGCACCCGCAACCACGCCCGCGCACTCGAGCCCGAGGATCGGCGATGCGCCGGGCGGAGCTGGATACAAGCCGCGCGCCTGCATCAGGTCCGCCCGGTTCACGGCGCTGGCGTGCACGTCGATCAGGATCTCGGCGGCTCGCGGCTGTGGATCGGGCGCGTCGCCGAGCACCAGATGCCGCGCGTCCACCTCCCCCTCGATCTCGATGGCCTTCATCCGGTCTGGACCTTAGCAGCTATCCTACCCCGCATGCCGCGCCCCACCCGTACTCCCGAACCCGCGCGCCCCGCGCCGGGCACGCGCTGGATCGAGCTGCGCGGGCGCGACTACCCGCTCCTGGGCCCGCTCGGATGCGTGCAGCTCCCGGACGGCGGTGCCGTCGCACTGGGACGCGGCGCCTACCCCAAGGCCTACAAGCACCTGGACCCGAACGAGGACGGCGCCCTGGTGTACCGCGCGGAGTTCGGCTCGCTGCTCTGCGTGGTGGACGGGCACAACGGCGTGGCCGCTTCCGAACTCGCCTTGGACCTGGCCCTGGCGCAGGCGGGATCCCTGCTCGCGGCTGACGACCGCGGCTTCGTCGAGGCCGTGCTGTCGCTCGTGCACGACCTGTCGCAGGCGCTGGGGCGCGAGCGTCGCTCTCGCACCTGCCTGCTGCTGGCGCGCGTCGGCGCCGAACACTGTCACTGGGCCGGCTTCGGTGACTGCGGGCTGTTCCGCTCCTCGCGGCTCGGCGCCGAGAATCGCGTGAACCAGCTCTTCCTGGGAGCGAAGCTGCCCTCGGGCGTGCACAGCCCCGAGCACTGGAGCGGGCGCTTCGGCCTGGTCTCCGGCGAGCGAATCGCGCTCGTCTCGGACGGCATCACCAACTTCGTGCGCGACTCCGCGCTGATCCGGACGCGGCTGGCCGGCGCCGCGGACGACGCGGGCGCCGCCGTGGGTCTCGCACAGGCCGCGATGCACGCGGGGGCCGGCGACAACGTGGCCGTCGCGGCACTCGCACCCTACCCTGCGTAGCATGCGTGTGAAGGGCATCCAGCACGTGAACCTGAACGTGGCCGACGTGGAGCGCTCGCGCCGCTTCTACCAAGACGTGCTCGGCTTCGCGCCGTCGTTCGCGAAGGACGACACCGTCTGGCTCGACGCGGGCGGCGACCTGCTCGGCCTGTCGCGCGGCGAGCCCCCGCGCGAACATCCCAACCACTGGGGCTTCCGCGTGGAGTCCGGCGCAGAGGTCAACGCCTGGGCGCGCCACCTGACCGAGCACGGGGCGAAGCTCGACAAGGGTCCCTACGACCGCTCGGACGGGCGCTCGGTCTACTTCAGCGATCCCGATGGCTACTTGCTCGAGATCTTCTGGGTCGACCCGGACCTTCTCGCCACCTGAAGGTCTCGTTTGCGGGATGTCCCGGGACCGGGACTCGCGGGCCGCTGCCCCGCTTGACGCGCGCGCGGAAAGCGCACGCGCGACGGCACGCTATGCCGCGGGGCGCGCATCCGCTATGACGCAGTGCAGCGGAGGCACGCCTGCAGCTCCCGGGCATGTGTGCGCAGAAGCGTCCCATTGACGGGAACGGCCGCTCTGGCGCAGCCGCCGCGCAGGGCAGCGGCAGCTTGACCCACGCGTCCGAACCGCGCTTCGGCAAACGCGCCTGGCCAGGTTGACGCGGCATGCGCGCCTCGCGCTCGGCACGGCTCTTGAACATGTAAGTCCCAGATGTCCAGCACTCTCCGCTGCTCGCGCAAACCCGGTGTCCTGTTCGTGGATGACGAAGTGATCATCCTGAAGACCCTGAGCCGGTTGTTCCGCAGCGAGCCGGTCGAGGTGTTTACGGCCGGATCGGCCGCGGACGCACTGGACGTGCTGCAGCGGGAATCGATCCAGGTCGTGGTCTCCGACCAGCAGATGGCGGGCACGAGCGGCGTCGAGCTGCTTGCAGAGGTGCGCGAGCGCCGGCCCGACGTGATCCGCATCATGCTCACCGGCTACACCGAAATGAACGTGGCCGTCGAAGCCATCAACCACGGCGAGGTCTACCGCTTGATGACCAAGCCGTGGAACGAAGACGACATGCGCGCGACGGTCCGCCAGGCGCTCGACACCCACGCGATGCGCGGCGAGATCGAGCGGCTGAACCGGGTCACGCACAAGCAGAACCGCGTGCTCGAGGAGATGAACCGCAACCTGGAGCTCAAGGTGCAGGAGCGGACGCGCCAGGTGCAGGCCAAGCACCAGGAACTGCGCACCGCCTACGTGAGCACCGTGCGGGCCCTGGCCGAGGCGATCGACGCCAAGGATGCCTACACACGCGGCCACTCGGAGCGGGTCGCGATCTACGCGTCGCGCATCGCCCGCGAGCTCGACTGCAAGCCGGACTTCATCGAGCGCATCTACCTGGCCGGTCTGTTGCACGACGTGGGCAAGATCGGCGTGCCCGACGCGATCATCACGAAGCCCGGCAATCTCACGCTCGAAGAGTACGAGCTGATGAAGCAACACCCTGAGATCGGCGCGCGAATCCTCGAGCCGGTCAGCTTCCTCGCCGATGTGGTGCCCTGCGTGCGTCACCACCACGAGTGGTACGACGGCTCCAATCAAGGCTATCCCGACCAGCTGCGCGGCCTCGCGATCCCCTACCCGAGCCGCATCATCCTGGTCGCCGACACGGTCGAGGCGATGACCTCGGACCGGCCCTACCGGAAGGCGGTGCCGCTCGAGGCCGTGATCGAGGAGATCCAGCGCTTCAGTGGCACGCAATTCGATCCGGAGGCTGCCGAGGCCTTCCTCTCGATGATCGAGCGCGAGGGCGACGACTTCATCGAGCACGCCTCCAAGTTCAACATCGAGCAGTTCCTGAGGGAGCGCTAGGCCGATGGGCGACGCGCCGCCGCACATTCGCGATCCAGGTGCCGACCTGTCGAGCCTGGACGCGCTGCGCCAGCTGCGCGACGAAACGCTGCGCTCGTCCGGACTGGTCGACGGCAGCGGCATCCTGTACGGCCTGGGCTACACCGAGGGCCAGCTCGAGGGCCTGCGCCTGACCCGTTCCTTCGAGTCCGGCGCCGTCACCGCTCCGCGCTTCGCGGGCCCCGCAGTTCCCCTGCTCTTCCAAGCCGAGAGCGCGTCGTTCGTGCTGCCGATTCGCGGCCGACTGCTGCGCTCGCCTGAAGCGACGTCCCACATGGATCAGTTCGGCGAGGCCGAGCGTCCGGTCTGCTTCGTGAGCTCGGGCTACGCCGCCGGCTGGTACAGCGAGCTACTCCGCCAGCCCGTGGCGGTGCGCGAGCTGGCCTGTCGCGCGGCCGGCGCTGCGGCCTGCCTGTTCGAGGCCTTGCCCGCGGCCGACCTGCCGCGCGACCCGGACCTGCCCTGGGCCGGACTCGATCTCGAGGCGCTCGGAAGCTGCGCGCGGAACCTGTCGCTGGAGCGCGAGCCAGAGGGCCCGATGTTCGGCTGCTTCGACCCGATGTCGCCGGCGGCGCACATCTGGGGACCCGTCATGATCCTGCCCTACTCGGGGATGCTCGACTCCGAGGACGCGATCGCGAGCGTGGGCGACGATCCCGACATCGAGCAGCTGCGCGTCGTACTGGTCGACGTGACCGGGGCGCGCATCGGTGAGCTGGAAGCGGTCGGCCTGGTGCGCCTGCTGGACAGCGTTGCCGGACTCGGAGTGGAGGCGATCCTGGTCGGCCTCGACCGCAACGCGGGCAGCCCGTTCCGGGCAGCCGACGCGTTGACGCCCCCGCTGATGGTTCGGGAGCTGTCCGAGGGCATTGCCCTCGCCTTCCAGATCTGCCAGGCCCAGCGCGTCTAGCTCGCTAGCGGCCGGCGTCCTCGCCGATCGAGCGCACCTTGACGCCCGCCTCGCGGAACAGGTCGAGGGAGACGTCTCCGAGCGGCCACTCGGCAGCGTAGACCACCTCGCGGATGCCCGAGTTGATGATCATCTTGGTGCACATCAGGCAGGGACACAGCGTCGTGTAGATGGTGGCATCGCGGACGTTCACGCCGTGATACGCCGACTGAGTGATCGCGTTCTCCTCGCCGTGGCTGCACAGGCACTCGTGGAGCGCCTGGCCGGACTCGGCTCCGCCCGCGCAGCGCGGACAGCCACCCTCGTTGCAATTGCGCACGCCACGCGGAGTGCCGTTGTAGCCAGTCGAGATGATCCTCCGGTCCTTGACGATCACCGAGCCGACCATGCGCTTGACACAGTTCGAGCGCGAGCCGACCACGCGCGCGATGCTCATGAAATAGTCGTCCCAGGAGGGACGGTCCCGAAACGGCAACCGGCCCTGGAGCAGGCGCTGGAGCTCGGCCTCGAGCTCCTGCAAGGTGCCCGTGTTCGCCAGCACCTCTTCGGCCAGCTCGCGCACGGCAAGCAATTGCTGGCCGTTTGCGTCGTCGGGCGCGAGCTCCTGCGACTCGAGCTCCTGGAAGCGCGCGAAGTCCGCAGCGTCTCCGGGCCGCGCACGCTCGCGGGCGCGCGCGAAGCGCAGCTCCGCAGGCGCGTCGATCCAGAGCAAGGTGAAGCCCCCAGCGCCGCGCAGCGCCTCGACCTCGGCCGGGTGGCGGATCGAGTCGATCACGCTGTGGCGATCGCCGGGCAGGCTGGGCAACAGGCGCTGCACCAGTACGCCGGGGCCGCTGGCTGCGCGCAGCGCGCGCCCGCGCTCGATCATGTTCTCGCGCGTCGGCTCGAGTCCGTCGCTCGCCAGGTCCTGGCGGATCAGGTCCGACAGGGACGCAACGTAGAAGCTGCGCCGTCGGAAGAACTCGACCGCCGCGCTCTTGCCCGACCCATTCAGTCCCGCAACGCCGATGCGCATGTCTGGCTCCCTCCCCCCGGGGGCGTCCAGCACCTTACCATGCCCCATGCTACCGTCCGGGGCCAACATGGCACGCCGCGTCGAGAAGCCCTGGGGCTACGAGGACATCTGGGCCGAGACCGAGCGCTACGTCGGCAAGGTCCTGGCCATCGAGCAGGGCCGCCGCCTGTCGCTCCAGTACCACGAGCGCAAGGACGAGACGATCCTGGTCGTGCGGGGTCGCCTGCGGCTCGAACTCGAAGACGACCAGGGGCGCATGAGCACGCTCGAGCTCGGCGCGGGCGAGAGCCGCCACATCGCGCCCGGCCGCCGCCACCGCTTCGGCGCGCTCGAGGACTGTGAATTGATCGAAGTCTCGACCCCCGAACTCGACGACGTGGTCAGACTCGAGGACGACTTCGGCCGAACCGGCGGGTCGTGAGCGCCGGACGCAGGATCCTGGTCACCGGAGCTGGCGGCTTCGTCGGCTCCTGGCTGCTGCCCGCCCTGGTCAAGGCAGGCGCCGAGGTGGTGGGCTCGTACAAGCCCGGTTTGGCCCCACCGGCCGCCGACTGCGAACCGCTGGCGGTCGACCTGCGCGACCGTTCCGACGTGCGCGAGATGATGCGCCGCGTGCGACCGGACGCCGTGATCCACCTGGCCGGCATCACATCGCCTCGCGAGGCCGCGCGGGACCCGGTCGAGGCGCTGCGCGTGAACTACTCGGCGGTCGACCACCTGCTGCACGCGCTGGCCGAGTCCGCGCGCGACGCGCGCCTGCTGCTGGTCTCGAGCGGCGAGGTCTATGGAGCCGGCCCCGCCGACGCCACACCCTTCCCCGAGACGCGGCCGCCGCGCCCTGCGAACCCCTACGCGTCGTCCAAGCTGGCGGCCGAGCAGCGCGGGCTGCTGGCGTTCAGGCACGAGGGCCTCGACGTGGTCTGCGTGCGCCCCTTCAACCACACCGGCCCGGGCCGCCCCAGCGAGTACGCGGAGTCGAGCTTCGCCCGGCAGCTCGCCGAGATCGAGCGCGGCGAGCGCGAGCCGGTGGTGCGCGTCGGCAACCTGGAGCCCCTGCGCGACTGGAGCGACGTGCGCGACGTCGTGGCCGCCTACCAGGTGCTGCTGGAGCGCGCTGAGAGCGGCGGGGTCTACAACGTGTGCAGCGGCGTCCTGCGGCCCGTGCAGTGGGTGCTCGACTGCTTGATCGCGCTATCCCGCTGCGAAGTGCGCGTGGAGATCGACCCGGATCGCTACCGGCCGGTCGAAGCGGGGCGTTGCGCATCGGGCGGCGACCCGGGGCGCCTGCGCGCGCTCGGCTGGGCGCCGTCTCATGCGCTGGAGGACACGCTGGCCGAGCTCCTCGAGGCCTGGCGGAGCCGCTCGTGAGCCAGGCGGCTGGCGCCCCACAGGTCGCCGGACTGCTGCTCGCTTCGCTCGGCGACGACGCGCCAACCGCGCCCCACGAGCGGCGCGAGCAGCGCTTCGCGCTCGTGCTCGAGGTAGCCGGCCACGATCAGCGCGCGCGTGCAGTGCCGAGCGAGCCGATCGAGCCACGGCGCCAGGCGCAGCGACAGCATGTTGGCCACGACCAGCGGGAAGCGCGCGGCCGGGGCCAGTGCGTCCAGGCTGCCGCACACCAACCCGAGCGGCAGGCCGTTCCGCTCGCGGTTCCCCGCGGCGTTCCGGCAGGCGACCCGATCGATCTCGAGCCCGACCGCGCCAGCTGCTCCCACGCGCAGCGACGCCAGGGCCAGGATGCCGCTGCCCGTGCCCAGGTCGAGCACGGCATCGCCCGGCTCGAGCGCGTCCAGCAGCAGCGCCAGGGCGAGCCGGGTCGTCGCGTGCTCCCCCGAGCCGAAGGCCTGCTCCGGATCGATCACCAGCTCGGGCGGCGTCTGCGGCGCACACCACGACGGCCGGATCCAGAGCGGGCCGATGCGCCGCGGGGCGAGTCCCTCCCGCCAGCTGCGCTCCCAGTCCTGGTCGGGGACCGCGTGCGGACCGTCCACGCGCACGCCGCGGCCCGGGTCGGCGAGTCCCCGTACGGCGGCGACCGGCGCGTCCTCGGCAAAGTACGCGTGGAGCACCTGCAGCTCCTCGTGAACGCCGAGGCAGCCCAGTGAGTCCAACTCCGCCAGCAACAGGTCCCGCGCCGCGGCAGGTGCCTCGACCTGGAAGCGGACCGTGGCGCTCACGGGCGCTCGCGGCCGCGCTCGCGGCGCTCAGCCTGTCGGGCTGCGGGTCGGTCGGCTATCTGGCGCATCTGGGTCTCGGTCAGCTCCGCCTGGTCTGGGCCCGCGAGCCACTCACAGACGAGCTGCTGGGCCGGCTCACGGAGCTCGAGCGCTCGCGCCTCGAAGCCCTGCGACGCGCACGCCGCTTCGCAGGGTCGCTCGGACTGGCGTCCTCGACAAGCTACAGCCACCTGCTCGACACCGGTCACGACGGCGGGCTGCAGGTCGTGATCGCCGCGCCCGCAGATCGACTCGAGCCGCTCACCTGGTGGTTCCCGATCAGCGGACGCGTATCGTATCGCGCCTTCTTCGACGGCGAGCGCGCCGAGCGCTTCGCCGAATCGCTCCGCCGGGACGGCTACGACACCTACCTGCGCCCGGCCGCGCTGTACAGCACGCTCGGCTGGTTCGACGACCCGCTGCCGCGCCGGGTGCTCTCCTGGAACGAGCCCGCAGTGATCGACGTGGCGCTGCACGAACTGGTTCACGAGACCATCTACGCCCCGGGCGACACCTCCTACAACGAGGCGCTGGCCACCTTCGTCGCCAAAGAGGCCGCGCTGCGCCTGCTCTCTGACCAGCCGGAGCTGCGCGCCGAAGTGCTGCGGCGCTACGCGGACCGCCAGCGCTTCGGCGCGCTGCTGGCAAGACTCGGCGCGGAACTCGAAGCCCTCTACGCTCGCGTCGACTCGACGGACGAGGCGCGCCGCGCACGCGAGCCGCTCTTCCAGCGCTACCGAGACGAGGTGTACCCGTCGCTCGACTGGGAAACGACGAGCTACGCCGGCTTCGCGAGCGCTCCACTGTCGAACGCGTACCTGGTGGCGCAGACCACTTACCTGGGAGCGCTCGACTGCTTCGCGGCCTGGCTCGCCGAGCTGGATGGCGACCTGGTCGGCTTCATCGCCCTGCACCGCGAAACGCCCGGACAGCGCCGCGAAGACCTTCCGGAGTGCACGGCACCGTGAGCGCACGGTACGTATTCGTGGACCGCGACGGCACCCTGGTCGCCGACCGCGGCTACGTGCATCGCATCGAGGACTACCGGCTCCTACCGGGCGCCGCGGCCGGTCTGCTCCGCCTGCAGGAAGCCGGCTTCGCCATCGCGATCGTCACGAACCAGTCGGGCATCGGCCGCGGGCACTACAGCGAGGCGGACTTCCAGCGCTTCCAAGACCACCTGGTCGCCGACCTGGCCGCACAGGGCGTCGCGATCGCCGCCAGCTATCACTGTCCGCACCGGCCCGACGAGGGCTGCGCGTGCCGCAAGCCCGGCACGGCCCTTCTGGAGCGCGCGCGCGACGAGCTGGGGGCCGACCTGTCGGCGAGCTGGGTGATCGGCGACCAGCCGTCGGACCTCGAGCTGGCGCGGCGCGCCGGCTGCCGCGCGGTCTACGTGCAGAGCGGACAGGGCTCCGAACGGCGCGCCGAGCCGCCCGGCGAGATCGCCAGCGCCAGCGACCTGGTCGCCGCCGCCGAGCTCGTGCTGGCGGAGCGCTAGCGCGCGAAGTAGCGCGCCAGGACCAGCAGCACGGAGACGATCATCAGTACGTTGAAGACGCGGTTGCGGCGCCGCCAGACTTCAGCGCGCTGCTCGCGCCACAGCGCGGGATCCACGCCCGGAGGCCGCTTCGCCATCTCCGGAGTGTAGCTCGCCGTCTGTGCCGCGCCGCCAATCGCGGGCGAGGAACGGCTCGGCCACGGGCGCGGACGGGCCGAAAGTCACGCGCAGCGCACCGGTTCGCGCCGTCTCGTAGAGCGACACTGAATGCGTCGCGAGCCGGGCGCGCACCTCGGGGTGTGGCAGCGGCCAGCGAGCGCGCCGTCCGGAGCTGGCAACGGCGACGAGCGGTGAGAGGCGCTCGAGCAGCGGATCTGCGCTCGACGAGCGGCTGCCGTGGTGGCCGAGCTTCAGGAAGACACACGGGGCCTGCCGCGCTGCGAGGCGGCGCTCCACGCGGGCGGGCGCATCGCCGGGCAGCCACAGGCAGCCCGCGGCCAGCTCGATCCGCAGCACCAGCGAGGTCTCGTTCGGCTTGCGCAGACGCTCGGCGGCCGGTGGCCAGAGCACCTGCACGTCGAAACCGGGTTCCCGATGGCGAACCCCGGCCGAGACCACGCGCAACGCCACGCCGCGCCGCGCGGCCGCGCGCCGCAGGGCGCGCGCGGAGGGGTGACGCCGGGTGGCAGCGCCGAGCCACACCTCGCGCACGGGCAGACGGGCCAGGATCGCTGCGGCCCCACCCAGGTGGTCGCGGTCCGAGTGGGTCAGCACCAGCACGTCCAGACGAGGCACTCCGAGTGCGCGCAGCGCCGGGAGCACGACCGCGCGTCCCGCGTCGAACCCCGCGCCCGCGGGCCCGGCGTCGACCAGCCAGCTGCGTCCGGCCGCGCGGATCAGCAGAGCGTCGCCGTGGCCCACGTCGAGCGCCGTGACGGAGTCTGGGCCGAGCGTGTCTGGCGCCGGCGCGGGGAGCAACAGGGCCGCGAAGGCTGCGGCCGCCAGCGTGCAGGCGGTCCCTGGCCGGCCCATTCGCTGCGCGACGCGGGCGGCGAAGCCGGCGCCACAGAGCACGGCCGCGCGCAGCTCCGCTCGGTCCGCAGCGTCGAGCAGGTCGGGACTTCCCAGCGATTCGACCAGGCGCAGCGCCAGCTCGCAGGCGCCCGTAGCCAGCGGCCGCAGCGCCTCGCCCGCTGCAGGCCAGGCGGCCGCAGCGAGACCCGTCGCCAGGGCCAGCGGGACGACACCGGCCGCGAACACGGGGATCGCGCACAGGTTCGCCAGCAGGCCGCCCGCCGGGAGTGGCGCGCCGATCGCGACCACGAGAGGGGCCGTGGCCAGGCCTGCCGCCCCCGTGGCGTGCAGCGCCGCAGCCGCGCGTCCCAGGGGCGGCCGCCACAGCAGGATCCCCGTGACGGCCGCGAACGAGAGCCCGAAGGCCGGTTCGAACAGCGCACTCGGCGCGCAGGCCAGGACCAGCAGGGCGGCTCCCGCCAGCGCGTTGGCGCCGAGCGCGGGGCGGCCGGCCAGCACGGCGACGGTCCCGGCCAGCGCCATCGCGGCCGCCCGCAGCGCGGGGATCCCGAAGCCTGCGAGCGCGGCGTAGCCTGCCGCGCATGCCGCGCCGGCCAGCAGACCGAGCGCGCGGGCTCGGCGCAAGAGCCACAGCGCCGGCAGGCGTCGCACCAGCCAGCTGACACCCACCTGTGTCAGTGCGAAGACCCAGCCGACGTGGAGACCCGACACCGCGAGCAGGTGTGCGGTACCGGAGCTGACGAAACTCTCGCGCACCTGCGGCGCCACGTTGGACCGGTCGCCCGTGACGAGCGCGCGCAGAACCGCACCGGCGCGACTCGGCGCGCCGGGCGGGTCGAGCGCCGCGGCGACCTGCGCGCGCAGCCGCCCGACGGACGCGGCAAGGCTGGCGGGCACGCCAGCGGAGATCAGCGCACCGTCGACCGCTCTGGCCACGGCCCGCACACCCCGGCGCCGCCAGCGCTGCCGCGGATCCGAGCCCCCGGGGTTCGTGCGCGGGCGCATCGGCTCGAGCGCGAGCCGCGCGAGCAGGCGCTCGCCCGGAAGGATCGCGCAGCGCTCAGCCGGCAGGCGCAGCAGTGCGCGGCCGGGCTGAACCCCGTGCACCCAGACGACGAGCGAGCAGACCGGCCCGGCCACACGCGGGGTGTCGAGCGCGGTGAGGTGCACCGGTGTCGCGGCGACCGCTGGAATCGGCGCGTGCAGCCGCACTGCCAGCGCCAGCGCGCCGAGCCCGAGCCCGAGCAGGGCCTCGCCGCTCCAGGACCGTCCCGCGCACCAAACCAGGGCGCCGGCGGCGGCCAGCGCGGCGGCCGCAGAGACCGGAGCGAACAGCCAATTCTCGGCCGCGATGCCGAGCGCAAAGGGCGCGAGCAGCCGCAGCAACGGAACGCGCGACACCCTGTGCCATCCGCGGGACGCCGGGGGGAGTGGGAGCGGCTAGTGCAGCAGGCGCTCGGCCGGCGGGTTCGGCAGGCGCATGCGCTGCTGGAGGCGCTCGAGGTAGACGCTCATCACCTTGAGAGACTCGTCCATCTTGCGAATCTCGCCCTGGAACTCCTCGACGAGGACCCGCACGTCGCCCTCGGCGCGCTGGCGGCGGCGCAGGACCCGCGTCGAGCGGTAGGCGGCAGCGACCCCGTGGAGCAGCTGGTCGCGCTCCTCGGACGCCGGAGCGAGCGCCTCGATGCGCTCCAGGAGCGGCTCGAGGTGCGCGGCGAACTCGGACTGCACGCCGAAGCGCTCCTCCAGCAGTCGCCGCCATTTCTTCGTCGCCGAAGACATCGGACCCCGGTTAGAGCAAGGCGGGTGCCAACTGCAGAACGTGTGCATCCGATCCAGATTTGCGCGCGTTTTCAGTGACTTGAGAGACGGAGCGGAAGTGCACCCAGAGCGGAGGCGCCGGGCCTGTGAAGCGCGTTTCCCGATTGGACGACGGGATTACTCACGCCAGGGCGCCGGCACGCCGGCCCGGGAAGCCTTGGTTTCCAGGTCATCGAGCTGCCGCTCCCAGTAGTCGAGCCGCGCCTCGAGCTGCTCGTGGGCCTCCGGGAAGTGGCTTGGAATCGACTTGCGGCGCCGCTCGACGGTGTCGATCTGGTTGCGAATGAAGCCGAAGTCCTTGCGCCAGGCGGCCTCGTTCTGGCCGCCGGCCACGCCCTCGACGGCGTCGAGGTCGATCTCCTCCAGGCGCAGCACGCCGCGCGCGGGGTCGGTGCTGACCTTGAAGTGGTTGAAGAACGGCATGCCCAACAGGCCGCGCCGCTGGGTGCCGAGCACGGCCATCTCCACGTCCTCGACCTCTGCGCCGCCGATGCTCACGCTGCCGAGCGTCACGACGTGCACGAACATCGGCTGCCCGGAGATGCCGCGCACGTACATCGAGGGTGTGTTCTCGTCGATGGTGATGCCCATCTCGTCGACGACCCACTGCGGGATCGTATTGATCATCGCGCCGGTGTCGACGATGAACGGGGCCTGCATGCCGCCATCGAGCTCGGCCCATACGGCCATCTCCGCGCCCGCCTGCTCCACGCTCAGCAGGTGCACGCGCCCGCGGCCCGCGGCAGCCGGCTTGCGGCGCGCGGCCGGAGCGGCGGCGCCGCGGTTCTCCTCGAGCTGGCTCCAGCTCCTGGGCCGGGCGATCTCGTCGCGGCGGCTGCTGCTCGCCTGGCGCCGATATTCAGCCGGCACCTTCGACAGGTCGTCGGCCATGTGCATGCGCCCGGCATTGTCGGTCCAGGTGTAGACCTGGGCCCGGGCCGGCGCAGCGAATGCGCAGGCCGCTAGCAACAGGACTGTCAGGCGCAGGGCTCTCCGCACGGTTCCGCCTCGGCGGCGAAGCGGCGGCTAGCCCGCATCGCCACCAGCTGGATCGGCCGTTTCTGGCGGGTCCTTGACCGGGACGGCGAAGAACGCGGCGATGCGCCCCGCGTCGGCCCGGGTGATCTTCGGTACCCGGGTCAGCTCGTCCTCGCTGGCCTGCTTCACCTTCTCCAGGCTGCCCAGCACGCGCAACAGGGCGCGGCGCTTCACGGGACCGATGCCGGGGAGCTCGTCCAGGATCGAACGCGTGGCGAGCTTGCGGCGCAGCTCGCGGTGATAGCGGATCGCGAAGCGATGCGACTCGTCGCGGACGCGCTGCAGCAGCAGCAGGCCGGGCGCATCGGGCGCGGGCAGCAGGGGATCCTTCACACCCGTCAGGAAGAGCTTCTCGCGCTTGGTGCCGCCGTGGCGCAGTACCCGCCCGCCGGGCGACGTCTCGTCGCGCTCCTTGGCGAGCGAGGCCAGGGCCACGCCCTCCACGCCCAGATCGGTGAACAGCGCGCGCACCGCGTTCAGCTGGCCCTTGCCCCCGTCGAGCAACAGCAGATCCGGCCCGGGGTCGCTCGCGAGCTTCTCGAGGCGGCGGCGCAGCACCTCGCGCATCGCGCCGTAGTCGTCGCCCGGCAGAGCCTCGCGCAGCTTGTAGCGCCGATAGGCGTCCTTGCTGGGCAGGCCGTCCTCGAAGACCACGCGCGAGGCCACGTGCATGGCGCCCTGCAGGTGCGAGGTGTCGTAGCACTCGATGCGGCGCGGCGGCGCCGGCAGCCGCAGCAGCTTGGCCACGTCCGCAAGCTGGCGCTCGTGATTCTGCTCGCGCCGGCCGCGCTCCGCGAGCGCCAGCTCGGCGTTGCGCGTGGCCAGCTCGACCAGCCGGCGCCCTTCGCCCCGCTGGGGCACGCGGACGCGCAGCGTGGGCCCGCCGCGCTCGCGCCACAGCGACTCGAGCGCCACCGCCCCGTCGATCGCGAAGGGAAGGAGCAGCTCGCGCGGCAGGTCACGCTCCGCCCCGTAAAACTGGCCGAGGAAGGAATCGAGCGCCTCCGCGTCGCCGATCCGCACGTCCGAGAAGGCGTGCGCCTTGCCACCCAGCAGCTTTCCCTGCCGGATGTGCAGCACCTCGACCTCGAAGTGGTGCTCCTCTCGCGCCACGCCAAACACGTCGCGGTCCGCGAAGCTGGTCGAGATCATGGCCTGGCGCTCGACAGTCCGCTCGATCGCCTGGATCCGATCGCGCAGCCGGCCGGCCGCCTCGAAGCGCTCCTCGCCCGCCGCTTGCTGCATGCGCTCGCCCAGCTCGCGCACCAGGTCGGTCGCCTGCCCGCGCATGAAGCGCACCGCTCCGTCGACCAGCTCCCGGTAGGCCGGCTCACTGACCAGCCCGCAGCACGGTCCACTGCAGCGACCCACGGCGTGCTCGATGCAGGGCCGGCCCTGGCGCTCGTAGCTCTTGAACACACCGTCCGAGCAAGTGCGCAGCGGGAAGATGCGCTGCAGAGCCGAGAGCGTCTTGCGCAGCGAGCGGCTCGAGGTATAGGGCCCGAAGTACGCGGCGCCGTCCTGCAGGAAGCGGCGCGTCTCGGTGAAGCGCGCGTGCTTCTCGGCGGGGTCCAGGCGCAGGCCCAGGTAGTTCTTGTCGTCGCGCAGGCGCACGTTGAAGCGCGGCTTGTGCTTCTTGATCAGCTGATTCTCGAGAAGCAGCGCCTCCTTTACGTTGCTGGTCGCGACCGGCTCGACGTCGGCGATGCGCGGCACCAGGAACGCCATGCTGTAGCGACCGTCGCCGCCGCGATTGAAGTAGGAGCGCACGCGCGCGCGCAGGTCTTGCGCCTTGCCCACGTAGAGCACCGCGCCGCTGCCGTCGCGGAACAGGTAGACCCCGGGGCTGCTGGGCAGCCGCCGGATCTTCTCGAGCAGCGCCTCGGGGACCTCGTGCTCGGAGCCCGGCTGGCTCATCGGCGGCGCCGGCCCCGAGCGCCTCGGCCGCGAGCCGCGGGTCGGCTCTTCGCCACAACCGGAGGCGCCTCGAAGCCCTGCAGCAGCGCGTCCTCCTCGAGGTGACGGATCTGGTCGCGCAGCTCAGCCGCCCGCTCGTAGTCGAGCTGCTCGGCGGCTTCCTTCATCTCCGAGCGCAGCGCCGCCACCTTGCGCGGCAGCTCGGCCAGGTCGAGCTCGTCGTCGGCGACCAGCGGCACCGTCACGTAGTCCGCTTCGTAGAGGCTGGAGGTCAGGCTGATGATGTTCGACGCGACGCTCTCCGGGGTGATGCCGTGCTCGGTGTTGTAGATGGTCTGCGCCTCGCGCCGGCGCAGGGTCTCGCCAACGGCCTCGCGGATCGAGTCGGTCTGCTTGTCCGCGTACAGGATCACCTTGCCGCGCACGTTGCGCGCCGCGCGCCCGATCGTCTGGATCAGCGACCGGGTCGAGCGCAGGAAGCCCTCCTTGTCGGCATCCAGGATGGCGACCAGCGAGACCTCCGGCAGGTTCAACCCCTCGCGCAGCAGGTTGATACCGATCAGCACGTCGAACACGCCCTGGCGCAGCTCGCGCAGGATCTCGGTGCGCTCGATCGTGGGGATCTCCGAGTGCAGGTAGCGCACCCGGATGCCCAGCTCCTGATAGTAGTTGGTGAGCTCCTCGGACATGCGCTTGGTGAGCGTCGTGACCAGCACGCGGTCGCCGAGCGCGACGCGCTCGCGAATCTCGGCCAGGAGATCGTCAACCTGGTTCGCGGCCGGGCGCAGCTCGGGCTCGGGGTCGATCAAGCCGGTGGGCCGGATGATCTGCTCGACCACCACTCCGGCACTCTGCTCGAGCTCGTATTCGCCGGGCGTGGCCGACACGTAGACGACCTGGCCCACGCGCTCCTTCCATTCCTCGAAGCGCAGCGGGCGGTTGTCCAGCGCCGAGGGCAGGCGAAAGCCGAAGTCGACCAGGGTCTCCTTGCGGCGCCGGTCGCCACGGAACATCCCGCCGATCTGGGGAACGGTCACGTGGCTCTCGTCGACGAAGGTCAGGAAATCGTCCGGGAAGTAGTGGAGCAAGGTGTAGGGCGGCTGGTCGGGCTGGCGCCCGTCGAGCCAGCGCGAGTAGTTCTCGACCCCGTGGCAGAAACCCATCTCCTGCAGCATCTCGATGTCGTACATGGTGCGCTGCTCGATGCGCTGCGCCTCGAGCAGCTTCATGTCCTTGCGAAAGCCCTCGATCCGCACGCGGAGCTCTTCCTGGATGCCCTCGATGGCGCCGCGAATGCGCTCCTGGGTCGACACGTAGTGGCTGTTCGGGAAGACCACCATGCGCGTCGGCCGCGACAGCACACGGCCGCGCAACGGGTCGATCTCGGCGATCGATTCGATCTCGTCGCCGAAGAACTCGATGCGGATGGCGCGCTCGTCTTCGTAGGCCGGAAAGATCTCGACCGTGTCACCGCGCACCCGGAAGGTGCCGCGGTGGAAGTCGTAGTCGTTGCGCTCATAGAGCATGCCGACCAGCTTCTTCAACAGGTCGTCGCGCGGGACGGTACTGCCCTTCTCCAGGAAGGCATGCATCTCGCCGTAGGTCTCCGGCGAGCCCAGGCCGTAGATGCAGGAGACGCTCGCCACCACGATCGTGTCGCGCCGTGAAAGGACCGAGCGGGTCGCGGAGTGGCGCAGCTTGTCGATCTCGTCGTTGATCGACGAGTCCTTCTCGATGTAGGTGTCGGTCGATGGGAGGTAGGCCTCGGGCTGGTAGTAGTCGTAGTACGACACGAAGTACTCGACGGCGTTGTCCGGGAAGAGCTCGCGGAACTCGCCGAAGAGCTGGGCCGCGAGCGTCTTGTTCGGGGCGATCACCAGCGCGGGCCGGTTCAGCTTCTCGATCACCCAAGACATGGTCGCGGTCTTGCCGCTTCCGGTGATGCCGAGCAAGGTCTGGTGGGGGCGCCCGGACAGCACGCCCTCGACCAGCTCCTCGATCGCGGCGGGCTGGTCGCCCTGCGGGGTGTACTCGCTGCGCAGCGCGAAGTCAGGCACGGCGCCAGCGGGTCCCTTCGGCACCGTCCTCCAGCACGATGCCTTCGGCCAGCAGCTCGTCGCGGATCTGGTCGGCGCGCGCGAAGTCCCGCGCGGCCCGTGCCGCCACGCGTTCGCGAACCAGCTCCTCGATCCGCTCGTCGACCTGCGGCGGCGCCAAGTCGGCCGAGCCCAGGTCCAGACCGAGCACCTGGTCGAAGTCGGAGAGCAGGGCCCACTTCTGCGCGGCACCCAGCTTGCTGCGCACCAGCTCCCAGACCACGGCCAGCGCCTGCGGGGTGTTCAGATCGTCGGCCAGCGCCGTGTGGAAGCGCTCCCGGCACTCGGCGGGCGGCTCCACGCCGTCGTCGGCCGCCTCGCGGTACTCGAGTGCGTGGTGCAGCAGCCTGCGGTAGGCCACCTGCGCCTGCTGGACCGCGTGGAGCGTGAAGTTCATCTGCTGGCGGTACACGGCGCCCAGGAAGAAGAAGCGAAACGCCAGCGGGTCGATGCCCTCCGCGATCAGCTCGTCCAGATCGAGCAGCCCGCCGCTCGACTTCGAGATCTTCGCGCCCCCCGCCATCAGCCAGCCGTTGTGCATCCAGAAGCGCACCCAGGGGCGCACGCCAAAGGCGTTCTCGGACTGCGCAATCTCGTTGGGATGGTGGACGGGCAGGTGGTCCATGCCGCCCGTGTGGATGTCGAACTGCTCGCCGAGATACTTCGAACTCATCGCGGAGCACTCGATGTGCCAGCCCGGAAAACCCGTGCCCCAGGGGCTGTCCCATTCCATCTGACGCTGCTCGTCGGGCCGCGACTGCTTCCAGAGCGCGAAGTCCGCGGGATTGCGCTTCAGTCCGGCCGTTCGGATGCGCTCCTGGGTCTGCTCATCCGTCAGGTCCAGCCCGCCGAGCTGCGGGTAGCTCGGATCCTTGGACGTGTCGAAGTAGACGCCATCGGCGATCTGATAGGTGAAGCCTTTGGCCTCGAGCGCCTGGATCAAGGCGACCTGTTCGGGAATGTGGTCGGTCGCCTTGCACCAGACGTCGGGCGGCAGCACGTTCAGCCGCTCGATGTCCGTCTGGAAGACGCGCGTCCAGCGCTCGGCGATCTCCCAGATCGAGGCGCCCTCCTTGCGTGCGACCGCCTCGATCTTGTCCGCTCCGCTGTCGGTGTCGCCCGCCAGGTGGCCCACGTCGGTGATGTTGATCACGTGTTTCACGTGGTAGCCGAACCAGCGCAGCGTGCGCTTCAGGACGTCGGCGAACACGTAGGGCCGCATGTTTCCGATGTGCTGGCGGCTGTACACGGTGGGGCCGCAGCTGTAGATGCGCACGCTCCCGGGCTCGAGCGGCTCGAAGTCCTGCTTGTCGCGCGCGAGCGCGTTGTAGAAGCGCAAGCGACTCACGCGTCGCGCTCCGCCAGGAGCACCGCAGCCTGCGCCGCGATCCCCTCGCCCCGCCCGATCGCGCCGAGGCGGTCCGTACTGGTCAGCTTCACGTTCACCCGCTCCTCCGCGATGCGCAGCATGCCCGCCAGACCCTTGCGCATCTCGGCCTGATAGGGAGCCAGCCGGGGCTCCTGGGCAATCACGGTCGTGTCCACGTTCGCGATCAGATAGCCCCCCTGCCCCACCCGCTCGAGAATCGGCTCGAGCAGCTGCGCCCCGGAGGCACCGGCCCAGCGCGGGTCCGAGGAGGGAAAGTAGGTGCCGAGATCGCCCGCGCCCAGTGCCCCGAGCAGGGCGTCGGCTACGGCATGCGCCAGCACGTCGGCATCGGAGTGGCCCGCAAGGCCCCGCGTGTCCGGGATCTCGACGCCACCCAGGACGAGTACGCGGCCCTGTGTCAGGCGATGTACGTCGAAGCCCTGTCCGATCCTCACGCGCTCGCCTCCCGGGCGCGCAGCAGCGCCTCGGCATGCAGCAGGTCTTCAGGCCCGGTCACCTTGAAGTTCTGCGGCCGGCCCGGGCAGACCGCCACCTCGACACCGAGGCGCTCGACCAGGGAGGCGCAGTCGGTGCCCTCGAAGCCGTCGCGCCGCGCCTTATCTAGGGCCTCGCGCAGCAGGGCCAGGCGGAAGGCCTGGGGCGTCTGCGCGCGGGCCAGGCGCTCGCGCGGAAGCGTCCGCAGCACGCGCTGCCCCGCCAGCTCCTTCACGGTGTCCTCGAGGGCCAGCACCGGGATCGCCGCTCCGCCGGCCTGCGCGGCGGCCAGGACAGTCTCCGCGTCCCCGGGCTCGACCAGGCAGCGCGCGGCATCGTGGACCAATACCCAGCTCGCGCCGGGCGCCTGCCGGACCAGCGCGTCGAGCCCGGAAGCGAGCGAGGCCTGGCGCGTGGCGCCGCCGGGCGCGCCGCGGAGGAGCCGCGCCGGTCCCTCCCAGAGCGCGCGGAGCGCCGCCAGCTCGGACTCAGCTTCGGGGCCGATCACGGGCAGCACGGCGGCGATCCCCGCGGCGCGCCCGAGGGCGCGCGCGCTCCAGTCGAGCAGGGAGCGGCCCGCCAGCTGGACCTGTGCCTTGGGGCGTCCCGCGGCCAGCCGCTCGCCGCGGCCCGCCGCGAGTAGCAGTGCGACGACCTCCATGGCCGTGATGATAGCGGCCGGAGGCTCCGGCCGGTCTCAGTTCACGATCGCCTTGATCTCGCGCTCGATCTCGGTGGCTTCGGAAGCCTGTACAGCCGCGAGCTCTTGCACGATCAAGCTGCGCGCGCTCTCCAGCAGCCGGTGCTCGCCGAACGACAGCTCCTTGCGGGTCTGCAGGCGCATCAGGTCGCGCAGCACCTCGGCCACCTCGAACACCGAGCCGCTGCGCACCTTGTCCTGGTACACGCGGAACTGCCGGCTCCAGGTCACGCCGTGGGCGCTTCGCTGCCGCGTGCGGCGGCCCAGGATCTCCCAGATCTTCTTGGCCTCTGCGGGCGCGACGATCTCGCGCAGTCCAACGAGCTCGGCATTCCCGCTCGGAATCAGGATCCTCGAATCGTCGGCGACCATACGCAGCACCAGGAATTCGGAGCGCTGTCCGGCAATTTCCTGGGTGGTCAGCTCGACGATCCGCGCGACGCCGCGGCCCGGGTATACGGCATAGCCGCCGACCCTCGATCTCCAGCTCTCGCTGATCTCGTCTGGTCCTCGCACGCTCCCCCCTTCCACGTCGATCACCTTCGAGTACCGGCCTGTTCGTCGTTATCTGCGCGTATCGTACCACGCACTCAGCGTCGACGGCGCAGCAATTGGACCCTCTTGCAGCACATACGTCGTCGCAGGTAGAGTACTGACCCACAGTTCAGTCTTCTGGACGCGCGTTCTATTGCAGGTACTGCAGGGGATCTAGATGATGGAGTTGACGCGCAGCGCCCGGACCAAGGGGCAGGTCGCAAAGACTGCTGCTCCACGGCAGCGGCGCAGGAGAACGACGATGAGATGCCAGCG
>CAXMNF010000063.1:0-16719 GCA_964194645.1 uncultured Gammaproteobacteria bacterium
CGGGCGATCGCGCGGACTGCGTCGACCAGCTCGGTGCGGCCGCTGTAGGACAGCGCGAAGGCCAGCCGCATCTCGTCGTTGCCCTCGGTGCGTCGCTGCATGCGCTCGAGCTCGCGCTGGATCGCCGGATCGAGCCGCTCCGGCCGGCCGATCACCTCGACGCGGACGCCATTCTCGTCGAGCTCGTCGGCGTCGCGACGCAGGTAGCCCTCGAGCAGCATCATCAAGGACTGCACCTCGCTCGTGGGCCGCTCCCAGTTCTCGTTGGAAAAGGCGTAGAGCGTGAGCATCTTGATGCCCAGATCGTGCGCTGCGCGCACCGCTTCGCGAACCAGCTCGGTGCCGCGCCGATGACCTTCAACGCGGGGCAGCCCGCGCGCCTCGGCCCAGCGGCCGTTCCCGTCGGGAATGATCGCGATGTGCCGCGGGAGGTTCTTGGGATCGAGGCGAGCCATGGCGCTAGAGGGTCAAGATCTCTTGCTCCTTGGCGTCGAGGAGCTGGTCGATCTGCTTGGTGAAGTCGTCCGTCATGCCCTGGACCAGCTTCTGGCCCCGGTGGCTCTCGTCCTCGGTCACGTCGCCGTCCTTCTCCATCTCCTTCATGAGAGATATGGCGTCGCGGCGGCCGGTGCGCACACCAACCTTGTGGTCCTCTCCGAGCTTGCGCACGGCCTTCACCAGCTCGCGGCGGCGTTCCTCCGTGAGCTCCGGGATCGGCACGCGGATCAGCTTGCCGTCGCTGTTCGGCGTTACGCCCAGCTGAGCCCTCAAGATGCCGCGCTCGATCTCGCCGAGCGCTCCCGGGTCGAAGGGTTGGACCACCAGCAGGCGGGCCTCGGGCGCGGAGACCGTGGCCAGCGACTTGAGCGGAGTCGGCGTGCCGTAGTAATCGACGGTCACGCCCTCGAGCAGCACGGGGTTCGCGCGACCGGTCCGGATCTTCATCAGGTCCCGCTCCAGGCTTTCCGCGGACTTGCTCATGGCCGACCGGGCTTCGCCCAGCACAAGATCCAGCTCCTCTTGCGCCACACTCCCCTCCTAGGCTAGGCCCCGACGATGGTGCCGATCGCCTCCCCGCAGATCGCCTTCAGGATATTCCCCGGGACCTCCATGTTGAACACCAGGATCGGCAGCTTGCGATCTTCAGCCAGCGAGATGGCTGCGGTGTCCATCACCCCCAGGTTGCGGTGGATGAACTCGCGATAGGTAACCCGGTCGTAGAGCTTGGCTTCCGGGAACTTCTCGGGGTCGGCGTCGTAGACGCCGTCGACGCGCGTGCCCTTCAGCAGGATCTCCGCCTCGACCTCCGCAGCGCGTACCGTGCCGGCCGTATCGGTCGTGAAGAAGGGACTGCCGACACCGGCGGCGAAGATCACGGCCCGCCCCTTCTCCAGGTGGCGGATGGCCCGCCGGCGAATGTGCGGCTCGGCAACCTGTTTGACTTCGATTGCCGACATGACTCGGGTGGTTATACCACACTTCTCCAGCGCATCTTGAAGCGCTAGGGCGTTCATGATGCCCGCCAGCATACCCATGAAGTCGGCCGCGGTGCGCGACAGGCCCTGGGCACTCGCCGTCACGCCGCGGATGATGTTGCCGCCCCCACAGACGATCCCGATCTCGACGCCGAGGTTCATCGCCTCGGCAAGCTCCTGGGCCACGCGCTGGATCTTGTCGGTGGCGATCCCCCAGCCCTGCTCGCCGGCCATGCTCTGGCCGGACACCTTGATCACGACGCGTTTGTAGGCGGGCTTCACTCTCCGATCTCTTCTCCGAGCTGGAAGCGCCGGAAGGCGACGACTTCGGCGCCCGCTGCCGCGACCGCGTTCTTCACGCTCGAGTCCGGGTCCATCACGAGCTGCTGCTCGAGTAGGACGACCTCCTTGAAAAACTTGTTCAGGCGCCCCTCGACCATCTTGTCGATCACCTTGTCGGGCTTGCCCTCCGTCTCGGCCTGGGCGCGCAGCACGCCGCGCTCGTACTCGACCTCCTTGGCCGGCAGGTCGTCGCGCGAGATGCTGGAAGGCGCTGCGGCGGCCACGTGCATGCACAGGTTGTGCGCCAGCGCCGCGATCTTCGTGCTGCCTGGCTCCTTCGCCTCGACCGCGACCAGGGAGCCGATCTTGCCCCCGGCGTGGATGTAGCTGGAGATGCGGCCCTGCTCGTCAGCGCTCACACGTGCCACGCGGCGGAGCTGGATGTTCTCGCCGAGCTTCGCAATTCCCGCAACCAGCCGGTCCCGCGCAGAGCCCTCGCCGAGCGGCAGCTCCAGCAGCGCCTCCGCGGAATCCACGTCGTGCCCGCCGGCCAGCTCCGCGAAGTCCGCGCAGAGTGCGCCGAAGTCGTCGGTACGCGCCACGAAATCGGTCTCGCAGTTCAACTCGACCAGCGCGGCGGCACGGCCGTCGTCCGCAACCCAGGTCGCGATTCGCCCGTCGGAGGTGGCGCGTCCGGCCTTGTTGCGCGCCTTGCCCAGTCCCCGCTCGCGCAGCAGGTCCACCGCGCGCTCGAGGTCGCCGCCCGCCTCCACCAGCACCTTCTTGCAATCCATCATCCCCGCGCCGGTCTTGTCGCGCAGGGCCTTCACCTGTCCCGCCGTGATCTCCACTGTCCCCCTCAGCTCCCCGCGGGCTTCTCTGGCTCGACCTCGCTGGTGGTCTCGGCAGGCGCCTCCGCGTCTTCCGGTACCGCCGCGGCAGCGCCGTCCTCGGCCGCAGCGCCGTCCTCGACCGCAGCGCCGTCCTCGACCGCAGCGCCGTCCTCGGCCGCAGCGCCGTCCTCGGCCGCAGCGCCGTCCTCGGCCGCAGCGCCGTCCTCGACCGCACCCTCCGCGGCTTCTTCTACCGTGGGCTCGATCGTGCCCTCTTCCTCGAGCGCCTTCAGCATGCGCTCCAGGCGGGCCGGCCGGCGCGCGGGTTGGGTGATCTCGACGACGCGCTTGCCGGGCTGGGCCACGTAGTCCACCTCGGTCTCCGGACTGGCCTTGCCCTCCTCCTGGACGCGTTCGTTGAACAAGTTGGCGCCTTCCTTCACGGCTTCCGCGATCTTGTGGCAGTAGAGCCGGATCGCGCGGATCGCATCGTCGTTTCCCGGGATCGGGAAGTCGATGCCGTCCGGATCACAGTTCGAGTCCACGATCGCCACGACCGGAATGCCCAGGCGCTGCGCCTCGGCCAACGCGATCGTTTCCTTCTTGATGTCGATGATCACGATCGCATCGGGCAGACGCTCCATGCCGGCGATGCCCTCGAAGGCCGTATGCAACTTGTTGTGCTGGCGAGCCAGCCGCGAGCGCTCCTTCTTGGAGACCGCCGCGGACTTGTCCTCGTCGCTGAGCATCTCGGTGAGCTCGAGATAGCGCTCGACGCCCTTCCGGATCGTGCGAAAGTTCGTGAGCATCCCGCCCAGCCAGCGGCGGTGCACGAACGGGCTGCCACTGCCCTTGGCGAGCTTCGCGACCACATCCTGCGCCTGGCGCTTGGTTCCCACGAACAGCACGCGCCCACCGTTCGCCACGCACTCGCGCACGAACTCGAGCGCCGCGCGGAGCCGCGGCAGTGAGTACTGCAGGTCGATGATGTGGATGCCGTTGCGCTCGCCGTACAGGAACGGCTTCATGTGCGGGTGCCAGCGGCGTGTCTGGTGGCCGAAGTGGACACCCGCCTCGAGCAGCTCGCGCATGGTCACGTTGCTGCCGGGCGGCAGGGCTTCTTCGGGCTCGGCCAGCACCACGGCCGGGGCCGGGGCGACCTCGGCGGGCGGGCCGGGAGGGGCGGCCGGCGGAACAGCCGGCGCCTCCGTCGTGGGAGTCTCGGACATCGCTTCTCCGTGTCGGGTCGCGGCTCCGCTGCGGATCCGCGCCTATGGGTTTGGTCCTCCGCCCCTCGCCGGACCTGGGGTCCGCCGTCGACCCGTAAGCCGGTGCCGGACCGCGGCACCGGGAACCCAGGACGAACGGAGCGTGTGAAGTAGCGCGGTCTATAGCAGAGGCGCGCCCCGCCCTCAAGGCTAAGCCTTCGGATTCAGGCGTGTTTCAGTAGGTTAGCTGGTCGATCGGCGCCAGGTGGGTGACGCGATTGAAGGACTCCAGCACCCAGATCGCCCCGCTCGCGGCCGGCACCGTGTGAATGCGCGAGACGCCCGCGTGGCAGCTGCGGAAGCGCTGCCAGGCCCAGGGCACCGGGTCGATGCCGAGCAGGTGCGAGAGAATCACGGCGTTGGTGCCCTGGTGGGCCACCATCAGCAGGCGGCGCGGCTCTTCGGGCAGGCTCCAGAGCCGGTGGCCGCTGTTCTCGTGGGTCGTCAGCCGGTGGTGACCCACCAACAGGCTCTCGACACCGCTCGAGACGCGCTCGTAGAAGTGGCGGAAGTTCTCGCCCCCGGGCATCGCCTGCCACCACTCGTCCATGTCGCGGCTGCGAGCCTCCTCGAAGAAGCGCGCCACCTCGTCGCCGGTCTTTCCCTCGAGCGGCGGCAGCCTTAGCTCCTCGAGCCAGGGCTCGATCTCGGCCTCGCAGGCGCGCCGCTCGAGCAAGGGCTCGGCGGTCTCGACGGCGCGCGGCAGCGGGCTGCAGTAGATCGCGTCGAACGGCTCGTCGGCCAATTCCTCTGCCAGACAGCCGGCCTGCTTGCGGCCGCGCTCGGTCAGCACCGGGTGGTCCACGGCAAGGCCGCCCGGCTCCCAGTCCGGCTCCGCATGGCGCACGAGCACCAGCTCGATCACGTCGTGTACTCCGCGTTGATCCGAACATAGTCATGGGTGAGATCGGTGGTGAGCATCCGCGCGCGGCCCGGGCCGCTGCCCAGCGTGATGGCGATCTCGACGCGCTTGCGCCGCATGGCGCGTTCGGCGCGGCGCAGCGCGGCCGGGCCGCCGCTGGGCACACCCTTCTTCAGGAACCACACGCCGGCGATGCGAATGCCGACCTGGCTCGGATCCAGCCGAACGCCGGCGGCCCCGGCGGCCTGCACGATCCGGCCCCAGTTCGGGTCCGCGCCGAACAGCGCGGTCTTCACGAGCGCCGAGTTCGCGACCGAGCGCGCCACAGCCAGGGCGTCGGCATCGCTCCTCGCGCCGCTCACCAACACGTCTGCCAGGCGCGTGACGCCTTCGCCATCGACCGCGAGCTGCTCGGCGAGGCCGGCGCAGACCTCGGCAAGCGCGCGGCGGAAGCCCTTCGCGCCCGGCGAGCGCGCGCCGATTGGAGTCCCCGCCGACGCAGCGTTTGCGAGCACCAGGAGCGTATCGCTGGTGCTGGTCTCCCCGTCGATGGTCAGCCGGTTCAGGCTCGGCTCCGCCGCCTCGCGCAGCGCCGCGCGCAGGAAGGACGGCTGCACGGCCGCGTCGGTCAGCACGTAGGCCAGCATCGTGGCCATCTTCGGCTGGGTCATCCCGGCTCCCTTCGCGAAGCCGAGCAGCCGGTAACGGCGCGTCGCAGCGCGCGCCAGCTTGGGCCGGGTGTCCGTGGTCAGGATCGCGCGCGCAGCGTCGCCGAAGCCGGACGGCGACAGGCGCGCGGCCGCCTTGCGGATCCCAGGTTCGATCTTGGCCATCGGCAGCGGCTGGCCGATCACCCCGGTCGACGCGACCTGCACGTCGCGCAGCGCCACGCCGGTCTCTTCGGCCGTGAGCGCGACCATGCGCTCGGCGTCGCGCAGGCCCCGAGCACCCATCGCGACGTTCGAGATGCCGCTGTTCACGACGATCGCCTGCGCGCGGCCGCGCCGCATCTGGCGGCGCGAGACGATCACCGGTGCACCGGGAAACTGATTGGTCGTAAACAGGGCCGCCGCCGTGGCCGGCCAGTCGGAGACCACCAGCGCCAGGTCCGGCGCGCCCGACGATTTGATTCCACAGCACACGCCGGCGGCTCGGAAGCCGGGGACGCGGTCGCTCACCGCTGCGGGGGGCGCGCTAGCCGCTGGCGCCGCAGCACTTCTTGAACTTCTTACCGGAGCCGCACGGGCAGGGCGCGTTGCGTCCAACCTTGGGTCCCTGGCGCTGCACGGTCTGCGAGCGCGCATCCTGGCCGGGCTGGACCCCTGCCACGTCCGACACGCCGGCGTGCTGCTCCTGCAGCGCCCGCTCGCGCTGGCGCTGGCGTGCCTCGTTGGCCGCGCGCATCGAGCGCAAGTGCTCCTCCGACGGCGCCCGGAACACCACCTTGAACATCTGCTCGCTGGCGCGCTCGCGGATCCGGCGCTCCATTTCCAGGAACATCCCGAAGCCTTCCTTCTGGTACTCGCGCTTCGGGTCCTTGCCGCCGTAGCCGCGCAGCCCGATGCCCTCCTTCAGGTGGTCCATCGCCAGCAGATGCTCCTTCCAGAGCTCGTCGAGCGTCTGCAGGAGGATGCCGCGGCCGATATCGCCAAACGTGGGCGGAGGGATGTCGAGGTCGGTCATGCGCTGCGCGATCTCGTCGAACATCTTCACCTGCGCGTCGAGCTTCTCGGCGGTCACCTGCTCGAGCTGCGCGAGCAGCGCCTTGCGGTCTGGCGTGCCCTTGGCGAACTGCTCGGGCAGATCGGCCAGAGCCACGCCGAACAGGCCCTCGAGGTCGGCCGCCAGCGCCTCGGGATCGGCCTCGCGGTTCTCGGGAACTCGCTCATCGAGCAGCTCCTCGACCAGGCCCCGAGAGAGCAGCGCGTACTCCTCGCGCACCTCCTCTTGCGACAGGATCTCGCGGCGCCAGCCGTAGATGCTCTCGCGCTGCTTGTTCATCACGTCGTCGTACTCGAGCAGGTGCTTGCGCACGTCGAAGTTGCGCGCCTCGACCTTGCCCTGGGCGCGCTCGATGGCGCCGGACAGCATCTTGGCCTCGATCGCCTCGCCCTCCTCCATGCCCAGGCGCTTCATCAGCGGCCCGATCCGGTCCGAGCCGAAGATGCGCAGCAGGTCGTCCTCGAGCGACAGGTAGAAGCGCGAGGCGCCCGCGTCGCCCTGGCGTCCGGCGCGGCCGCGCAGCTGGTTGTCGATGCGGCGCGACTCGTGCCGCTCGGTCCCCAGCACGTAGAGGCCACCGGCCTCCAGGACCTTCTCGCGTTCGGCCGCGCTCTCGGCCTCGAGCTTCTCGAGCTCTTCGCGGTTCTCGAGAGCCGTCGGATCCAGGCCGCGGCCGCGCAGCATCATCTCGGAATTGCCGCCCAGAATGATGTCGGTGCCACGTCCCGCCATGTTCGTCGAGATCGTGACCGCGCCGAACCGTCCGGCCTGCGCAATGATCTCCGCCTCGCGGCCGTGCTGCTTGGCGTTCAGCACGTTGTGCGGGATGCCGCGGTTCTTGAGCCGCTTGGCGAGCATCTCCGAGGTGTCGATCGAGATCGTGCCGACCAGCACGGGCTGGCCGCGCTCGTGGCAGTCCGCAAGCTCGTCGACCACGGCCGCCCACTTCTCGGGCTTCGTGCGGTAGACCAGGTCCTGTCGGTCATCGCGCACCATCTCCATGTTCGTGGGGATCACGACCACGTCCAGGCCGTAGATCTTCGCGAACTCCTCGGCCTCGGTGTCCGCGGTACCGGTCATGCCGGCCAGCTTGTCGTACATGCGGAAGTAGTTCTGGAAGGTGATCGAAGCGTAGGTCTGCGACTCGTTCTGGACGCGCACGCCTTCCCGGGCCTCGACCGCCTGGTGCAGACCGTCGCCCCAGCGGCGCCCCTCCATGAGCCGGCCCGTGAACTCATCGACGATCACGATCTGGTCGTCCTTGACCACGTAATGCACATCGGCCTCGTAGAGCGCCAGCGCCCGCAGCGCGTTCTGCGCGACGTGGAGCGATTCCATGTGCTCCGGCGCGTACAGGTTCTCGATGTCCAGCAGCTTCTCCAGATGAGCCACGCCCTCGTCGCTCAGGCTGATCTGGCGCGTCTTCTCATCGACCGTATAGTCCTGCTCGCGCTCCAGCTTCGGCGCGATCTTGGCCATGCGCCGGAACTTCTCCGGATCGTCTTCGACTGGTCCCGAGATGATCAAGGGAGTGCGCGCCTCATCGATCAGGATCGAATCGACCTCGTCGACGATCGCGTAGTGGTGACTACGTTGAACGAACAGGTCGAGGGTGGGCTTCATGTTGTCGCGCAGGTAGTCGAAGCCAAACTCGTTGTTCTGGCCGTAGGTGATGTCGGCCTGGTACGC
Organism: uncultured Gammaproteobacteria bacterium; assembly: GCA_964194645.1. Lineage (GTDB taxonomy): Bacteria > Myxococcota_A > UBA9160 > SZUA-336 > SZUA-336 > CAXMNF01. The sequence goes on from CAXMNF010000063.1 coordinate 8,132, forward strand.
GGCACGGCGCTCGGCCTCGTTCATGCCGGCCAGCACGCAACCCACCGACATGCCCAGGTAGCGGTAGACGCCGCCCATCCACTCGGCGTGGAAGCGGGCCAGGTAGTCGTTCACCGTGACCACGTGCACGCCCTTGCCGGCCAGCGCGTTCACGAAGGCCGCCAGCGTGGCGACCAGGGTCTTGCCCTCGCCCGTCTTCATCTCGGCGATCCGGCCCTGGTGCAGCACCTGCCCGCCGATCAGCTGCACGTCGAAGTGGCGCTGGCCGAGCGTGCGCTTGGCCGCCTCCCGCACTGACGCGAAGCCCTCGGGCAGCAGGTCGTCGAGCGGCTCGCCCCGCTCGGCGCGCTCGCGCAGCTCGCCGACCTTGCGGCGCACGCCCTCGGCGTCGAGCGCCTCGAACTCGGACTCGAGCGCGTTGATACGTTCAACGGCCGGGCGCAGCGGCTTCAACGCGCGCTCGTTCGCCGAACCGAAGAGTTTCTGAAGGAAGCGAATGCCGGCCTCCGCTACACCGAGGGGGAGGAGCATCGCAGTATACGGCAGCCCCGAGGGGGCGCCAATTCGACCCGGGAGCTAGTCCAGGATGTAGTTCCGCGGGTTTACGGGCACGCCGTTCACCTGCACCTGATAGTGCAGGTGCGGCCCGGTGCTGCGGCCGGTGCTGCCGAGCGTGCCAATCTGCTCACCGCGCGCCACCTTCTGGCCGCGCTTCACCGTGATTTCGTTCATGTGCCCGTAGAGCGACTCCACGCCGTACCCGTGCTTGAGCGACACACTGTTGCCCAGCGCCCGGCGCTCGCCCGCGAAGCGCACCACGCCATCGGCCGGCGCGTAGACCGGGGTGCCCAGGCGACCGGCGATGTCGAGTCCCCGGTGGAACTCGCGCCCGCCCGTGAAGGGCGAGCTGCGGTAGCCGAACGCCGAGGTGATCCAGCCCTTGGCCGGCGAGATCGACGGGGTGGAAGAGAGCCGCGCGCTCTGGTCCTCGAGGTGCGCCACCAGCTCTGCCATGCGCTCGGCCTGCGCCGTGGCGGCGTTGGACAGCCCCGACAGGCTGTCGAGCATGCGCCGGTGGCGGCGGTCGCGCGTCAGGCCCGGAAGCTCGGACGGGTCGATCAGCTCGCCATCCACGCCGCCGATGCCCGGCAGCGGGATCGGATCGGCGGGGTCCAGGTTCGCGATCACGCGCAGCTTGCGATCGAAGCTGGAGATGCGCTCCAGGTCGCTGGAGATGGCGCCCAGCTGCTCGGTGTACTGGACGAGCTGCTGGTGCTGTTCGCGGGTCTCGCCGCGCAGGTAATCGAGCTCGCTGAGCTGGATGCGCGCGCGCACGTAGTCCACGCTGAGCGTCAGCAGGGCCGCGCCCAGGAATGCGGCGGCGATCGTCGCTCGGCGCATCCAGAAGCGCGGGAAGTGGAAGCGTCGGATCTGACCGGCACGTCCCGGCACGTACATCAAGGTCACGAACTCGCTGTTCGGGTCTCCCCTAGTGGACATCTGCATCTCCCGATCCGGCAACGACGATGCGCAGGAGCAGGCGGCCCATGCGTAGCTCGTCTCCGTGCTTTAGCGCGGCTTGCGCCTCTCGAACGTCGTTGAGCAGGGTTCCGTTGGTACTGCCCAGGTCCTGCACGAAGGGTTTGTCGCCCTTGAAGCCGAGCAACGCGTGCGCGCGCGAGATCGTGGCCTCGGAGAGCACCAGGTCGGCGGTGCGGCCCCGGCCGATCACCGTGCTGGCGCGGGCCAGCGGCCATTCCAGGCCCTGGTAGAAGCCGCTCTCGACCCGCACGAAGATGCGCGCCGGCTCGCCACCGTCGTCGTCGCTGCGCAACAGGCTGTCCCGATCGACCGCCATGCATACCCTTCTGCACGCCCGTGCAGGAAATCTGCGGGCTCTTGTTCAGGGATCGGCCGATCTGAACGAAACTTGACGGGCCTCGTCACACTCCGGACGACCAGCAGCGGACAGGCAGGAACCGCCGTAGACAGGCGCGCCGTCAGACTGTAGCTAGAAGCTCCCGGGCATGGGTGCGTGCGGCCTCAGTCAGGCGGCCGGCTCCGCTCATGCGGGCGATCTCGTCGACTCGCTCCTCGCCCTCCAGGCGCGCCACCGAGGTGCGCGTGCGCCCGGCGCGAACGCGCTTGTCCACCCGGTAGTGGGTCTCGCCGAGCGCGGCGATCGACGCCAGGTGGGTAATGCAGAGCGTCTGGTGCGTGCGCGCCAGGGCGCGCAGCCGCTCGCCCACGCGCCCGGCGGTGCGACCGCTGATACCGGCGTCGATCTCGTCGAAGAGCAGCATCCCACCGGGGGCGGTGTCGCGCAGCACGTTGCGCAACGCCAGCAGCAAGCGCGCCAGCTCGCCGCCCGCGGCAGCCTCGCGCAGCGTGCGCGGATCCTCGCCCGGGTTCGCCGCAAGCGTGAAGACGGCACGCTCCAGACCACGCGGGCCCGAGGGCGCGGGCCAGCCTTCCGGCGTCTTCGCCGGCAGGGCCTCGAACGCCACGGCGAAGCGCGCGCGTCCCAGCTCGAGCCCCGCCAGCTCCTCCTGGACCGCGTTGGCGAGGTCCGCGCCGGCCTGCCGGCGCGCCTTCTGGAGCGCGCGCGCCAGAGCCTCGAGCTCACGTCCGGCCACAGCGAGCTCCTGCTCGAGCTCCGCAGTGCGCGCCTCGCCACCGCCGATCCGCTCCAACTCGGCCTGGGCCCGCGCCGAGTAGGCCAGGATGTCCTCGATCGTGGTGCCGTAGCGGCTCTGCAGGCGGCCGAGTTCGCCGAGACGCTGCTCCACCCGGCCGAGCCGTTCCGGGTCGGCCTCAAGTGCCGCCCGGTACTGCTCTAGGGCCGCCACCGTGTCCGACAACTCCAGGGTCGCCCGCTCGAGACTCTCGCTGCACTCGGCGAGGCCCGGGTCCAGCGCGCGCAGCGCCGACAACTCGCGCGCCGCGGCAGCCAGGGCTTCGCGGGCCCCGCGGTCGCCGTCGAGACCCTCGAGCGCCGCGCCGCTGCCCTGGCCCAACCGGTCGACATGCGCGAGCCGCTGGTGCTCGGCCTCGAGCTTGTCGAGCTCGCCCGGCGCGGGATCCACCCTGTCGATCTGCTCGACCTCGAAGCGCAGCTGGTCCTCGCGCCGCGCGCGCTCCTCGGCGTGCGCGCGCCGCTCCTCGAGCTCCGCCGCGAGCACGCGCCAGCGCTCGTGGGCTGCGCGCAGCGCCGCGGCCGGCTCGTCCAGCGCCCCGAACGCATCGAGCAACTCGCTCTGCACCTCGGCGCGCAGCAGACGCTGGTGCTCGGCCTGCCCCACCACCTCGATCTCCTCGGCGAGCAGCTCCGACAAGAGGCCGACGGTCGCCAGCCGGCCGTTCAGGTGCACGCGCCCGCGACCCGCCGCGGAGAGCGTGCGCGTGACCAGCAGCTCGCCGTCGTCTTCGGCAGCCAGGCCGAGCTCCCGCGCCCGCAGAAGCAGCATGGGGCTAGCGAAGATCGCTTCGACGCGGGCCTCGCGCTCACCGGAACGAATCGCGTCCGCCGACACCCGCCGCCCGCAGAGCAGCGCGACCGCCGAGAGCAGCACGGACTTGCCGGCGCCGGTCTCGCCGGTCAAGACGTTCAGGCCAGGTCCGAGCTCGAGCTCGAGCTCCGCGATCACCGCCAGGTTGCGGACGCGGAGCGTCCGGATCACTGGCGACCCCAGCCGAGCTTGTGGTGCAGCAGATCGAAGGGGTCGCGGTCCGACGCGCCGACGAAGCGCAGCGGATACGCAGAGCGGGTGATGCACACGTGCTCGCCGGTTCGGAGCGCGCGCCCGACCTGGCCGTCGAGCGTCAGGTGCACCTCGTCGCCGTCGCGCGGGCGCACGACCACGCGGCTCTGGTCGGAGATCACCAGCGGCCGCTGGCCGAGCGAGTGCGGACAGATCGGAGTGACCAGCATGGCCGGCACCTGGGGATCGACGATCGGGCCGCCGGCCGACAGGTTGTAGGCGGTCGAGCCCGTGGGCGTCGACACGATCAGCCCGTCCGCCCGGAACGAGCCGATCGCGCGCTCATCCACCTCCGCGTCCAGCTCGATCAGGCGCGCCACGTCGGGGCCCTTGCTGAAGACTGCGTCGTTCAGGACCAGACCGGCGTCGACCTCGCGCTCGCCCTCCCAGGTCACGACCTCGAGCCGCGCGCGCTGCTGGATCGCGTAGTCGCCATCCAGCACCCGGCCGAGCGCCTGGTCGACATCGTCCGGAGCGAGCTCGGTCAGGAAGCCAAGGCTGCCGAGGTTTATGCCCAGGACGGGCACGTCGCGCGAGCCGATCGCTCGGGCGGTGGCGAGCACGGTTCCATCGCCGCCCAGCACGATCACCAGGTCGGCGCGGGCCGCGGTCTCCGCAAGCGAGTACCCGGTGGTACCTTGCGTCCCGGCGGCCTGCTCGTCGAGCACGGCATCGAGTCCGTGCTCCGCGGCGCAGCGGAGCACGCGCTCGAGCAGCGGCGCCATCTCCCGCTGGCCCGTCTTCAGGACCACCCCGATGCACTTCCAGGGCACCATGCGCGGCCGAACGTAGCAAAGCGCGGGCTCGCGGGCGTGGCGACGGGCTAGACTTGCGCCGTGGAGCTCTTTCCGCGCGAAACCGGTTCCGCCCCTGCAGCGCCCGGACCGGACGCTCCGCTGGCCGACCGGATGCGCCCGAGGAATCTCGAGGAGTTCACCGGGCAGCGCCACCTGCTGGCGGAGGGACGGCCGCTCGCCCCGGTGGTGTCGGGCCAAGGGCGGCTCTTCTCACTGATCCTCTGGGGCCCACCCGGCTCGGGCAAGACCACCCTGGCGCGGCTGCTGGCGGAGCGCGCGGGCCTGCGCTTTCGCAGCATCTCGGCCGTCCTGTCGGGCGTGAAGGATCTGCGCGAATGCTTCGCCGATGCCGAGGCGGCCGGGCGCCAGGGCCACGGCACGGCTCTCTTCATCGACGAGATCCACCGCTTCAACAAGGCGCAGCAGGACGCGCTGCTGCCGCACGTGGAGCACGGCGCGTTTTTTAATGATGCGGCGACCACCGAGAACCCGTCGTTCGAGGTGATCCCGGCGCTCCGCTCGCGTGCCCGAGTGTTCACGTTGAAGGCGCTGGAAGAGGACGAGCTCCGCGCGATCGCGACCCGCGCGCTCGCAGACCGCGAGCGCGGGCTGGGCGGGAAAGAGCTGTCCATCGCCGAGGACGCGCTCGCGCTGCTGGTGAGGCTCGCACAGGGCGACGCGCGGCGCGCGCTCTCGCTGCTCGAGACCGCGGCCGAGCGAGTCGAGCGCGAGGTCGACCGGGCGGCGGTTGAAGCCGCGGTCGAAGCGCGCCTGCCGGACTACGACAAGGGCGGCGAGGCGCATTACGACGTGATCTCGGCGTTCATCAAGAGCCTGCGCGGCTCCGACCCCGACGCCGCGGTCTACTGGCTGGCGCGCATGCTCGAGGGCGGCGAGGACCCGCGCTTCATCACGCGGCGCATGTTGATCTTCGCGTCCGAGGACGTGGGCAACGCCGATCCACGCGCACTCCAGGTCGCCGTGGCCGCGGCCGAAGCATTCGACCGCGTGGGCCTACCCGAGGGGCGGCTGATCATGTCACAGGCCGCCACCTACCTGGCGTCGGCCGCGAAGAGCAACGCTAGCCTGCTGGCGATCGGGCGCGCCGAAGAGGCGGTGCGCGAGCACGGGGCGCTCGCCGTGCCGCTCCCGCTGCGCAACGCGCCCACCGAGCTGCTGCGCCGCGAGGGCTACGGAAAGGGCTACCGCTACCCGCACGACGCGCCGGGGCACTTCGTCGACGAGCAATACCTGCCCGACCGCCTGAAGGACGCGCGTTTCTACGAACCGAGCGACCAGGGCGACGAAGCCGAGATCAACGAACGCCAGCGCACCCGCTGGGGCACCCGCAAGACGCCCGGCGGCCAAAGGGACGACTGAAAAGGTCGCTCGCCGTTAGGCCGCCAAGACGTCACCCGCAGTCGATCAGCTCGGCCTGGTCGATCAGGAAGTACGGCGTGTCGCGCCGGGCGCGCTGCAGCTCTTCGGTGAGATCGCGGTCCGCTTCGGGCCAGCCGGCGTACTCGAGTTCGACGCGCTCGCCGGCGAGGCGCAGACAGAGCCGCTCGCCCCCGGAACGCTCGTGCTCCGCCTGGAGCGAGGCGGCCTTGGCCAGCGTCCGGTGCGCGCCGCCGTTTCCGCCGATCAGATACATGCCTTCGGCGATGCGCTTGAAGTGCTCGGCCCCAGCCGACCCGCAGCGGCGCAGGTCCGGATACTCGTCGAGCAACCAGCGCCCGTCCGCTGCCGTCACCGTGAGCAGCCAGGCGCTCTCGATGTCGCTCGGGTGCTCGTTCGCGCCGAACACCATGAACTCGCCCGAGAGCCTGCCCGCGCTGGTGAAGCGCGCGGCCAGATGCTCGCCGCGCACCTTCACGGTTCGGCCATCCCGCTCGATCTCGAGCGGCGACACGTTCACGAAGCTCAATGCCAACACGCCCACCGAGCCCAGCACCACGACCGCCAACAGCACCCGCACCATGGCACGCCTATCGGCGTTGCGGATCCGAGCTGAAGCGGCCGCGCTGGCGGACCTGGCGCTAGCGGCCGAAGTGGTAGTTCACTCCCAGGAGGAACAGGCTGGAATCGAGGCCAGTGTTGGGGTCCCGGAGGCCGGCGTTCGAGATGTGATTGAAGCGCCAGCCGAGGATCAGCTCGCTGCGCTCCGACAGGACGTAGCGAACCCCCAACCCGGCCTGAGACGCGAAGTTCAACCCATCTGCCTGCTTGTCGAGATCGAAGTCCACGAAGACGACGCCGACACCCGCTTCGACATACGGGATCACGCGTCCTCTCTGGAGAAACTCGTAGTGCAGAAGCGGAGTGAGACCGCTCGCGAACCCGGAGCGGGGCTCGTGGTTGAACAGGAGGATGCCCTCCACGCCGAGATTCAGGGCTCCGTGGTACCAGGCGTTCTGGCCGACACAGTCGCTGACGCCCACGCTCCAGCGCGCGAGCAACGCACTGTATCGGACGTCCTCCAGATCGCTGCCGCGCGCCGCGCCGATCGGCAATCCCACGCCGAACCCGGTCGCCAGGGAGAACGTCTGCTGGCCGCGCGGCGACCAGATTCCCCCGGCGCCGTCCGGGCAGCCGGCCTCGACGAGCGCAACACCCTGCGCGGTCGCGCTCATCGGCGCGGCCGCCAGGATCGCGCCAGCGCAGAACGCGACGAACTTGTATCTAGCGAGCACTCCCATCGATCCCGCTCCGTCCCGCTGTGACCCGGATCCCGCGCCGCATTCGGGGGCTCTCCAAGAGGGCGATCCTACCATCGCCCGCCAAAGCCGGGGTTGCGCATGGCTTGCCGGTCTGGCTTCGCAGCCCGGCTAGCGCCCCGGCAGCGGGAATCCGGGAGACCTGGGCGAGATCTGGAGGTCCGCCTGGAGGTCGGGTGGCCCGCGCGAGCAGGGACGGTATCCTCGAACCGATCGAGAGCCTCCCCCCGATCCGAGGCGGGCTCCTCGCTCGAGAGGGAGGCTTGTGCGGCTTCGCTACCACATCGAAGATGGCTTGTACCGCGCGGCTGCGGCGTTGATTCGATGGCTTCCGCTCCGTTTCGGGAAGGCCGTGGCGGGCTTCTTCGGCGGCGTTGCGTTCCTCAGCGGGGGGAAGCGCTCCCGGGCCGCTCGCGAGAACCTACAGATCGCCTTCCCCGAGCTCAGTCCCCGGGCTCGCACGACCCTCGCCCTGCGCAGTTTTCGGCATTTCGCCTGGAATCTGGTCGACTTCGCTCGCTCAGAGGTCTGGACTGCCAGCGAGATGACACGGCATATCTCGGTCGAGGGAACGGAAAATTTGGAATCCGCGCTGACCGAGGGACGCGGAGCCCTGATCCTCACGCTTCACCTGGGCAACTTCGAGCTCGGCGCCCAAGCCATCGCAATCGCGGGCTTCAAGCCTCTGGTCATCGGTCAGCCGTTCGCGAACCCGCTCACCTACCGGCATCTCGTGTCGAGCTTGACGCGGTTCGGCGCAGAGCTGATCGACCGCAAACGCGCGGCTCCACGCATGCTTCGCAAGCTGCGCCAGAACGAGGTCGTGGTCGTGATGAACGACCAGTACGTCCGTCCCGCATACGGGATCTTCGTACCCTTCTTCGGCGTGCGCGCGTCGACCTCCGCCGGATTGGCCACATTGGCCGCGCGCACGGGGGCGCCCGTCTGCCCCGCGTACACGGTGCGCCACGCGGACGGCAATCACACTCTACGGGTCCTGCCGGCCCTCGAATTTCGCAAGACCGGAGACAGAAAACGCGACATCGAAGGCGCCACTGCGGACTACAACGCAGTTCTCGAGGAGATCATCCGGGAGTATCCGGAGCAGTGGATGTGGGGGCATCGCCGCTTCCGCCACAGTCCGGATCTGCGCTAGCCCGCGGCGGCGAACCCCTGGCGCGGCGGACGGGACTCGAACCCGCAACTTCCGGCGTGACAGGCCGGTGCTCTAGCCAGTTGAACTACCGCCGCTCGGGGGGTGTTTCATACCGCACCCCCCGGGGTTGCGCAATTTCCTGCACGCAAGGTTGCAG
>CAXMNF010000064.1:0-1611 GCA_964194645.1 uncultured Gammaproteobacteria bacterium
GCCAGATCGAAGAGCCCCGTGCACGCGGCCTGCGAGAAGTCGGTGGCCCACTCGCCGCACAGCCGTCCCCCGAGCCAGTCCGAGAGCGCGAGCACCCGGTGGGCGCGCGACCACGCGTCGGGCCGCGCGGCCAGCCAACGCAGACGCGCCGAGGCGAGGATCGGGCTCGGCCAGAGGCCCGTGCGCTCGGCCAGCGCCTCGCCGTGCTCGGCGGCCAGGCCCAATCCCTCGGCTGCGGCGCGCGCGTCGCGGTTGGGTCCGGCGTAGACCACCGCGTCCCGTGCATCGGTCACGACCACGCTGAAGCGCATGCTGGTCGCGGCCAGGCCCGCCACCTGGCCCGGCTCAGCGCCCGCTCGTTCCAGCGCCTCGCCTACTGCGCTGCCGAGTTCCGCGAGCAATGCCTCGCAGTCCACGTCGAAACCCATGCCGCCGGTGCCCGGCGCGACAGGGAACGACCAGGGACGGAACGCCTGCCACAGTCTACCGCTGGCTGGATCCGCGAGCAGGCAGCGGCCGCCGCCGCCGCCGATGTCGAGACCGAGCAGGAGTGGGGTGCTCACTGCGTACGCTCGTCGCGCGCGCGCTCGATCACTCTTCGACCCCCGAGTGCTCGCCGAGCAGTCCGCGTGCCAGGCCCATCACCTGGGCACGCAGGGCCTCGAGCCGTTCTGGTTCTCGCGGGTCGTAGTCGAGGCCGGGCGCGAGCGTCGGGACCGCGGCCAGCTGGAAGATCGTGGTGCCGGCGATCGCGCTGGCGATTAGTGTGGGATCCGCCTTCGGGTAGCGTCTGGCGCGCTCTCCCGCGGCGCGCACGCGCAAGACGAGCGGCGTGAACGAAACAGCCAGGTGGCGCACCAGCTGCGGGGGATTCTCCGGCGAGCCGTCGGCGATCTCGCGCAGCAGGATGCGCGCGGCGCTGGGACGCTCGGCGATGAAGTCGACGAACGCAGAGACCGCTCGCTCGACCCGGTCGGCGAGCGGACCGCCCTGATCGAGCGCGCGCTCCACGGGCTGATAGATGCCCTGCACCAGCTCGTCCAGCACCGCGCCGTACAGCTCGCGCTTGTCGCGGAAGTGGTAGACGATCGAGGCGCGGCGGATGCCCACCCGCTGGGCCACCTCCTCGAGGCGCGTGCCGGTGAAGCCCCTCTCCGCGAAGAGCTGCTCGGCCTCGTGCAGGATCACCTCGCGCGTACGGGTAGCCTTGGTCTCCCGCTCTGGGCCCTGCATTCCCCTTTTCTACCTGCAGGCAGGCAGATTCGTCAAGCGGATTCGCCGGCCTCGAGTCGCCCCTGGATGCGCTCCCGCAGCGCGCGCTTGTCGAGCTTCCCGCTGTCTGTGAAGGGCAGCGCGTCACCCGCGAAAAACACGAGGTGGCGCGGGACCTTGTAGGCCGAGAGCTCGGTCTTCACGCGGCCGCGCAGCGTCTCGGCGTCGAGCCTGTGGCCGGCTTCGAGAACCACGGCAGCGGCCACATTTTCGCCCCGGTCGGGGTCGGGGACCCCCACCACGTGGGCGGCCTTCACCTCCGGGTACGACTCGAGCACCCGCTCGACCTCGCGCGGCGTCACGTTGGCGCCGCCCGTCTTGATCATTTCGCCGAGTCGT
>CAXMNF010000065.1:0-1828 GCA_964194645.1 uncultured Gammaproteobacteria bacterium
CGCTTCGATGCTGGCCTCGCAGCCGTGACCGGCTGACCCCGGAGCCCGGTGGTCGTGCTGCGACCCGGGCTGCCGGATCCACGCTGAGCGGTCGTTCGCCGGGCTACTTCGGCTTGTCGAGCGTGAACGGCTCGCGGCCCAGCTGCTCGCGGATCGGCACGAACTCGGGCATGAGCATCGCCCTGCGCTGCCAGTTCGCACCGTCCACGACCAGCGAGTGCCCGCTGATGTACGACGCGTAGGGCGACGACAGGAAGGTAGCCGCCCAGCCCAGCTCGTGCGGATAGCCGACGCGCTGCGCGGGCGAGCGCGCCGCGTCGTTCTTGCGCCGCTCGGGCACCGAGCGGATCGCGGCCACCTCGTCGTCGTGCGGGAAGAGACCCGGCACGAGCCCGTTCACGCGGATCCCGTAGGGCGCCCACTCGACGGCCAGGGTCTCGACCATGTTCTTCACGCCCGCCTTGGCCGCGGCGGAGTGCGCGAAACCGGGCCCGCCCGTCCACGCGTAGGCCGCGCCGATGTCGATGATCGAGCCCGGCGAGCCGGTGGCGATGTGGCGCCGCGCGAACTCGCGCGAGCAGTAGAAGGTGCCGTTCAGCACGATGTCCACCACGGTGCGCCAGGCGTTCGGGCTCATGTCCTCGGCGGGCACCGGAAAGTTCCCGGCCGCGTTGTTTACCAGGTGGCCGGGCAGGCCGAGCTGCGCTTCGACTTCGTCGAAGGCCGCCGCGATCGCGTCGGGCTGGCGGATGTCGCACGCCACGCCGAGCGCCTTGGCGCCGGCCGCCTCGACCGCGGCCGTGCCGGCCGCGCGGTGACCCTCGTCGCGACTCAGGATCGCGAGCGATGCACCGAGCCGCGCGAACTCCACGGCGATCGCCTTACCGAGTCCGGTGCCTCCGCCGGTCACGACGACCACCTCGCCGTCGTACGTGCCCGCGGGCAGCGCCGCTGCACCGAGCGGCGGCGGTTCGCACAGTCCCATGGCTTCCTCCCGTAGCAGGCCGCCATGATAGCCTGTGACCCCAGGAGGAGGGGCCATGAGCCAGGCGCTGATCACGCTGGAGTACGACGGTCCGGTCGCGGTCATGAGCAACAACCGGCCGGACAAGCACAACGCCGCGAACGACGCGATGGACCTGCGGCTCTGGGAATGCCTGGCCGAGCTGCACGAGCGCCCCGACGTGCGCGCCGTGGTGTGGCGCGGCAACGGCAAGTCCTTCTCGTCCGGGCGCGACACCACCGAGCTCGGCGTGCGCACCGAGGACATCAGCGATTTCGACTTCATCGAGCGCGGCCACAAGGGTGCGCAGCAGTTCTTCAGCATGCCTTGCCCGATCCTGGTGGCGCTCCGGGGCTGGGTGATCGGCGGATCGTTCGAGCGCGCTCTCCTGTGCGACGTGCGCGTCGCCGCCGAGAACGCCAAGATGAGCCTCCCGGAAGTGCGCCACGGCGTGGTGCCCGACTCCGGCGGCAGCGCACGGCTGTTCCAGATGGCCGGTCCCGGCCTGCTCGCCGATCTGGCGTTGACCGGGCGCGTGCTGACCGCGGAAGAGGCGCTCGCGCACGGCATCGTGTCGCGCGTCGTGCCCGATGCCGAGCTCGACAAGACGGTCATGGAGATGGCCCAGGCGATCGCGCGCCATGCGCCCTTCACCGTGAAGATGTTCCTGCGCACCCTGCGCCGCATGGCGAACCCGCTGGTTCAGGCCTCGATGCGGGAAGAGGCGCTGACGCAGAGCATGGTCTTCGGCTCCGAAGACTACGCCGAGCTGAAGGCGGCCCGCGCCGAGGAGCGTGAGCCGAAGTACCGGGGCCGCTAGGCGCG
>CAXMNF010000066.1:0-2528 GCA_964194645.1 uncultured Gammaproteobacteria bacterium
CGCCGCGCTGCGCCAGGAGCTGCTGGCCCGTCTGAAGGCCGAGCGGGTGCCGTTCGAGGAGCGCTCGCGCCAGCTCGAGGAGCTGAGCTGGCCGCAGCCCGAGTCGGACTTCATCTACGAGACGTTTCGCTTCTTCGCGGAGAAGCACCCTTGGGTGCGCGAGGCGGGGATTCGCCCCAAGGCGATTGGCCGCGAGCTCTTCGAGAGCTACGCGCCCTTCGACGAGTACGTGCGCCGCTACCGGCTGGCACGCTCCGAAGGTGTGCTGCTGCGCTACCTGGGCGACGTGTACCGAACCCTGGTGCAGAACGTGCCGAGCGTGGCCAAGACGCCGGAGCTCTACGAGATCCTGGCGTTTCTGCGCATGACCCTGGCCGGCGTCGACACCAGTCTGCTCGACGAGTGGGAGAGCCTGCTCGTGCCGCGGCCGCGCGAAGAGCCCGACGAGGCCGAGCGGCTGCTGCGCTTCGACCTGGCCCAGGACGAGCGGGCGCGCAGCGCGCGGATCCGCGCCGAGCTGCACCGCCTGGTGAAGCTGCTGTCCGAGCTGCGCTTCGAGGAGGCGGCCGCGAGCCTGCGGCCCGACCCCGATTGGGACGCGGCTGCCATCCGGCGCGCACTCGAACCGTTCTTCAGCGAGCACGGGACGCTGCGCTTCGACCACGCCGCGCGCCTCTCCGAACACACGACGATTCACGAGCACGGTCCGCGCTGCTGGCGCGCCAGCCAGGTGCTGCTCGACCCGGCCGACCAGAATTTCTGGTGCCTCGAGGTCGAGGCCGATCTGGGCAGCGAGTCGAATCCGCAGGGACCCCTGCTGCGCCTGTTGCGCATCGGCACCTGACGTGCGCGCCCGGCTGCTCGCCCTGGCTCCGCTGCTGGCCGGTCTGGGGCTTGCGCTCGCTCTGGCGTCGCTCGAGCCGGAGCCCGCCGCGCTCGAGGCGCGCGGCCTGGCGCGCCTGCTGCTGCCCGACGAGCCCGAAGCAGGCCCGCTCGCGGCCGCGGCCGAGCGGCTCCGGGGGGAGCCCGTGGCGTTGCGCATCACGCGCGGTGGCCAGGACGTGTCCGGCGCGCCCGAACTGCGCCGCGCTTTCGAGTCTGCGCTCAACCTGGAGAACGCGCGCCGCGAAGCCGCCGCCGAGCCGGGCCTGCGCATTGAGGCGGCTGCCGCGCGCACGCTCGAGCTCGGCCTTGCCCGCGAGGGAGCCCAGCTGCGCCTCGACGCGCGCCTGTCGGGCCCCGCGGGGAGCGAGCCGCTGCCCGCAGCCCAGCCCTACCGCCTGCCGGACCGCACGAGTCTGCTCCCGCCCCTGGTCGCAATCCTGGTCGCCTTGGCGCTGCGCCGCACGATCTCGGCGCTCTTCGCGGGCATCTGGATCGGCGCCAGCTTGCTGCGGCTCGACGCCGGGAGCGGCGCGCTGCTCGCCGCCCCGCTGGGCCTGGTCGACGTAGCCTGGGTGTACCTGCGCGGCGCGCTGGTCAGCACCTTCCGCATCGAGATCATCGGTTTCGTGACCGCCCTGATGGCGCTGGTCGGCGTGGTGAGCCGCGGCGGCGGCCTGCGCGGGCTGGTGGACCGGGTGGCGCGTTTCGCTCGGACCGTGCGCAGCACGCTTCTTTCCACGTTCGCCATGGGGTGCATGATCTTCTTCGACGACTACTCGAACTGCCTGATCGTCGGCAACACGATGCGCCCGCTGTGCGACCGGCTGCGCATCTCGCGCGAGAAGCTGGCCTTCGTGGTGGACAGCACGGCGGCGCCGATTGCCGGCGTCTCGCTGCTCTCCACCTGGGTGGCCTTCGAGGTCTCCACCTTCTCGGCGCAGCTCCCCGCGGCCGGCATCACCGAGAGCCCCTACATGGTGTTCCTGCAGACCCTGCCGTTCCGCTTCTACTGCTGGTTCGCGCTGGCCTTCGTGGTGCTGAACGCCTGGCTCGGCCGCGACTTCGGGCCGATGCGCGCCGCCGAGGCGCGCGCCCGCAGCACCGGCGAGCTGGTGCGCGCGGGCGGCACGCCGCTGGTCTCGACCGGCGGAAGCGAGCTCGAACCGGCGCCCGGTCTGCCGCAGCGCGCCCGGAACGCGCTGCTGCCGCTCGCCTGTGTGGTCGCCGTGACGCTCCAGGAGATCTTTCGTGGCGGCGGTGGCTACGGCTTGCTCGCGGACGACCCCGCGCGTCTTGGCTCGCTGGCGGGCTGGCTGGACGTACTGGCCGCCGGAAGCGGCGCAGCGCCGCTCTTCGTCGCGGCCAGCGCCGGCCTGTGGCTGGCGCTGGCGCTGCTCGGCAGCAACGGCCTGCGCTTCGGACTCGTGCTGGGTGTCGGCGCGTGTGCGCTGGCCGCCGGCCCGCTGGCGAGTGCGCTCGACCCGGTGTTGCCCGAGGGCATGGCCGACTACCTGGCTGTCGGCCTGCTGCTTGCGGCCGCAGGCGTAGCCGGGGCGCGTCTGCTCCCGGAGCGCCGCTGGCCGACGCGGCGCGAGCACCTCGCGGGTGGCGAGCTCTGGCGTGCGGCGCTGGCCAGCACGCGG
>CAXMNF010000067.1:0-2020 GCA_964194645.1 uncultured Gammaproteobacteria bacterium
CGCCTTCATCCCCCAGGAGCAGGTGCGCGAGATCGACGCGAAGCTCGGCGCGCTCGGGCTTGCCTACGGGATCGACAACTACCCGGGCGCCCAACACGGCTTCTGCTGCGACGAGCGCTCGGAGTACCACGAGGCCGCGGCAAAGGACGCCTGGACGAAGCTCGAAGCGTTCCTGACCCGGCACCTCTAGGCGTCCGAGGGCCCCTCGGCGGGCGCGGCCGCGGGGGCGCCGATCAGGTGCACGTCGCGCTGCGGGAAGGGGATGGTGATGCCCGCCTCGCCGAGCGCATCGTGCACGGCCACACCCAGCCTGCTCGCGACCGCCATCCAGCCGTCGAATGCGCCGGTCCAGGCGCGCAGCTCGAAATCGAGCGAGCTGTCGCCGAAGCCCCGGAACAGGGCCGCCGGTTCCGGATCGTCGAGGATGTCTTTGTCGGCGCGTGCCACCCCGATCAACAGCTCGATGACCTGCTTCGGATCGCTGCCATACGCCACTCCCACCGGGAGCTCGATGCGCCGCCGGCGGTCGGAGAGGGTCCAGTTCGTGACGCGCTGTGAGATCAAGTCGCCGTTCGGCACGATCACCTCGGCCCCCTGAAAAGTGCGCACCATGCTGGCGCGAACGCCGATGCGCCGCACCTCGCCGATCAACTGGTCGAGCTCGATCGTGTCGCCGACCTGGATCGGGCGCTCGAAGATCAGGATCAGGCCCGACACGAAGTTGTTCACGACGTTCTGCAGGCCAAAGCCGATGCCGACACTGAAGGCGCCGGCCACCAGCGCGAAGCGGCTCATGTCGAAGCCGCCGGCGCTGAGGGCTATCAGGGCGCCGATCAGGAGCACGGCGTAGCCGGCCGTGACCGAGATCGTCTGCGGCACGCCGCGCGGCAGGTTCATGCGCGACACCACGTCTTCCTCGAGCGTGGTGCGGATCAGGCGAGACAGCAGCACTGCGGCGCCGAAGGTCAGGCCCACCAGCAGCAGGTCCGCGATCGAAATCGCCAGCTCTCCCAGGCGGAACTCCTGGACCAGCCAGCCGCCCACGGTGTCTGCCACGGCCGCTTGGAGCGCGAACGCTTCCAGGGCCACGTAGATCCAGGCTGCGGCCGCAATGAAGCGCCAGGTCGTGCGCAGGCGGCGCGCGATGATCAGGCGGTAGCGTCGGACCATGTTCAGCCGCTGCATCGCCTCGGCGCGCAGCGCCACGGACGTCAGCCCGGACACCACGCTGTAGCCCGCGAACAGCACGACGCCCGCCAGGCTCGCGCGCAGCACACCCTCGCCGAGCAGCTCGGCCAGCTCGGCGAAGCCGGCGACCGAACTCACCAGAGCCGTCGCGGAGAGACCGAGGAAGAGCAGTAGGACCCCGGAAGCCAGGCGGCGAGCCCGCGGGCTGCCGGGGAGCTGCTCGCGGTGCGGGGCCCGCAGCAGCCAGGCAGCGACCCCGATCAACACGGCCATCTCGAGCGTGCCGATCAAGCGTTCGGCCACGGGGTCGCCGTGCAGCAGCTCTCGCAGCCGCTCCGTCAGGAACACGCCCGTCACCGTGTAGAAAGCCACGAGGGGTGCTCCGCGCAGCAGGATCGAGGTCAAGCGCAGCAAGGCCAGCAGGATCAGCATGCCGCCGAAGTAGCGGAAGCCGTGTGGGGCGTTGCCGTGGATGAACGGCGTGGTGGAAAGCGCCAGGATCGTTGCCACGGCGACCGGACGGGCCAGCATCCGCTCCGTGGGCCGTACCGACTCGTCCTGTGCGGACCACACCCGGGCCACCGGACGCAGCACGACCACCAGTAGCGCGACCGAGCAGAACAACAGGACCTGGAAGAGCAGCAGCCCGGGCGTGTCTTGCGCCCAGCCGATCACCGGCCGCCACAGGCGCGCCAGGTTGTCGCGGACCAGGCCAACCATGCTCGGGGGCCGCTCGGCGCTGAAGATCTGCCAGATGGGCATCTGGCCGGCGCCCAGGAGCACACCCTGGAGACTCCGCCGTCGCTCGTCCGCGAGGTCCGTAACCTCCATG
>CAXMNF010000068.1:0-1573 GCA_964194645.1 uncultured Gammaproteobacteria bacterium
GTCCCGCCGAGCGCGCCGTCGACGAGAGACCAGATGACGAGCGCCAGTGCGACGCACAGATCGACGGCGCTGAAGACGGCATAGCGCCCGCTGTTCCGCACCTGACGCTCGAGGAACGAGCACTCCTCGGGCGTAAGCAGCTCGGCGGGTTCCAGGCGGGTGTGTGCCACGTTCACGCCTCTGGCTCCTCGCTCGCCCAGCGCTTTTGCAGTCGACGGAGCCCGAACGCCTCGCCGCCGGCAGTCAGGATCACCACGACGAACGGCCAGACGTACGTCGTCCACGGCGTTTCGGGCTCGAGCAGAAGGTAGTACCAGCGAGAGATCGCGCGCTGCTTGCCCGCTTCATCGCGGTCGCCGTCCCACACGTTCCAGGCGATCGGGATCATCTCGCCGGGCGCAAACGCGACCTCGTCGTCCTGGCTCGCCGCCAAGCTGCGGCGCAGGACGACCCGGTACTCCCCGTCCTGGTACGTGCCCAGTCCGCTCACGGGCGACGGCCGGGGCGTGACCTCGTCCATGCCGCGGGCGAGAAAGGTCTCGGTTCCGCCGCCGGCGCTCCACTGCCAGCTGTCTACCGGGCGCTTGCGGTCGCCCATCAGAAAGTAGGGCTTCTTCCCCTCTTCGAGCTCGCGCGCAGAGAAGGCCACCGACACCCGATCGCTGGGCTTGCCGTTGTCGCCGTTGTCCTCGAACCGGTCGTGCCAGACAAGGAGCAACGCCAGCTCGCGGTCGTCGAACAGGGCCCGGACGTTCAGGCTCTGGACCGAGGGGTTGAACAGCCGCGGCTGCTGGATGACCTGCCCGGCCAGCCGGATGTCGAGCGCCGGGACCTCGTCCCAGGCCGGAGCAAACGGGTCCTCGGGAATGGAGTCAGTCCTCGTGCCCCGCACGATCTCGCCCCACACGGGCTCGCGGCCGATGCTGTACAGGTAGTTCGCCAGGTGCGCCAGGTCCTCGTGCTTCCACGCGTCCGAGAACGAGGGCATGGGCGTCCCGTTCACCCCCGTGGTCACGGTCCGGTAGAGGTCCTCCGCCGTGCTGCCTCCCCGCAGCGCCCAGGGCTGGGTCAGGTCGGCGGGCCAGATCTTGTTCTCCCACTCGTCCTCTTGCTCGGACGCCGAGGGGCCGTTCCCGCGGCCGCTCTCGCCGTGGCACTTGGCGCATTCGGCCTGCACGTAGACCTCGGCGCCGCGCGCGATGCTCTCGGGTGAGGCGTCGGGCCTGCCGTCGAGCACGAACTGCTGCTCGGCGGGGTAGTCCGCGAAGTCCTCGCTGAAGCTCTTGATGTAGTCCACCAGCTGCCAGATCTGCGCGTTGGAGAGTAGCCCCCGCCAGCCGGGCATGGAGGTCCCGGGCATCCCGTTGGCGATGATCCGGAACAAATCCTCATCGGTCGGCAGCTCGCCCTGCGGCGTCCGGCGGATCTTGTAGACGCCCCGCCTGAAGTCGCGTGGGCGCGGGTCGAGCAGATCGGCCACCACGCCCTGCGCGTCGCCCTTCTCGCCGTGACACTGCGAGCAGTTCTGGTTGTACAGGGCTTTCCCAGCGGCCAGGTTCTCCTCGGTGGCCTG
>CAXMNF010000069.1:0-5501 GCA_964194645.1 uncultured Gammaproteobacteria bacterium
ATCTCCTTGGAGTACGAGCGGGCGCAGCGCTTCTGGAACCGCTTCTGGTGCCGGCCCGAGCACAACCCGGAGCTGGCAGCCTTTCGCAGCGCGGCTCCTGAAGAACGGGAGCGCCTGCGCGCCCAGCTCGGCTGCCCAGAGGATCCAGGCGACGAGCAAGCGCAGGACGAGGAACACGAGCTCGCGCAGCTCGCTTGGTACGCGTTCTGGGTGGAGCGCAGCGAGGCCCTGCACAAGTACCTGGAGGAGCTGCGCCAGATCGAGTCCGAGGGCATCGAGGGCGACATCGAGACCGGGAAGGGCCACGTGATCCGGCGGAAGGTCGCGGCGCGCAAGAAGCTGAACACGCGCTGGGGCTGTCCGCGCGAGCCGTGGAGTGCGGTCGACCCGCGCGTGCTCTGGAACATTCCGAACATTCCAGCCGCGCAGATCTCGATGCTGGGCCGCATCACGGGCACCTCGCTTGCGCCGATCGGCGCTTGCGCCGGCTTTGGCACGGCCCTCAAGCTCGCGCAGAATGCCATCCGCCTGGGCGAGGCGAAGGCGGTGGTGGTGGGCGCGACCGATCCCGAGCCGCACGCGCTCTCGGTGGGCGGCTTCTTCGGCGCGCGCGTGATCTCGCAGGACGGGGTGGTGTCCAAGCCCTTTACCGCGATGCGCGGCACGCACATCAGCGGCGGGGCCTGCGTCTGGATCGTGGGCGACGCCGACCACTTCATGTCGCGCGGCATGAAGCCGCTGGGCCTCGAGATCCTGAGCGTGGGCACGAGCTCCGACGCCGACCACATCATCACGCCGTCAGCCGATGGGCCGCGCCGCGCGATCCGCCTGGCACTCGAGGACGCCGACGTCGCACCGGAAGAGATCACCACCTGGGACATGCACGCGACCGCGACCCCCGGCGACTGGGCGGAGCTGCAGAACGCGTTCGCGGTGCTGGGCGAGCACAAGCCCTACTTCACGGCGCGCAAGGGCTCGTTCGGGCACGGCATGTCGGTCTGTGGCGGCTGGGAGCTCACGGCCCAGCATCTGGGCTTCGCCAAGGGCGTCCTGCACCCGGTGAATTTCGAAGAGGGCGAGCTGCACCCGGACGTACAGCCCTACCACGACTGCCTGGTCCGCGAGGGGCGGGCCGAGCTGACGGGAAACGTGGCCGGGAAGATCAATATGGGCGTCGGAGGCGTGAACGCCTGCGTGATCTGCCGACGCTGGGACGAACCGGGCCAGCCGTCGTAGAATGCCCCTTCGTTCGGGAGGGAGGGAATGCGAACGTTCGCGCTGCTGCTCATGACTCTCGCGTGCACCGGCCTGGCGCCGAGCGGCGCCGTTGCGGCCTCGGTCGAGGACGCCGGACCGGGCGTGCCCTTCAAGGCGGGCGACACGATCCCCATGAAGCAGCTCGACAAGCTCCGGGACTACATCCCCGAGCCCTTCTGGGAGAACCGCGACTACTTCTTCTTCGAGGGCATGAGCCTCGAGATCGGCGAGTTCTACAAGGACTATCCGGTGTCCGAGGACCGCATCGCCGCCAACGAGAAGTACAAGGGCACGGCGCGCATCGGCCGCGACAATTCGCCCGAGAACTACACGATGGGACAGCCATTCCAGGAAATCGACCCGGCCGATCCGCAGATCGGCGTCAAGCACGCCTGGAACATGGACTACAAGCACGACGCCCTCGAGGGCCACGCGAAGTTCTTCTTCACGTACTGGGACAACGGCGATCAGCTGCCGCTCTGGATCGAGGGCACCGGCTGGGGAATGCGGTTGTCACACCGCTCGGACCGGATGGAGACCGAGGGCGTGATCTTCAACAAGGAGAAGCGCAAGGGCGCGGGCGGCTTCGACATCCGCAGCCCGGCGGACTACCGGGGCATCTTGGGCCTGGGCTACGCCTACAACGTGGCCGACGCGCCGCGCGACGAGGCACGCGACCTCGACATCTGGGTGTACATCCCCGACCTGCGGCGCGTACGGCGCATATCGGGCTCGCGACGAACCGACCCGGTGCTCGGCACCGACATGACCAGCGAGGACGGCCAGGGCTTCCAGGGCGTGATCACCCACTACGAGTGGGAGTACCAAGGCGAGGTCGACGTGCTGAGTCCAATGGACACGCGGCTGCGCGGCTATCCGATCAGCAAGGACGAGAACTACGGCCCCTACGGCTTCTCGTTCGGGAACGATATCTGGCAGCTGCGCAAGGCGATCGTTCTCGAGATGCGGCCCAAGGACGAGGACCACATCTACACGCGCAAGACGCTCTGGCTCGACAAGGAGACCTATCAGCTGCTCTACGCCGCGGCCTACGACCGCCGCGACGAGCTGTGGAAGCTGATCATCAACGCGCACAAGTGGAGTGAGCGCGACGACCTGCACGAGCCGATCCCGGGCGTGAACGCCTTTCTCCCGGCCGCCTTCGTGCTCACGAACATACGCACGGGCACCGGGGTGCGCATCGAGATCTTCGACGCGCAGCCCACCCGCCTGAAGCGCGGGAAGATCCGCAAGCAGATCGACATCGGTCGCCTGGCGCGCGAAGGCCGGTAGCGACTTCTCCAGGTCCGCAGCGAGCGCCGCCGCGCTAGCCGGTGTCGACGCCCGCCTGGCGCGCCCGCTCGAGCGTGGTGCGCGCACGGTTCAGGTGCGGCACGTCGACCATCTGGCCGCGGAACGCGAAGGTCATGCGCCCCTCGCGGCGCTGCTCCTCGAAGGCCGCGAGCAACTCGCGACACGCCTCGATCTCTTCGCGTGACGGCGTGAAGGCCTCGTTCACGATCGGCACCTGGTCGGGGTGGATCGTGATCTTCCCGGTGAAACCCATCCAGGCCGCTTCGCGGCACTCGCGCCGCAACCCCTCGGCATCGCGCACGTCGACGAACACCGTGTCGAGCGGCTGTACGCCGGCCGCCACAGCCGATAGCAGGGTCATCACCCGGCAGTAGCGGAACACCTCGAGGAACTCGCCCTGTTCGTCGCGGTTGCGGCGCGCGCCGAGCGCCGCCGACAGGTCCTCCGCGCCCCAGGTGAGCGCCGAGACGCGCGGCGAGTCGCACAGCTTCGCGATGTTCAGCACGCCCTGCGGGGTCTCCGTGCCGAGCACCAGCAACCCGACCCCGCCGGGGGGATGCCCATTGCGCCGCTCGTACTCGCCGAGCAGCGCGTCGATGCGCCGCACATCGTGGACGCTCCGGACCTTCGGCACCAGATACGCATCGGGCGGCGCGGCCATGGTCACCTCGAGATCGCGCTCGCCCCAGGGGGTGTCCAGCGGGTTCATGCGCACGATGCGTTCCTGACGCCCGAAATCGATCTGGCCCAGCCAGCCCGCGACCGTCCCGCGCGCTTGGTCCTTGCGCTCGGGCGTGACCGCGTCCTCCAGGTCGAGGATCAAGGCATCCGCGTCCAGAGCGAGCGACTTTCTCAGAAGCTTCTCGTTCGCGCCCGGGACGAAGTGGGCCGCGCGGCGCAGACGCATGCGCGCTAGGCCGGACGGCGCAGCATCATGCCGGCGCGCACACAGCGGCACACCAGCTCGCCGCGCTGGTTCAGACCGCGGTGCTCGAAGGTCACGATCCCGCGGTCTGGCTTGGAGCGCGACTCGCGCTTGTCGAGCACCTCGGTCACCGCGCGGATCGTGTCGCCGATGAACACCGGAAGGGGGAACTCCGTCTTGTCGAAGCCGAGGTTCCCGATCGTGGTCCCGAGCGTCGTCTCCCCGACCGAGAGTCCGACCACCAGTCCGAGCGTGAAGATGCTGTTCACGAGCCGCTGGCCGAACTGGGTCTGTGCCGCGAACTCCGCGTCGAGGTGCAGCGGCTGCGGGTTCATCGTGAGCGCGGAGAAGAGCAGATTGTCGGTCTCGGTCACGGTGCGCGCCGGCTGGTGCTCGAACACGGCGCCCACCTCGAGCTCTTCGAAGTACTTGCCCGTCATGGAACGCGTAGCATAGGCGCTCGGACAGTCCCCGGCGACCACCCTGGCGGGCGCGGTCCGGCGCGGCGCGGCTGTCGCCCCGGCAAGTTCGAATCGGCTGTTGCCGATGCTGCATGCGTGCATTTGCGGGACACTCCATGACCTTGCGCGGATCGCTGCGCGACTTCTCCCTGGCCGAGCTGCTCCACATGGCCTCGCTGTCCAAGAAGGCCGGGGTGCTGTCCCTGCGCGGAGACTCGGGAACGACCTGGCTCGGATTGGAGGGTGGGGCCATCGTGCGCGTGGCCCGTGACGACGACTCGCTCACACCCGAGAAATTGCGGGCCGAGGCGGGCCGGAGCGGCGACTCCGACCCGGCCGAGGTCCTGCGGCGCGCGACCCTCGACGTGCTGGTCGCCCTCTTCGAATGGAGCGAGGGCGAATTCGACCTGGACGCGAGCGTCAACCCGCGTGAGTCCTGGCCCGGACCGGGGGGCGTCGGCCTCGACCCGCCCGTCGAAGTCCAGTCCCTGACCCTCGAGTTGACGCACCGCGAGGACCGGGCGCCGGCGTCCTCGACCGAGGCCGCAGCGGCGCCTGCGGTCCGGCGGGAACGACCCTGCGCCTTGATCGCCGTCGGGCCCGATCTGGCGCGCCTGGAGCAGCTCAAGGCCGCGGCCGCCCCCCACGTCGAGCGGGTTCACCTGTTCCAGCTGCCGGCCCTCGCCGTGACCCGTGTCGGCACGTACCTGGCCGAAGGCCGCTGCCCGCTCGTGCTGCTCGATGTGGGTGCAACAGGCTGGCCAGCCGACGCCGACTGGGCCAGCGTCGCGGAGCGGGTGCGCGGCCTGGCCGTGCAGGTGCGCGTGGTCGGCCTGGGTGCGCAGGAGCCGAGCGTCTGGCTGGACGAGGTCCTGCCCAGCTCGCCCGACGATGCCGCGCTCGCGAAGCTCCTCGGCCCGGTAGACTAGGCGTCGCGCGCTCGGCCCCGGGCGCCGGGAAGCGAGGACGCGATGAGTCACGATCCGAACGAGGCCCTTGCACGGGTCCGTGACGGGCGCACCTGGGAGGCCTTCTGCGATGCCCTGAAGGCTGCCGGCGCCGTGGTGCTCGACCCGAAAACGCCGGACGACCCGCACACGCGAGCGGAGGGTTGGCGCTACCTGACCCGGCTCACGCGCGCCGCGCTCGAGACGTTCGTCGAGGCCTCCGATGCGCAAGCGCCGGAATTTCGCCAGGCGACTGGTCCCACCGTGAAGATGGGCATGGACAACCCGGACAACGTCTATCTGTCCGCGCCCGTGAACGGCAGCTTCGAGTACCGCATCAGCGGCACGCGCGGCACGGTCTACTACCTGGGCTTCGGCAGCCAGGCCGGCAACTACGGCGCGACCGGGAGCCTGGACACCACGGGCTATCTGGAGGCGAAGGACATGGCGATCGAGCCCGACGGATCGTTCGCCATCATCGCCAGCGCGAAGCAGCCGCCGGGCGACGTCAACTGGCTGCCCATGGCACCCGAGACGCGCATGGTCCAGATCCGCCAGACGCGCGTCGACCATCGGACCGAGCTGCTGGCCGAGGTG